>WYBS01000005.1 GCA_011525755.1 Planctomycetaceae bacterium
ACGACCGCGCGGAATGCCTTCTCCGCGAGGTCCGTGCGGCCGTCCGCGCGCAGCAGGAGCCCGTCGAGGTACTGGAGACGCGCCTTCGCCTCGCGCTCCTCGCGCTCGATCCTCTCCTTCTGCGCGGCGTCGCGGCGGAGCTCGCGGAGGTCCATGATCGCCTCCTTCCCGACCTCGAGATCCTTGTACTGCGTCGCGAGCAGCAGCAGCAGCTCCACCCCCTCGTCCGGACGCGAGCCGCGCACGAGGAGCCGCGCGCTGCCGAGGATCTCCGTGCCCTTCACCTCGAGGTCGTGGATCTTCTGCTCCGCGACCAGGCGCGCGGGGTCGTCCTTCCTGCCCGCCTTCGAGAGGCGGCGCAGGTCCTTCACGGCCGCGGGGACGTGGTCGAGGTCGAGGAGCTTGCCGACGCGCGCGAGCGCCTCCTTGTCCGCGGGGCGGATCTCGCCCGGATCGGCCTTCGACGGCGGGAACCGGAAGTCGTTCCGCGCGTACTCGAGGCCGCGCTGGTTGCGGGGGCCTCCGCCGCGCGGGTTGATGTGGCAGTAGCCGCACGCCTTCGCCTCCTTCCGCGCGAACTCCGGCCGCGCGGAGGCCGGCCGGCTGCCCGTCGCGAAGAGGAACGCCGCGTAGACCGCGAGAAGGAGGAGCGTGCCCCGCACCCCCCGAGTCTACCGCGGCGTCAGCGCGCCTTCGTGCCAGGCGTAGCGGCTGCCCGGCGGCAGCGACGCGAGGGCATGGTCGGCCATCGCGCTCCCCTGCCGGATCACGATGCGCTCCTTGTCGGCGCGCACCCGGAGCCCGCCCGCGCCGGCGAGCGCCACCTCCTCCTTCGCGATCCGGCCGCGCATCCAGTCGACCCCCTCGAAGACGAACAGCCGGCCCTCGACCGAGAGCGTCGCCGTCGAGCCCTGGATGTCCAAGGAGGAGCGCTCGAGGCTCCAGCTCCCGTTGAGGCCGGGCTGGCGGTCCACCGTCACGAAGTCCGCAGCGCAGCCGGCGAGGAGGAGGGGGAGGAGGACACGCACGGGACGGGGATTCTACAATCCGCGGGTGCGCATCCACGCGACCGCCATCGTCGACCCGGGCGCCAGGCTCGGCGCGGACGTCGAGGTCGGGCCCTACGCCGTGATCGGGAAGGACGTCGTCGTCGGCGCGCGGACGAGGATCGGCCCGCACGCGTGCCTCATGGGGCCGCTCGAGATCGGCGAGGACAACGTGATCTGCTTCAGCGCGGCGCTCGGCCACGACCCGCAGATCAAGGGAAGGGGGGGGGATTGGGGGGCGACGCGGATCGGCAGCCGGAACGTCTTCCGCGAGTTCAGCCAGGTGCACCGTTCGATGAAGCCCGACGGCGTGACGCTCGTCGGCGACGACGGCTTGTTCATGGCGGCCTCGCACGTCGGCCACGACTGCGTGATCGGGAACAACATCGTGCTCTGCAACGGCGTGCTGCTCTCGGGGCACGTCGAGGTCGGCGACCGCGTGTTCTTCTCCGGCAACTCCGCCATCCACCAGTTCGCCCGGGTCGGCGAGCTGGCCATGATCGGGGGGCTCACGGGGATCAGCCGCGACGTGCCGCCCTACTGCATGGTCGTCGGCGACCGGCCGCGGACGCTCACCGGCCTCAACCGCGTCGGCCTGAAGCGCGCGGGGATCCCGGCCGCGTCCGTCGATGCGATCAAGGACGCGTTCCGCGCGCTCTTCCGCACCGAGGGTCCGCTCAAGGAGCGGCTCGCGCTCGTGCGGCGGACGACGCCCGAGGTGGAGCGGCTCCTCGCCTTCGTCCTCTCGAGCCGGCGCGGCGTCATCGGACTCGCGGCCGGCGCCGACGAGGAGGAGCGGTAGCTTCCGTGTCCGAGGAGATCTTCGACCGCCTCGACGCGCTCGCGGACGAGGGCGAGCTCGAGGCCGTGGAGGCGGAGGCGCTGAAGGCGATCCGGCGCGAGAAGGACCCGCGCGACCTGTGGCGCTACGTGGCGTGGGCGCGGCTCGAGCTCGACCGCCTCGACGACGCGCTCATTGCCGCGCGGTCGGGCGAGGACCCGCTCCTCGAGGGGAAGGCGCTCTTCCACCTCTGGCGCTTCAAGGAGGCGGAGAAGGCGCTCGCGCGCGTGCACGGCGGCCTCGAGGACGAGGCGGAGGCCGAGTGGTACCGGGGCGTCCTCGAGGAGTTCCGTGGCGGCGACGGCGCCGCGCGGTTCCGCCGGGCGGCGAAGCTCGCGCCGCGCCTCTTCGAGGAGCCCGCGCGGCTCACGGACGCGGAGATCGACGAGGTCGTCCGGAAGGCGAAGGCGGACCTCCCCGCGCCGGTCGCGCGCGCGGTCGAGGAGACCGCGATCGAGGTCCTTCCCCTCCCCCGGCCCCACCCCGACGTCGACCCGCTGACGCTCGGGCTCTACATCGGCAAGGGCCTTCTCGAGCGGAGCATCGACGACGGCATGGACCTCCCGCCGAAGATCGAGCTCTACCGGAGGAACATCGAGCGCATCGCGCGCGACCGCGACGAGGCGATCGACGAGCTCCGGATCACGCTGCTCCACGAGATCGGCCACCACGTCGGCATGGACGAGGAGCAGATCGATGGCGCGGGGTACGGGTAGCGTCTACCGCTTCGCGGCGGCGAGCGCTTCGCGGATCTCTCTCGCGGCATTGCGGGCCGCGCGGCGCACGTCGGCTTCGTCGATTCCGCCGCCGAGCCCGATGACGGGGTTGCCGTCCTCGTCCCGCTCGGGCTCCTCCTCCTCCTCCTCGCCGCCGAGCTTCTCGAGCGCGGGGAGCGCCTCCGCCGCGATCGCCCCGAGCCTGCCCAGCGCCCGGGCCGCGGCGCTTCGCACGTATTCCTTCTCGTCCCCGAGCGCGGCGACGAGGTCCGCCACGTGGGGCCGCGCCGCGTCGCCGAGTTCGCCCAGGGCCTCGGCCGCGAGGTAGGAGCGTTCCCCCTTCCTCAGCGCCTCCGCGAAGACCGGCGCGAGGCTCGAGGGCTCGCCGCCGAGGTTCATGAGCGCGCGCGCGACCTCGACGCGGAGGCCGAGATCGGGAGCGTCGAGCAGCGTCTCGAGCTTCCGCGTCGCCTCCGCGTCCGCGATGCCGATCTCCCCGAGCGCCTGCGCCGCGGCCTCGCGCGCATCCTCGTCGTCGAGCAGCCGGCAGAGCGCCGGGAGCGCCGTCGCCGCTCCCTTGCCCGCGCGGGCGAGCCCGCTCGCGGCGGCGCGCCGCACCCACTTCGAGTCGTCTCCGAGGGCCGAGATGAGGGCCTTCACGACCTCCGGGCTCTCTTCCGCCCAGTCGTCCAGCCGCCGCACGGCGGCCGCCCGGATGCGGGGCTCCTCGTCGCGGAGCGCCGCGAGGAGGACGTCTCGCGCCTCGGCGGGCAGGCCGCCGTAGGGGAGCGCGCCGAAGGCGGCGAGCCGGACGGCCGGGTCCGGGTCCTCGGTTCCCGCGCGCAGCAGATTCCAGGGGATGAGGTCGCATGCGTCCAGGTCGTCGAGCTCCGTGAACGCGTACGCGCGGATCGCGGCGTGCGCGTCCTCGAGCGCCTCGACGAGCCGCGACGTCCGCACGTCCCGGCTCGTCTCGTGCTCCGCCAGCGCGCGCAGGTACGCGAGGCGCAGCTCCCAGCCGGCGTGATCCGCGAGCCCTTCCACGAGGTCGCCGAGCCTGCCGCGCCGGCCGAGCGCCCGCAGCGCGTCGCAGGCGACCGACGCGTCCGGGTCCTCGAGCATCCGCACCAGGGCCGCGTCGATCTCCGGGGCCTGCTTCATGCGCGCGAGGTTGCGCGTCGCGCGCCAGCGTGTTCCCCAGTGCGGGTCGCCGAGCGCGCCCATGAGCGCCTTCCGCGCCTCGTCGCCCTTCCTCCCGTCCCAAGGGTCCGTGACCTCCGCGCCCCGCATCAGCTCGAGGACCTCGCGCGCGAGCCGCGCCGCCTGCCCGGGCGCGTCCGCGTCGAGGACCATCGTCTCGAGCACGAGCCGGCCGCGCCGTGCGACGACCGTCTCGATCCGCTGACGGACGGCCCCGATCTCGACGGTCTTCACCGCCTCGACGCCGTCCGCCCCCTCGAACGAGACGTCGCGGTACGAGGCGGAGGCGATGCGGATCTGCGAGCCCTTCTTCCCGAAGAGCTCGTCCTTCGCCTTCGACGTGAGGACGTCGGCGTCGTAGAGAAGCTTGCCCGCGGCATCGTCGCGCCCGCAGAGGAAGGCGACCGTCATCTTCGGTTCCCCCGCGGCGACGATCGCGAGCCCCTTGTCGTAGGCGCGCGTGGCCTCCTCGACGACCTCCCGCCCGGCGGGCGAGAGCGCGGCCCGGAGCGCCGGGAGGCCGAACGGCACCACCTGCGTCGCGCCGCCCCGTTCCGAGAGGAGCCGCTGCACGAGCGAGGAGATGCCGTCGAGGGAGGTGTCGGGGGCCCGGGGGACCAGGTACTCGTCCGGGTTCGACACGACCCGGAGCGTCTCGGGCGGGCTCAGGAAGATCCTCTCGACCGCCTTCCCGTAGCCGAGCTTGCTCGCGACCGCGCCGACGAACTTCTCCCCCTCGACGTACGCGAAGGCGAGGTTCGCGCCGACGACCTCCGCGAAGTGGCGCAACGCGGGGTCCTCGACGCTCGCGGGGACCTCGGTCTGCGTCCGGTCGATCAGCCCGGCCGCGTCGTCGAGGCCGCGCCGCTTCGCCGCGATGCGGCCCACGTACTGCGCGTGCCCCTCGATGACGGCGCTCCGCGCGGTCAGCTGCTCGACCGACGTCGGGGCGCCGACGAAGCGCGCGAGGCCGAAGCGCCGCGCCTGGAAGACGTGCACCATCTCGTGGAGGAGCACGGCGTCGAGCGCGTCCTGCGACAGGAGCGCCTTCCACGACTCGTCCATGGCCGCGATGCGCCGGAAGTTCTCCGGGCAGACGTGGATCGCGCCGGTCGAGAGGTCCACCTTGGCGAGGAGGATCCGCGACGCGAGCGCGGCCTCCTGCGCGCACGCCTCGCGGAGCGCCTCGCCGCGCGGGCCGCCCGAGATCGCCCCGCGCTGCGCCTCGAACTCCTTCGCGAGGAGATCCTTGAGCGCGTCGGACGTGATCACGCGGACGTCGAGGGCGTCGCCGAGCGGTGCCTCGAGCGCGGCCTCGACGTCGGGCCTCAGCGCCTCGACGCGTGCGCGGAGCGCATCGGCGCCGAAGTCCGCCTCCTGCGCCGACGCGACGGCCGCGAGGAAGAGGGGGAGGAGCCCGCGCCGCACGCGGGCGAGTGTAGCAGCTACCCGACGCGCGGCGGCTCGATGCCGAGCTTTCTCGCGTAGACGTCGTTCAGGCGCTCGCGGAGGCTCGTCCGGAGGAGGTCGAGCGCGCGGCGGACCTTCACGTGGTGCTCGTACGCCTCGACCACGAGGCGGAGGAGCGTCTTTCTGGACTCGGGGCCCGCCTCGAGGATGCGGACGATGATCGGGAGCATCCGCTGGCGGAGGTCGGGGTCGCAACCGTAGCGCACCTCGAGCCGCTCGAGGATCCTGCGCGCGTCGTTCAGGGCGTTCGTGGCCACGAAGGCCCTCTTCGCACGTCGCGTGCCACCGCGGAAGGACGGCCCCCGGAGCCCCCTCGCGTCCACGAAACTCACCGCGGGAAGGCGAGCGCGGCGAACGAGACCACGGATCCGCTCTCGGGGTGGATCCGCCCCTGGCCGTAGCGCAGCAGGTCGCCCTTTCCCTCGCCGAGACGGAGGGCGACGTAGATGGGCGACACGCCGCAGACGTTTCTCGCGTTGCCGTCTTCCGCGATCGCGGCGAAGAACGCCTCGGCATCCCCGGCCTCGACGTGGCCGAGGATCCCCTTGTCGTACTCCTCGAGCCGCCGCTCGGCCGCCTCGTCGAGGCCCTCGGGCCCTTCGTACATGGGCCCCACGTGGGCGAGGTCGACGCTCGCGAGGACGAGCACGCGCCGGCCGTCCGCCGCGATCGCGTCGCGGAGCGCCTTCACGAACGACTCGACCTCGGGCTCGCTCGCGGGCGACCGGCGCGCCTCGATGAGGTCGTGGAACGATCCCGCGAGCAGCGGCACGATCGGCGGCGGGTCGTCCGGCCAGAGGTGCGCGAGCCAGAGCGCCTGGAACTCGACCGAGTGCTCCTCGCGGTGCACGAGCTGCTCGTCCGTGATGGGGCCGAGGCGCGCCTCGAGCGCGTCCATGAGCCGCGCGTCGTGGCGGACGGTGCCGAGCGGCGTCGCGAAGTCCTTCCGGCAGGCCGTGAACCGGCGCGTGCCGTGGGCGTGGCGGACGCCGATCACGACCGCCGCGTCGGGGCGGCCCGAGGCCTTGAGCCGCTGGTGGGCGTGCGCGTAGACCTCGGCGCCGAGGCGGAGGTCGATGTGCGGCGCGATGAGGCGAAGGAGGGGGGCGCGGGGGGAGGAAGGGGCGAGCGCGAGCATCCCGTCGAGGAAGCGGGACGTCTCGGCGGACTCCTCGGGGTAGGCGGCGCCCGCGTGCGCGGCGGGGCGGAGCGGCGCCCGCTCGAACTCCTCGCGGCCGCGCAGCTCGGCTTCGTATCGGCCGCCCTCGAGGAGGCAGCAGCGGTCGAGCGTCTCCACGAAGGAGCGGAGGTCGTCGATCGGCACGATGCCCGCGCCCGCGTTCAGGAGCTCGAGACGGATGTCCTCGAGCGTGCGGCTGCCGTCGATGCGCTCGAGGATCGGGAGCGCGCCGAGGCCGAACTGCGCGACCTCGACGGCGACCGCCTGCGGGTCGTGGACGAGGAGGAGCGGCTCGCCCTCCGGCCCCGCCTCGGCGGCGGCGAACTCGAGATCGGAGCGGAGACGCGGGCGTGCGGCGCTGTCCACGCGCCGATTGTACTTCCACCTAGCGGGTGAACTTCAACGGCGCGTCGTCGGGCGCTGCCTCCTGGGGCTTCCATTCCGGGAACGTCGCGAGGTCGATCTTCCTCGTCTCCGCGCGGCGGATGATCTCGAGGACGCCCGTCTTCTCGTGGAGCTTCTTCAGCTGGATCGGGGAGTCGATCAGCTCGCCGTCGAGCTTCAGGAGGATGTCCATCCGTCGGATCCCGATCTGCTCGGCGCGCGAGCCGGGGACGACCTGCTGCACGATGAACCCTGCGCCCTCCGGCAGCTGGAGGTGGAAGCGCAGCTCCTCCGGCGGCGGCGTGACGTTGACGCCGACCCTTCCGCCGCCGTTCCACGTCAGGTCCTGGGCGTTGCCGTCCGTGACCACCCGTCCCCTCCAGACTCCCCCGAAGTCTCCCCAATTGACCTGGACCGGCGTGGCGGCGACCAGCGGCGCCTGGATCGCGAGCCCCGCCCGGAGGAACGCGTATTTCTCCTGGAGATCCTTGAGCGTGCCCTGGTCCCTTGTCTCCTCCATGAGCTTGCCGTCGGCATGCCGCTTCGTCGCGGTGAGCTCGTACTTCCCGTCCCCGAGGCTCCTGAGCGTGTAGTCGGTGCCGTCCGCGGAGCCCGAGATCGCCTCCGTGCCGAGGCGCAGGGTGCGGAGCCCGGAAGCGAGCGCCCGGTACTCGCCGAGGTCGGTCCGGATCCGCTCGGCCCTCTCCAGCGCCTCCGCGATGAGAGGGAGGAGCTCGTCGAGGCTCAGGTTCGCCTGCTTCAGCGCCTCCATTGCGTCCTTGCGCGTCGCCTCGTTCTTCGAGCGGAGCTCGTCGAGGAGACGGTTGAGCTTCGCGCTTACCTCGCGTTGCCGTTCGATCCGCCGGATCTCCTCCGCGCGCTTCTCGTACGCGCGGACTTCTTCGGCGACCTTGCGTTCCTGCTCCGCGCGGCGCCCCTCCTCGGAGGGCTCCTGCGCGAGGAGCGGGGCGGCGATGAGCAGAAGGGCGGGAAGGAATCGCATGGTCATCTCCTCTTCGGGGCGCTCGGCGGGCGCACCTTGAAACCCTGGCGCGCCTCGAGCTCCTCGGGCGTGCCCTCGTACACGATCGTCCTCGGGGTCCCGCTCACGTCCTCGACGACCAGCACCTGGTAGCGGCCCTCCCCCGCGGGAAGGACCGTGGCGTAGCTGGTCGCGGTCGCCGGAACGAGGCGGAGCCGCGCGCTGCCATCGAGCGCCGTGACGATCGCCTTCACCTGGAGGCAGAGGAACGCGGGGTCGGGCGTCCGCGGCGTCTCGAGTGCCGTGTCGATCTGCGCGAGCGCGTCGGCGAGCCGCGCCGCCTCGGGCTCCCCCGCGCGCGACAGCGCGACGAGGCGCGTCGGGATCTCGCGTCGCAGCGTCGCGATCTCGGTCCGGAGCTCCTCCGGAGGTGCCGCGATGTCGATCCCCGCCGCGCGGTCGAGGAGCGCCTCGGTCGCCTCGATCGACCGGCGCACGGCCCGCTGCGCCTCCGCGCCCTGCCGCGCGCCGGCCCAGTAGACGCCCGCGTGCGTCGCCGCGAGCGCGAGGACCGCGGCGGCCGCGAGGCCGAGCCGCCGGAGCCCGCCCTTCGGCGCGAACTCCGCGCGCACGCGCACGTCGTCCGCGGAGAACGCCGCGGCCGCGGGCGAAAGCCCCGCGGAGAGCGCCTGCAGCCGCCGCATCGCGTCGAGCCGCGCGCGGAGCGCCGGCTCCGCGGCGAGCCGCCGCTCGAAGGCCGGGCGCTCCTCATCGGGCAGCCGCCCGTCGAGGTGGAGCGAGAGCCGAAGTTCGTCGTTCACAGCCAATCCCTCATACGCGCGAGGAGCCGCTTGCGCGCCCTCGCGAGCCTCGTCGAAACCGTCTTGCACGGGCAGCCGCAGACCCGCGCGGCCTCCTCGTAGGAGAGCCCGCGCACCGCGCAGAGCACGTACGCCTCGCGGAACCGCGCGGGAAGATCCGCGATCGCCTTCCGGAGCCGCTCCTCCGACTCCGCGGCCGCCGCGGCCGCCGCGGGCGACGGC
The DNA here is from genome assembly GCA_011525755.1 of Planctomycetaceae bacterium. Taxonomy (GTDB): domain Bacteria; phylum Planctomycetota; class PLA2; order PLA2; family PLA2; genus PLA2. The sequence continues at coordinate 8,863 of WYBS01000005.1, forward strand.
TGGGGCAGGGGCCCGAACCCCCGACGCTCGACCGCCTCATGCTGATACCGCGCGCGCGTCGTGTCGCGCCGGAACCGGTCGTGGCAGAGGTTTCTCGCCACGGTGCAGATCCACGCCGCGAAGGGCCGCGAGGGGTCGTAGGCCTCGGGCCTCTTGAACAGCCGCAGGAAGACCTCCTGCCCGATGTCCTCCGCCGCGTCGCGGTCGCCGGTCATCAGGTGGGCGAGATCGACGATCCGGTCCCTCCAGCGCACGACGAGCTGGTCGAAGGCGTCGCCCTCGCCATCGAGGATGCGCGCGAAGAGCGCCTCGTCCGTGCAGGCGGACTCCATCGTCCGCATTACGCCCGCCGGGGCCTCAACGCTCCCCGAGCCGCTCGAGGATCCGGTCGACCTTCCTCTCGATACGGTCCACCCTTTCCGAGAGCCCCCGGACCCCCTCCGCCTCCATCTCCCGGAGCAGCTCGAGGCGGATCTCGGCGCGGCGGATGCCCTCCCGGTCGCCCTTCGCCCGAAGGGCTTCGAGATGCCGCTCCTCCGCGCGCCGCCAGTCCGCGAGGGAACGCGGCCCCCGGCGGAGCCTTCGCTCCAGCTCCTCGATGCCCTTCTCCGCACGGTCGAGCCTCTCCTCGAGGGGGAGCGCGGGGGGGGCTTCGGGGGGGGAGGCGCCGAGCTTCAGCTTCCCCTCGATCCGACCTGCGCCGCGCAGGAGGACGTAGGCGACCTCCTCGCCCGCCGCGCGGCCGCGGACGGCGGCGAAGAGCTCCTCCGGCGTGCGGACCGGCGCGCCCGCGAGCTGCACGAGCAGATCCCCCGGCATGAGGCCCGCCCGCGCCGCCGCGGTCCCCGGCATGGATTCGAGGATGACGACCCCGTCGCCCTTCTGCGCGGGGGCGACCCGAACCCCGAGGAACCCGGGCGCCTTCTCCTGCGCGGGGGCTGCTCCCGCGAGCGCCACGAGGAGCACCCACATGCTTTTGGCCATGGCGTCTCTCCTTCTCCACACGTTGTACTAGACGCCCGCCCGGGCGGGGGGGGGCGGGCCCCCGCTTTGCCCTCTGCCTGATAGACTCCGCCCCGTGCCCATCTCCCTCTCCGTCAAGGGGGCGGACGGCCATGAGAAGCGGGTCGACTTCGACCGGACGAAGGTCACGGTCGGCTCGAACCCCCTCTGCGACGTCGCGCTTTCCGACAGTGGCGTCGACCCCGAGCAGTGCGTGCTCGTGGCGCGCGAGGGCAAGGTCGAGCTCTTCGACATCGGGGAGTCGGGGGGCGTGCTCCTGAACGGGCGGCCGGTGGGCCATGCCGAGGTCGGCCCCTCGGACGAGATCTGGGTGGGTCGGACGGTCCTCCGGGTGATCTCGGACGCGGCGAAGGCCGTGTCCTTCACGGAGGGGGTCTCGACGGTCCGCGAGGAGATCCCGGCGGCGGTGCCCGCGGCGGGGCTCGGCGCGCCGAAGGAGGAGCGGTTCGCGCTCTTGGACCAGGTCGAGAAGCTCATCCGGTCGATCGGGTCGGACGAGGGGATCTTCGAGTCGATCCTCGACACGCTCTTCACGAGCGTCCCCGTGCGGCGCGGGTTCCTCGCGCTGCGCGCGGAGAACGGCGAGCTCCTTGTCAAGGCGCACCGGAGCCGCGAGAAGGGGAGCGCCGCGAACGAGCCGATCGAGGTGAGCCGGACGCTCGTCCGCCGCGTGCTCGAGAGCGGGAAGGCGGTCCTCACGTCGGACGCGGAGGCGGACGAGAACTTCAGCGCGATCCGCTCCATCCACCGGCTGCGGATCAAGGCGGCGATCTGCGTGCCGCTGCTCGTGGGGGGGCGGGTGACCGGGGTCGTCTACGGCGACAACCGGGAGCAGCCCGGCTCGCTCAAGAAGGACCACCTCTCGATCCTCGGCGCGCTCGCGAGCATCGCGGGCGTCGCGGTCGAGAAGATGCGGCTCCTCGAGGAGTACAACCAGAAGCTCCGGATCGAGCAGGCGCTCTCGATCGCGCGCTCGATCCAGCGCAACTTCCTGCCCGCGAAGCCCGCGTCGGCGGAGCGGCTCGACGTCCACGGCCACTCCGTGATGTGCGACGAGACGGGCGGCGACTACTACGACTACTTCGAGATGGCCGACGGCTCGCTCGGCATCGTCGTCGCGGACGTCACCGGGCACGGGGTCGGGCCCGCGCTGCTCATGGCGACCGCGCGGTCCGCGCTGCGCGTGCTCGTGAGGGCGGAGCCGTCGATCGAGCGCCTCCTCTTCCGCCTCAACAACCTCCTGCGCGAGGACGTGCACGACGGCCGCTTCATCACGCTCTTCCTCGGCAGCGTGGACCGCGGCCGGGACGTCTTCCGGAACTGCGGCGCGGGCCACACGCCGCCGGTCTGGTACCGCGCGAGCGACGGCTCGACGACGCTCGTCCACTCGAAGGGGCCGCCCTTGGGGATCGTCTCGGAGGCCCAGTTCGCGGCGGGCCCGGATCTCCCCGTCGCGACCGGCGACCTGCTCCTGTTCACGACCGACGGGATCATCGAGGCGACCGACCCCGGCGGCGAGCAGTACGGCTTCCCCCGCCTCTGCTCCACGGTCGCGCGGCTCGCCAAGGGGAGCGCGCGCGAGGTCGTCGACGGGATCATGGGCGACGTGACCGCCTTCGCGGGGGGCACGGGCCTGCGCGACGACGCGACGCTCGTTGCCGTGAAGATCCTCTGATCCGGCGCCCCCGGGCGCGTGGGCGGAAGCAGGGGGGCCGGGGGGGCGTGCCGTTCGTTGGGGTCGTGCGCGTCGCGGCTACAATGCGCGGTCTCGCGGGCGGGCCTTTCTCCCCTGGTGCCCTCCCGCGCTCATCGAGGAGCAGCATGGCGACTGAAATCACCGTGGGCATCGCGGGCGCCGCGGGCGACGGCCTCGACCGCGTCGGCGACACCCTCGCCCGCGCAGCGGCCCGGCTCGGGCTCTCCGTCTTCACCTACAACAGCTACCAGTCGCTCATCCGCGGCGGCCACACGTGGCTCCGGCTGCGGATCGGCGAGAAGAAGGTCACGAACCACGGCGACCGGCTCGACGTCCTGATCGTGCTCAACCAGGACTCGATCGAGCGCCACGTCCCCGAGGTGGCGCCCGGCGGCGCCGTCCTCTTCAACTCGAAGCTCGATTGCGACCCGGACCTCCTCCCGAAGGGCGTGAGGGCCGTGCCGCTCCCCGTCGCGGACCTCACGAAGGACCTCGGGCGGCTCCCGCCGGTCATGCAGAACACGGCGGCGCTCGGCGCGCTGCTCCACCTCGCGGGGCTCGACGTGGAGGTGGCGGCGGAGATCCTCCACGAGACCTTCCGCCACAAGGGCGAGGAGGTGATCCGGCAGAACGTGGGCACGTTGCGCGCCGGCTACGACCACGCCGTGAAGACGGAGAAGCCGCTCGACTTCAAGTGGAAGTTCTCCCGCAAGCGGCGTCCGGTCGTCACGGGCAACCAGATGATCGCGCTCGGCGCGGCGGCGGCGGGCTGCAAGCTCTACTCGGCCTACCCGATGAGCCCCGCCTCCTCGATCCTCCACTGGCTCGCGGCGCACAGCGAGAAGACGGGCGTCGTCGTGAAGCAGGCGGAGGATGAGCTCGCGGTCGTGAACATGGCGATCGGCGCCGGCCATGCGGGCGTGCGCGCGATGTGCGCCACCTCGGGCGGCGGCTTCGCGCTCATGACCGAGGCGATCGGGATGGCCGGCATGATCGAGGCGCCGGTCGTCGTCGTGAACGTGATGCGCGGCGGCCCCTCGACCGGGCTCCCCACGAAGACGGAACAGGGCGACCTGAACCAGGCCTTCGGCGCGTCGCAGGGCGACTTCCCGCGCGTGATCGTCGCGCCGCGGGACGCGGAGGACTGCTACGAGGCGACCGTCGAGGCGTTCAACATCGCGGAGGAGTTCCAGCTCCCCGTGATCCTGCTCTCGGATCTCTACCTCGCCGAGCACCGCTCCACGATCGACGCCGACAGCGTCTCGCACGACGTGAGGATCGAGCGCGGCGAGTGGGTCACGAAGGACGCGGGCAACGGGCGGTTCCGGCGCTTCCGGCTCACGAAGTCCGGCATCTCGCCGCGCGCGAGGCCCGGCACGCCCGGCCTGATGTTCGTCGCCGGGACCGACGAGCACGACGAGCGCGGCATCCTCGTCAGCGACGAGCACACGAACGCCGCCATCCGCCGGAAGATGCAGGAGAAGCGGATGCGGAAGATGGACGAGGTGCTGAAGCGCCTGCCCGCGCCGAAGCTCGAGGGACCCGCGAAGGCGAAGGTCACGCTCGTCGGCTGGGGCTCGACCCACGGCGTCCTCGAGGAGGCCGCGGCCCTCCTCGCGGACGAGGGGATCGCTGCGAACCGGCTGCACCTGAAGTACCTCTACCCCTTCCACGGGCGCAAGGTGAGGGACATCCTCTCGAAGTGCAAGCGGACGATCGTCGTGGAGGCGAACTACGCCGGGCAGCTCGCGCGCCACCTGCGCGCGGAGACCGGGATCGAGCCGCGCCACGTCGTCACCCGCTACGACGGCGAGCCGCTCGACCCGGGCTACGTCGTGCAGCGGGTGAAGGACTGCGTCGCCGGCAGGAAGCAGGACCTGAAGGTGCAGAAGGCCGAGGCGCGCGAGATGGCCTACCACTACATCCGGATCCACCTCCACGACGAGGCTCGTCCCGCGCGCGTCACCAAGGGCGCGAAGGGCGACCACGGCGAGCCCGTGTTCGAGGTGGATCTCGTCTCCCGCAAGGGCAAGGAGCCGCGCGGCAGGCTCGTGATCGGCCGCGAGACGGGCGCGATCCACGCGTACGAGGAGCAAGGCGCATGACCATCATGAAAGACGCACCGGAACGCACCATCAAGGACCTCGAGGGCGACGTCCACCCGGACTGGTGCCCGGGCTGCGGGGACTTCGGCGTGCTGAAGTCGCTCAAGGAGGCGATCGTCGAGCTGAAGATCCCCTCCCACGAGGTGCTCGTGGTGTCCGGGATCGGCTGCTCGTCGAACCTCCCGGGGTTCCTCCACGCCTACGGCGTCCACAGCCTCCACGGCCGCGCGATCCCGGTCGCGACCGGCGCCTTGCTCGCGAACCACAAGCTCCGCGTGATCGCGGTGGGCGGCGACGGGGACGGCTACGGGATCGGCATCGGCCACTGCCTCCACGCGATGCGCCGCAACCTGAACCTCACCTACATCGTCATGGACAACGAGATCTACGGCCTGACGACGGGCCAGACCTCGCCCACGACGACGGAGGGGCACAAGACGAAGAGCACGCCGAAGGGGAACGTGGAGCGGCCCATCCAGCCGCTCGCGCTCGCGCTGACGGCCGGCGCGACCTTCGTGGCGCGCGGGTTCTCCGCGAACCAGAAGCAGCTCACGGACCTGATGGCCCAGGCGATCGCGCACAAGGGCTTCAGCCTGATCGACGTCTTCAGCCCCTGCGTGACCTTCAACAAGATCAACACCTACCAGTGGTTCAAGGAGCGCGTGTACGACCTCGACTCCGAGCCGGGCTACGACGCGACGGACTTCCGATCGGCGCTCACGAAGTCCCTCGAGTGGGGGGAGAGGATCCCGCTCGGGAAGCTCTACCAGGCGGAGCGCCCGGTGTACGAGGACCTGGAGCCGCTCTTCAGGAAGGGGCCGCTCGTGGACCACAAGCTGGGGCTCGATAAGGCGACGCTGGACGAACTCCTCGCCGAATCGATGTAGGGGACCCCGGGGTTCAAGGGGCCCCTCCCCGACCTGCGGCTACTTCTTGGCCGCGCGACCGCGCCGCGCCGCGGTCTTCACGGCCACGGCGGCCTCCGGCGGGCACTCGCACCAGCCGGTCAGGTGTCCGCAGTCGAGGCAGACCTCGAACATGTCGTGGTTGCACACCACGCACCGGAAGAGCCCTTCGGGATCCTTGTAGGAGGTCGCCCCGCAGCTCGGGCAGCGGGTCTTGGGCCGCGAGGTCAGGCGGCGGTAGTTCAGTTCGTCCATCAAGGTTGAGCGGATCATTCTACCACGATGGCGAAGGGGCCGGCCGACGTTTTAACCCTTTGTCTCCGCGATGGTTAGGGCGTCCCTGGCGTCGCACTCCATCCCGGCGCGGGCGAATGCCCCGGCGAGAGCGCGCTCGCGGGCAAGGGGGTCGGTCCCGAGATTCCAGCAGAGTTTCGCCCGGCAGACGGGGCAGAGGGCCGCGGGCCGCGCATCCGCCTCCTCGATCGTCAGCGCGCCGTTCATGAGGCACCGGTAGAAGGTGCAGTGGGGGAGAGAGAGGAGATGCCCCGCCTCGTGGAGCGCGAGCGTCATCGTCCGGCGTCGCGCGAGCGGGGGATCGTCCTCGGCGCCGAGCCGGGCGGTCGAGAGTACCCCGACGCGGAGCTTCAGGGAGCCCCACCCGAAGGCGTGCGACAGGTCCCCGACGAACAGGTCGCGGTCCGTCACGGCGAGCACGAGGAGGGCGTCGGCCGGAAGCTCGCGGACGAGGTGCGGCGCGAGCGCGAACGCCGAGACCTGGCGCCGTGCGCGCACATAGGCGCCGGAAGGAAGGGGGCGCGGGGGAAGGACCCGCACCTCGGCCGAGAAGGATGCTTGAAGGAGCGCGGCCATCGCGGGCAGCATCCCGGGGTCCCTCGCGGGGCGGGTGAGGAACGGGGCGAGATAGACGGTCCGGCGCTCCCGCGTGGGGCGGACCGGATCGGCCTTACGGTACTCGGCGAAGGTCTGCCCCTCCTCGGGAAACACGAAGAGCCACTCGCCGGGCTCCGCCGGCGGGAGCCTCCGGAAGAGCCCCTTCGGACCCTCCACGTCGGGCTCGCGCGCGGCGAGGAGGAGGAGGGCGAGAGGAAGGAGCCGCACCCGTGAAGAGTAATCGGCCGGCCGCGCCCGCGCCGCTTCCCGGATCGGGCTTGCGCAAGCGCGTCCGCGCATCTCTCATGGGGCGGCGTGATCACGTGCCAGAAGTGCCGCGCGCTCCTCGAGCCCCGGACCCGGCTGTGCCCCTACTGCGGGACGGACCAGCGGCACCATCGCGCCCCGAGCGAGACGGAGGACGCGGAGCGGACGACCCTTTTCGGCCTCTGGATCCTCGGCCTGATCGTCGGGATCTACTTCCTGACGGTCGCGCTGGACCCGGCCGCCGGCGATCCGGGGACGAGGCGCTTCGAGCCGAGCGGCGTCTCGCTGGACATGTTCGGTGCCGCGAGGCCGTCCCTCGTGGAGGACTGCGGCCAGACGTGGCGGCTCCTCGCGTCGATGTTCCTCCACGCGGACCTCGTCCACCTCGCGTTCAACTCGATCGCGCTCTTCCTCCTGATCCCGATCGCCGCGGGCGCGTTCGGCGTCCACCGGACCGTCTGCCTCTACTTCGCGTCCGGGCTCTGCGGGGCGATCCTGAGCCACATGTGGAGGGTGTACACGATGCACCCGGTCGCGCTTGCGCATGCGGCGGGAAGCGTGGGGGCGTCGGGGGCCATGTGCGGGCTCATCGGCGCCTGCGCCGTGTACGGCCGGCGGCGCGGCGGCGCGTTCGGCGAGGCTCTCATGCGGCGGATGATCCTCTGGGCGGCGCTCATCGGGGTCTACGGCCTCGTCTTCTCCGCCCGCATCGACAACCTGGGGCACCTGGGCGGCTTCCTCGGCGGCGCGGCGCTCGGGTTCTTCGCGGCATCGGCCCGCGCGCGCGGCGGGCGCACCGACCGCGCGTGGACGTTCGCGGCGCGCGCGACGGTCGTCGCATCGATCGTTCTCGCCGCCGTGTTCTGGGCGCCTTTCGTCCTCCGCATCTTCGAGCGTCGCGACGTGGAGCTCTACCGCCTGCAGGCGGAGCGGACGCTCCGCGCCGTCGCGGAGTCGCTGCAGACCGCGAAGGTGGAGGCGCTGCCCGACCGCTTCCCGGACGGCCCGCGGGGGACGGACGAGGTGCGCGACGCGGTCCGCGAGGCGCTGGCGGCGGCGCGCGCGAAGGGCAGCGGCGCGAGCGCCGCGCTCGGCCGCGCGACGGAGGCGCTCGCCGAGTGGTCCGCCTCCCTTTACTGCACCCACTGCCTCCGCTGACACCCGGTACGCGGTACCGGACGCGACGGGCCCAACCGACTGCGCCGGCGCGGGTTACGGCGGTCGGACTCGGACGATGGGGTCCGGGTTGCGGGGGAGGCGCCGGTGGCCTCAAATGGCCGCATGACAGGACGGCACATCGTGGACTTCAACACAGCACTCGGGCTTCGCCTCGGGGCGGACGGCGAGACGGTCGAGCTCCTCGCGAGGGCGCCCGAGCACCAGATCGGCGACGGCATGGTGCATCTCGCCGTGCTCACGACGCTCGGGGAGGTCGCCGCGGCCCACGCCGTGAACGCCCCCGTCGTGCCGAGCGCATTGACCGTGAACTTCCTCCGCCCCGCGCCGATCGGCCTCCTCACCGCGAAGGGGAAGGTCCTCGTCCGGGGCCGGCGCCTCTGCACGGCGGAAGGGGAGGTGTCCGCGGAGGGGAAGCTCGTGGCGAAGGTCACCGTGACCTTCGCGGTCGTCGCCTGAGAGGCAGGGACCGGTCCCATGCGCCTCCACGCCGGCCCGCAATGCCGCCCGGCGCCGGGAAATCGCCCCGTTCGCCACACTTCCCGGGGGGATGGACGTATCCGAGGGTAAGGGGGCTAGAATCCTCCTCAACCCTTTCGAAAGGAAATCCCCGGATGCGCACTGTCCGCACGCCCGCGACGGCGCTCACGCTCCTCCTCGCGGTGACAGCGTCGGGCCCCGTGAAGGCCCAGGAGGAGCAGACCCTCGAGCAGAGGCTCGAGAGCAAGCTCAAGGAACCGTTCGTCTCGAACGCCCCGTGGGTCCTCGACTACGCGGAGGCCCTGAAGAAGGCGAAGGAGGAGAACAAGCTCGTCTTCGCCTACTTCACGCGCTCCTACTCTCCATGACCCCCCTGCAAAGCCGTTGAGGGCGGTGCCTTCAACACCCCGGAGTTCAAGGAGTTCAGCAGCAAGGTCGTCCCGTTCCTCCACATCACGACGCGGATCGAGGGGCGGAAGGACGACGGCCTCCTCGCCGAGAAGGGCGGTCGCGGGTTCCCGCACATCGTCTTCATGGACGCGGAGGGCTCGGTCCTCGTCACGCAGGGCGCCCGGAGCGTCGCCGGCTTCGAGGCGAACCGCGGCAAGATCCAGCGCCTCTTCGACGCGCGCGCGAAGGCCAAGGCGGGCGACGCCGACGCCGAGATCGACGTGGCGCTCTACGAGGGCGAGCTCGACATGATCGCGTTCGACGAGGTGCGAAAGCGCCTCGAGAACAGGAAGCTCACCGACGAGCAGAAGTCGCTGCTCGGCGAGGTCGAGCTCGGCGCGATGGTCTCGGCGCTGCACAAGGCCGAGGACGAGGCGACCGGCAAGGCCGCGTTGAAGACGATCGTGGACGCGTTCGTGACCGGCCGGATGCCGAACGACGAGGACAGGAAGCAGCCGTTCCTCCAGGCCGTCCTCTCGTACGCGGTCAACGAGGAGGATCCCGATCTCGCGCAGAAGGCGTTCGAGCCGCTCAAGGCCCTCTACCAGGAGGTCCACGGCAAGGACAACCCGCAGCTCCAGCAGTGGGTGAACCGCGTCGAGGACAAGATCGCCGAGATGCGCGCGGCCCGGAAGGAGGGCGGCGGCTCGGACGAGGGGATCGAGGAGGGGTGCGGGGAGGAGTCCAAGTAGCTCTCCACGGGGCGCGGGGGTTTCCCCGCGCCCCTTCCCAATCCATGCGCGCGCTCTTCCTGCTCTCCCTCGCTGCCGTCGCGGCGGCCGAGGACCCGCTCGAGGCGAAGCTCCAGGAGAAGCTCGGGAAGCCCTTCGCGAAGAACGCGGCGTGGGTGCTCTCCTTCGCCGACGCGAAGAAGCAGGCGGCGGAGAAGGGCAAGGTGATCTTCGCCTACTTCTCCCGCTCCTACGCGCCATGACCCCCGTGCAGCAGGGTCGAAGGCGGGCCCTTCGCCACCCCGGAGTTCAAGGCGTTCACGGAGGGGTACGTCGCGTACCTGAACGTGATGACGAGGATCGAGGACCGCGAGGACGACGAGCTCCTGTACGACCTCGGCGGCCGGGAGCATCCTTCGGTCTTCTTCCTCGACGCGGAGGGCTCCGTCATCGCGCGGCATGACGCGGAGGACCCCTCCGTGAAGGCGCTCGAGGAGACCGGCGGGAAGGTCGCGAGGAGCCTCGAGCTCCGGAAGAAGGCGGCCGCCGGCGACGAGGCCGCGCAGTTGGACCTCCTCATCGCGCAGTGCGACCTCGGTGTCATCGAGTTTTCCGATCTCGAGGGCGAGGTCGAGGGGAAGACGCTCGCGCCCGAGCAGGAGCGCGCGATCGGCACGCTGCGCGCCGACGCCACGGTCTCGGACATGCAGGCGGTGCTCAGGAAGAACCGCGACCAGGCGGCGAAGGACCTCGTGGCGGAGGAGTTCGTCGCGCTCTACCGGAAGGGCACGCACCCGGGGCGGGCCTCGAGCCGCCGCTTCTACTGGATCGTGATCGCGGGCCAGGCGGTCGCGAAGAAGGACGCCGCCATGCTCAAGGACGCGATCGCGGGCCTCCGGGCGGCCCACGGCGCGGAGCCGCCGCCCCATGTCGCGAAGCAGCTCGAGGAGCTCGACGGAAAGCTCAAGGAGCTTGAGGCGGCGAAGTGACGTGGGTCCCGACGACCACGTCTGCTACTGCTACCGGGTGAGCCTCAGGAAGCTCGTCAACTACGCGCGGCGCGAGCGGCCGCGGCACGCATCGCAGATGAGCCGGTGCCTCGACGCCGGCACCGGCTGCGGCTGGTGCATCCCCTTCCTCACGCGGATCTGGCGCGACCCCGACGGCGTCCGTCTCGACGACCTTGACCCGAGGGACTATGCGGCGCGCCGCCTCGCCTACCACGGCGACCTCGCGCACGGGAAGGAGAAGAACCGGTTCGAGGAGTAGGCACGGCGCGGAGACGCGGGCCGTCACTTCCCCTTCTCCCCGGGGCCCCCCTTCTTCCCCTTCCTGCGGCGCTCCTCCTCGCGCAGCCGGGCGTCGGCGCGCTTGTTCGCCGCGAGATCGACGTCAAACGTCTTCCTGTTCTCCATCCACCACTGGCGCCACGCCTCGATCCCGCCTTCGACCCTCTCCTGCGTCGCGTAGCGGAGCGCGTCGACGACCGCGGCCGCGCGCCACTGCGCGCCGCCGCGCCGGCCCGCCGAGCCGAGGTGGATCAGCTCCTCGATCGCCTCCTTCGAAGGGACGTTCGCGGCCGCATGCATCCTCGCCCGGGCGATGTCCCTGTCGTCGTCGGGCCCGATCCCGTCGAGGAGCGCCGTCAGCGCGGCCGGCTGCGCGAGGTCGTGGAGCGCGGTCACGACGGCGAGGCACTCCTCCTTCGTCTCCTCCTTCGCCGCGAGCGGCGCGATCCGCGGCGCGAGCGCCTGCGCGGCCTTCTTCCGCTCCGCCGCGGGCTTCCGGAGGCCGAGCGCCTCGATCGCGGCCCGGCGGACCGCGGGGTTGTCGTGCCGGAGGAGCCTCGTGAGCGGCGCCGTGAGCGCCGGCTCCTGGCTCGTGGCCGCCTCGCGGCATGCCTCGATGACCGCGCTCGCGTCGTCCGCGGCGAGGCGCCCCGCGAGGTCTTCCGGCGCCGCGAGGAGGGAGAGGGCGAGGAGGAGGCGCATATCCATGGAACCCCCGGCGGGGCCGCGGGTTCCGATCCCCGGGAGGCAGGCCGGGTGCTCGCCGCGTGCCGCGCGCGGCGGTCCGCCTACCTTCGCGCGACCTTCCGCAGCCGGGCGGCGGCCCCGGCGAAGAGCCTTGCGGCCTCCTCGACCTCCGCGTCCGTGTTGAAACGGCCGAGACCGAACCGGATCGCGCCCTTCGCGGCGTCGGGCCTGATGCCGATCGCCTTCAGGACGCGCGAGATCTCCATCGAGCCCGAGGCGCACGCGGAGCCGCTCGAGACGGCGACCTCCGGGACCGCGAGCATGAGCGACTCCGCGTCGAGGCCCTTGAAGGAGACGTGGAGGTTGTTCGGGAGGCGGCCCTCGCGCGGGCCGTTCAGGCGAGCCTCGGCGGCAGCGAGCAGGCTCTCGAGCCGGTCGCGCATCCTCGCGAGCCTCCGGGCCTCCTCCTCGCCCTCCGAGCGGCAGATCTCGCATGCGGCGCCGAGGCCCACGATGCCGGGCACGTTCTGCGTGCCCGCGCGGAGGCCGCGCTCCTGGCCGCCGCCGTGCGCCTGCGGCTCGATCTCCGTCCCCTGCCGGACGTAGAGCGCGCCGCATCCCTTCGGCCCGTGGATCTTGTGCGCGGTCAGCGAGGCCAGGTGCACGCCCTCCGCGCGCACGTCGAAGGCGATCTTCCCCACGCCCTGCGTGGCGTCCGTGTGGAAGAGGACCTTCCGCTCCGCCGCGATGCGGCCGATCTCCGCGACCGGCTGGATCGTGCCGATCTCGTTGTTCGCGGTCATCACCGTGACGAGGAACGTGCGCGGCGTGATCGCGTTCGCGACGTCCTCGGGGCGTACGCGGCCCTCGCGGTCGACCGGGAGCCAGGTCACCTCGCAGCCGTGCGCCGCGAGGTGCTCGACGGTCTCGCGCACGGAGGGATGCTCGAGCGGCGACGCGACGATCCCGTCCTTGCCCTCGGGCCGGCGCGCCGCGGCGCCCTTGAGCGCGAGGTTGTTCGCCTCGGACGCGCCGGAGGTGAAGACGATCTCGCGCGGGTCCGCGCCGACGAGGCGCGCCACCTGCGCGCGCGCCTTCTCGACCGCCTCCTCCGCCTCCCACCCGTAGCGGTGGCTCCGGCTCGACGCGTTCCCGAACCGCTCCCGCAGGTAGGGGAGCATCGCGTCGAGCACCCGCAGGTCCACGGGCGTGGTCGCGTGGTTGTCGAGGTAGATCACGGGGGGCTCCGGGGGCGGGCCGTCCGCACGCGGCCTTTCCGCGGATGGTATCATGGCATTGGCGTCGCAGGCGTAACCCCGCACTGACGCGCGGGTTACGGACGCCGGAGTCGACGATGCCGAGCATGACGATCAGCGAGAAGGCCGCCGCGAAGGGGAAGGATCTCGTCCGGGCGCAGTCGAATGCGATGAAAGAGCCCGGCCTCCGCGTCCGCGTCGTCGGCGGGGGCTGCTCGGGCCTCATGTACAGGATGGAGATCGGGGACGGCGCGCAGGAGGGGGACGAGACCTTCGAGCGCGACGGCTTCCGCGTCTTCATCGACAAGAAGTCGCTCTTCTTCCTGAACGGCAGCGAGCTCGACTACCACGACGGCCTCACGGGCGCGGGGTTCAAGTTCAAGAACCCGAACGTGAAGGGCTCCTGCGGCTGCGGCGAGTCCTTCTCGGTCTGACGGCTGTCGAGGTTTCGCCGTCCCGGACGGCCCCCGCGCGCGGCGGCGTCGCTACACTGCAGCGATGTCCCCCGGAGCCCCCCCCGATCCGCAGGCAAGAGTCCGCGTCGGGATCAGCAGCTGCCTCCTCGGCGAGAACGTCCGCTTCGACGGCGGCCACAAGCGCGAGCCCTACCTCGTCGAGACGCTCGGCCGCTGGTTCGAGTGGGTGCCCGTCTGCCCCGAGATGGAGATCGGCCTCGGCGCCCCGCGCGAGAGCCTCCGGCTGATCGGGAAGCCCTCGGACCCGCGGCTCGTCGCGCCCGCGTCGGGCTCGGACCACACCGACGCGATGAAGGCCTACTCCAGGACGAGGCTCAAGCAGCTCGCCGAGGCGGGGCTCCACGGCTACGTCCTCAAGAAGGACTCGCCGACCTGCGGCCTCTTCCGCGTCCGCGTCTATCCGGGCGGGAAGGGCACGAGCCCGACGCGCGACGGCGCGGGGATCTTCGCGAAAGCGCTGGTCGAGGCGCTCCCGGAGCTGCCGGTCGAGGAGGAGGGGCGGCTCAACGACATGCCGCTCCGCGAGAACTTCATCGAGCGGGTCTTCGCCCATCGGCGGTGGACGGAGTTCCTCGCGAAGCGGCCGCGCCCGAAGGACCTCGTCGCCTTCCACGCCGCCGAGAAGATGACGCTCCTCGCGCACTCGCCGACGGGGCAGCGCGAGCTCGGGCGCATCGTGGCGAGGGCGGGACGCGCCGACTTCGGCGAGACGCTCCAAAAGTACGGCATCGCATTCCTCGAGGTCCTCCGCCACCGCGCGACGGCGCGAAAGCACGCGAACGTGCTCCAGCATCTCCTCGGGTTCCTGAAGGAGACGGTCGATTCCGACTCGCGCAGGGAGCTCGCCGAGCGGATCGAGGAGTACCGGACGGGCCTCGTGCCGCTGGTCGTGCCGCTCACCCTCCTGAACCACCACTTCCGGCGCAATCCGGTCGAGTGGGTGAAGAGCCAGAGCTACCTCCGGCCCTATCCCGCCGAGCTGATGCTCCGGAACCACGTGTAGGCCGTTTCCGGGCGTCGCGGAAGGGCGCGATGCGCTGTCCAGGTTTGCCGTTCTTGTCCAGCATTAATCATGGACAATCGTCCTGCCCCTCCTATGCTCTCCCCTGTGAAAGCAACCTCCAAGGAGAAAGGACATAGACCCATGAACACCATCCGGATTTCCGCCCTCTGCCTCGCGCTCGCCGGCACGGTGCCGGCCGCGGCCGGGGAGGGCTCGAAGGACATCGTGACGACCGCCGTCGAGGCGGGCGAGTTCAAGACCCTCGCCACGGCCCTCGCGAAGGCGGGCCTCGTCGATGCCCTGAAAGGGCCCGGGCCCCTTACCGTGTTCGCTCCCACCGACGCGGCGTTCGCGAAGCTGCCGGCGGGCACGGTCGAGACGCTCCTCAGGCCGGAGAACAAGGCGAAGCTCGTCGCCGTGCTCACGTACCACGTCGTCGCGGGCGACCTCCGCGCGGCGCAGGTGACGGGGAGGAGCGGGGCCGCGACGCTCAACGGGCAGCGCCTCCGGTTCTCGGCGGAAGCCGGCAAGGTGCACGTCGGAGGTGCGACGGTCGCGAAGGCGGATCTCGTCTGCTCGAACGGCGTGATCCACGTGATCGATGCGGTCCTTCTGCCCGAGGGGCGCGACGTGACCGCGGTCGCCGAGGCGGCGGGCTCCTTCAAGACGCTTCTCGCCGCGGTCGGGGCGGCCGGGCTGCTCGAGACCCTGCGCGGTGAGGGCCCGTTCACGATCTTCGCCCCGACCGACGCGGCCTTCGCGAAGCTCCCGGCAGGGACGGTCGAGGACCTCCTGAAGCCGGAGAACCGCGAGCGGCTCGCCCGGATCCTGCAGTACCACGTCGTTCCCGGCCGGGTCTACAGCGAGGACGCCCTCGCCGCCGGCAAGGCGACGACGCTCGCCAACCTGCCGCTCCGGATCGAGGTGCGCGACGGCGTCGCACGCGTCGGCGCCGCGGCGATCACCGGCGTGGACATCGACGCCTCGAACGGCGTGATCCACGTGATCGATACCGTCCTTCTTCCGGTCGCCCAACAGTAGGCCCCCTTCGCCCGGCGGCGTCCCCGGATGCCGCCGGGCCCATCTTCAAACCATGCGGTTCCTCCCGACCTCCCTTCTCGCGCTCCTCGTGGGCTGCTCGTCGCATCCGGCGCGTGACCCCTCGGGCGAGACCTTCCCCTCCGTCGCCGGCGAGTCGCTCGACAAGAAGCGCGTGGCGCTGCCCGGGGACCTCGCCGGCTCGCCCGCGCTCCTCCTCGTCGCCTACAAGCAGAAGACGCAGTTCGACGTCGACCGCTGGGTCCTCGGGATCCTCCAGGCCGGGATGGACGTGCGCATCCTCGAAGTCCCGACGATCCGCGGATGGGCGCCGCGCCTCTTCGCCGCGGGGATCGACGAGGGCATGCGCGAGGGCATCCCGCCTCCCGAGTGGGGGAGCGTCGTGACCGTCTACGGCGACGCCGTGAAGATCGCGCGGTTCACCGGCGACGAGGGCCGGAACGCCCGCGTGCTTCTCCTCGACGGCGACGGCCGCGTCGTCTTCTTCCACGACAAGGGCTACTCGCCCGCGACGCTGCTCCGGCTCAAGGATGCCGCGGCAGCGTGCCGGCGGGCGCACGGGGGATAGACCATGCCCGAGTTCACCCGCTTCACCCGCCTGCCCGTTCCCCCCGCGGACGCCTACCTCTGGCACACGCGCCCCGGCGCCCTCGAGCGGCTGACGCCGCCCTTCGAGGAGATCGAGGTCCTCGGCCGGACCGGCGGCGTGGAGGAGCCCGGATCCCGGGTGTCCCTCGAGACGAGGATCGGGCCGTTCCGGAAGCGCTGGGTCGCGGAGCACCGCGAGTCCGTCCGGGGGCAGATGTTTCGCGACGTGCAGATCGAGGGGCCCTTCGCGCGGTGGGAGCACGTGCACCGCTTCCGCGGGGACGGCGACGGCGCCTCGATCCTCGAGGACAGGATCACCTACGAGCTGCCGGGCGGCCGCCTCGGCCGCGCGCTCGGGGAACGCATGGTCCGCCGGAGGCTCGAGCGCGTGTTCGCCTACCGCCATGCCACGACCGCCGCCGACGTCCTCGCGCACCGCGGCACGGAGCCGCTCCGGGTCGCGGTGACCGGCGCGAAGGGGCTCGTCGGCTCCGCCCTCGTGCCCTTCCTCTCGACGGGAGGCCACGAGCCGGTCGCCGTCCCGCGCGACGGCGATGCGTTCGACCTCCGGCGGCTCGAAGGCGCGGACGCGGTCGTCCATCTCGCCGGCGAGAGCATCGCCTCCGGCCGCTGGACCCGCGCGCGGAAGGAGCGCATCCGCCGGAGCCGCGTCGAGGGAACGCGGAGGGTCGCCGAGCGCATCGCGGCGATGGAGCGCCCGCCGCGCGTGCTCGTGTGCGCCTCCGCGATCGGGCTTTACGGCGACCGCGGCGACGAGGAGCTCGACGAGCGGAGCGCGCCCGGCCGCGGGTTCCTCGCCGACGTGTGCCGCGAGTGGGAGGCGGCGGCCGACCCCGCGCGCGTCCGCGGCACCCGCGTCGTCCACCTTCGCCTCGGCATCGTCCTCTCCCCTCGCGGCGGCGCGCTCCGGAAGATGCTCGCGCCGTTCCGCATGGGCCTCGGCGGGCGGATCGGCTCCGGACGTCAGCACATGAGCTGGATCTCGATCGACGACGCGGTCGGCGCGATCCACACGGCGATCCGCGACGGCTCGATGGAGGGGCCGGTCAACGCGGTCTCGCCGCAGCCGGTCACGAACGCGCGCTGGACGGAGGTCCTCGGGCGCGTGCTGCGCCGCCCGGCGATCCTGCCGATGCCCGCGTTCGCCGCGCGGATCGCGTTCGGCGAGATGGCGGACGCGCTCCTGCTCGCGAGCGCGCGCGTGCTGCCGCGGGGGCTCGAGAAGGCGGGCTACCGGTTCCGCGACTCCGACCTCGAGGCGTGCTTCCGGCGCCTCCTCGGCGAGACCTCGTGAGCGGGATGAGGGGGGGCTCCGGGGGCCGGGACATCGACGTGGCCGTCGTCGGCGCGGGCCTTGCCGGGCTCCGCTGCGCGCTCGGCGTCCACCGCGCCGGGCTCTCGTGCGCCGTGCTCGAGGCCTCGGACGCGGTGGGGGGGCGCGTGCGCACGGACCTCGTCTCGGGCTTCCGGCTCGACCGCGGGTTCCAGGTCTTCCTCACCGCGTACCCGGAGGCGCGGGCCGTCCTCGACTACGGCGCGCTCAGGCTCCGCCCCTTCGCGCCGGGAGCGCTCGTGAGGCGCAAGGGCTCGTTCGAGCGCCTCGGCGACCCGTTCCGCCGGCCGCGCGACCTATGGAGCACGCTCCGCGCACGCGTGGCGACGACCGGCGACAAGCTCCGCGTGCTCCGGCTGCGGCACCGCCTGCGCGGCAGGTCGCCCGGGGAGATCCTCTCCGCGCCGCAGACGACCGCGCTTGCGGCGCTCGAGCGCGAGGGATTCTCGAGGGGCATGATCGACGGCTTCTTCCGCCCGCTCTTCGGGGGCGTGTTCCTCGACCGCTCGCTTGGCACGTCGAGCCGCATGCTCGATCTCGTGTTCGCGATGTTCGCGCGGGGCGACGCGGCACTCCCCGAGGAGGGGATGGGCGCGATCCCGGCGCAGCTCGCGTCGCTCCTGCCGCCCAGGATCGTGCGCCTCGGGGCGCGGGTCACGGAGGTCGCGCCGGACGGGGTCGCGCTCGCGGACGGGTCGCGCGTGGCCGCGCGCCGGGTCGTCGTGGCGACGGACGCCGCGGCGGCGGCGCGGCTCCTCGGGGAGCCTCCGCCGCGGCCCGGGCGCGGCGTCTCCTGCATGTACTTCGACGCCCCCGCACCCCCCCTCGACGAGCCGCTCCTCGTGCTCGACGGCGACGGGACGGGCCCCGTGAACGAGCTCGCCGTCCCGAGCGTCGTGGCCCCCTCCTGCGCGCCGGAGGGCCGCGCGCTCGTCGTCGCGAGCGTGCCGGGGCCCGCCGGGCCGGACCTCGAGGCGCGCGTGCGCGACCAGCTCGGCGGCTGGTTCGGCGGCGCCGTGCTCGCCTGGCGCCACCTGCGCACGTACGAGATCCCCGACGCGCTCCCGGACCAGGCCCCCGCGTCGCTCGAGCCCCCCTCGCGCACGCGCCGGAGGCCCGACGGCATCCACGTCTGCGGCGACTACCTCGAGACCGGCTCCATGGAGGGCGCGCTCGCGTCCGGCCGCCGCGCCGCGGAGGCGGTCGCCGCGGAGCTTTCCCCGTGATCCTTGCGGTCCACGCCGCCGCCACGCTCTTCATGGCGGGCCTCATCTGGTTCGTGCAGGTCGTCCACTACCCGCTCTTCGCGCGCGTCGGCGAGCGCGCCTTCCCCGGCTACGAGATCGATCACATGCGGCGGACGGGCCGGATCGTGACGCCCGTGATGCTCGTCGAGGCGGCGACCGCGCTCGCGCTCCCCTTCGATCCGCGCGTCCCGTCGGCGCTCGCGTGGGGCGGCGCAGGGCTCCTCGCGGCGATCTGGCTCTCGACGGCGCTCCTGCAGGCGCCGGCCCACGTCGCCCTGCGGCGGGGGTTCGACGCGTCCCTCCACGCGCGGCTCGTGCGGACGAACCGGATCCGGACCTTCGGCTGGTCGCTGCGCGGGATCCTCGCGCTGGCGATGCTCTGATCGCCGCCCCCGGACCCCCTTTGCGTCGTCCTACGAGCCGGTGCCGACGACGTCCTTGACCTTGTCGATCACCTGCTGGCCGTGGCGCTCCCTGGTGATCTTCTCCTGGAGGGTCATGAGCCCCTTCAGGACGGCCTCGGGCCGCGGGGGGCACCCGGAGATGTAGAGGTCCACGGGAACGATCTCGTCGATGCCCTGGACCACCGGGTAGGAGCGGAACATGCCGCCCGACGAGGCGCATGCGCCCATCGAGATCACCCACTTGGGCTCGGCCATCTGGTCGTACACCCGCTTCACCACGTCGGCCATCTTGTAGGTGAGGGTGCCGGCGACGACCATCACGTCGGCCTGCCGCGGGCTGAACCGCGCGACCTCGGCGCCGAACCGCGCCATGTCGTAGCGGGAGCAGGCGACCGCCATGAACTCGATCGCGCAGCAGGAAAGCCCCATCGGCAGCGGCCAGAGGGAGTTCTTCCGGCTCCAGTTGATGAGCGCGTCGAGGCGCGAGACGAAGAAGCCGCCCTCCGTCTGCTTCTCGGGCACGTGCAGATCGAGCGTCGCCTGCTTGGTCATCGGAGGGCATTCTATCACTGCCGGCGGGCGCGTCGAATGCCCCAACCGAAGGCGGCGCCACGACTTGCACAAATGTAGATAGCGCTAGGGGGGGCTCCTATAATCCGCCGTTCCCTCCGGCGGGTCCCTGGGCGGAGGGACCCAAAGCATGTCGATCGTCGCCGCTTTCCTTCACGAGGGCTGGGGCAACGTCCTCGTCTTCTCGGCCTTCGGCGTCCTCTTCGTCTGGCTGAACCTCTTCGTGATCGGCAAGGTGCTCCTTCGCCGGCCGCACAAGCCGGAGCAGGGCGAGAAGGGGGCCATCTACGAGTGCGGCGAGCCGGCCATGGGCGACTCCTGGATCCGGTTCGACATCCGCTTCTACACGCTCACCCTCGTCTTCCTCGTCTTCGACATCGAGGTGGCGCTCCTCTTCCCGTGGGCGGCCGCCTACGACGCCTTCATCGAGGGGGGCTCCGGGGGCGTGGCCTTCGTCGAGGTCCTCCTCTTCCTGCTCGTGCTGGGCGTCGGCCTCGCCTACGTCTGGGCGCGGGGCGACCTCCAGTGGACGAGCACCCGGCCGGGCCCCGCGGTCTCCGGGGAAGTCAACGTCGAGCGCGTGCCGGAGATCGCGCACGCCGCGAAGGTGCCCGAGGAGGCCCGCCGATGACCGAAGCTACCCGCCCCGGCCGGCCGTCGTACATGCCCCCGCCGGAGCGCTTCGACCCCGAGGTCGAGCAGACGATCCTGCTCACGAAGGCGGAGTGGCTCATCGACTGGAGCCGGAAGTCGGCCCTCTGGCCGCTCGGCTTCGGCCTCGCCTGCTGCGCCATCGAGATGATCTCGACGGCGATGACGAAGTTCGACGTCTCCCGCTTCGGCGCCGAGGTCTTCCGCGCGACGCCGCGGCAGGCGGACGTGATGATCGTCGCCGGCACGGTGACCCACAAGATGGCCCCGCGGGTGCGCCGCCTCTGGGACCAGATGGCGGACCCCAAGTGGGTGATCGCGATGGGCGCCTGCACGGTCGGCGGCGGCCCCTACTTCAAGTACGGCTACCACGTCGTGAAGGGCGTGGACAAGGTCGTCCCGGTCGACATCTACCTGCCCGGGTGCCCCCCGCGGCCGGAGGCGCTCCTCGAGGCGATCATGCGCCTCCAGGAGCTCGTGATGGCGCGGAGCAAGCGCCTGAACAACGAGGACCCGGGCTACACGCCGCCGGAGAAGGGCTCGCGGCAGGCGAAGAAGGACGGGATCTCGCCGGTCGAGCCGTGGGAGACCGAGAAGGCCAGGAGTCTCGACGACGTGAAGAGGAAGCAGGAGGAGGACGAGGCCAAGGCGAAGGCCGCGGCCGCCGCGGCGAAGAAGGCCGCCTCCGCCGAGGCTCCTGCGGCCAAGGCCGCCGCTCCCGCGGCGTCCTCCGAGGGGGTTCCGGGGGCCGCCTCGAGGACGCCCGCCGAGGGTACGCCGAGGCCCGAGCGTCCCGCCCGTCCCCCGAAGCCCCCCCCGAGTGACGGCGCCGCGAAGCCGCCCGAGGGCGGGGACGCGCCGAAGCCGGAGGAGAAGCCGTGAAGCCCGCCGAGGCTCTTTCCGCGGCGATGCCCGACGCGGTCGAGGAGGCCGTCGAGGAGGGCACGCACCCCTTCGTGCGCGTGAAGGCCGAGCGGATCGTCGAGGCGGCCCGCGTGCTGCGCGAGAAGTGCGGCGCCGCGATGCTCCACCAGGTCTCGGGCGTCGATCGCCCGCCGGACAGGATGGAGGTCGTCTACCACTTCACGCGGATCGCCCCCGATCCGGCGTTCCTCTGTCTCAAGGTCTCCGTGCCGCGTTCGGATCCGGTCGTGCCCTCGCTCGCGAACGAGTGGGCGAGCGCGAACTGGGCCGAGCGCGAGACGTGGGACCTGATGGGCATCCGGTTCGCGGGCCACCCGCACCACTACAGGATCCTCCTCCCCGAGGACTGGGAGGGGCATCCGCTGCGCAAGGACTACCAGTATCCCGTCGAGTACCACGGGGTGGATTGCGTCGAATGACGGTCATCCAGGGCGTCAAGCTGGACGAGAGCGAGCGCGCCGCGCCGGCGCTGCCGCGCGACATCCTCACCGAGGAGCTCGTCTTCAACATGGGGCCGCAGCACCCGTCGACGCACGGCGTGCTCCGGGTCGTGCTGCGGACCGACGGCGAGGTGGTGCACGACTGCCATCCGCTCGTCGGGAACCTCCACCGCTGCTGCGAGAAGATCCTCGAGAACCTCACCTACGTGCAGGGGCTCCCGTACGTCGACCGGATGGACTACCTGGGCGCCCTCAACATGGAGATGGGGCTCGTCCTCTCGGTCGAGAAGGCGGCGGCGGTCGAGGTGCCGAAGCGCGCGCAGTACCTGCGCGTGATCATGTGCGAGATCAACCGCGTGATCAGCCACCTCTTCGCGGCCGGCCAGTTCGGCCTCGACATGGGGGCGTTCACGCCGTTCCTCTACATGTTCCGCGAGCGCGAGGAGGCGCTCCTGCTCCTCAACCAGGTGACCGGCGGCCGCCTGCTCTACCACTACATCCGGTACGGCGGCGTGACGCGCGACGTCACGGACGACTGGCTCAAGCGCTGCCTCGCGTGGTGCGACCGGGTCGCCGCGCACATGGACGAGTACAACAACCTGCTCACCTACAACCACATCTTCCTGAACCGGACCTGCGGCGTCGCGATCATCGACAAGTCGACCGCGCTCCGGTACGCGGCGACGGGACCGATCCTGCGCGCCGCGGGCGTCGCGCGCGACCTCAGGAAGGACATCCCCTACTCGTCGTACGAGGACTTCGACTTCAAGGTCCCGGTCGGGCCGCACGACAAGGGCGTGGTGGGGGACTCGTGGAACCGCCACCGGCAGCGGCTGCTCGAGATCGAGGAGAGCCTGAAGATCATCCGGCAGGCGGTCGCGAAGCTGCCTTCCGGCGACGTGAGCAACCCGAAGATCTCGCGCGGCTGGAAGGCGCCGGAGGGCGAGGCGTACGTCGCGTCCGAGGCGCCGCGCGGCGAGATCTCCTGCTACTTCGTCTCGGACGGCGGCAAGGCGCCCTACCGCGCGCGGATGCGCGGGCCGAGCTTCCAGAACATCTCGCTCCTGGGCGAGACGTCGCGGGGCCTCCTGATCGGCGACCTGATCGCGCTCATGGGATCGATCGACATCACGCTCGGGGAGTGCGACCGGTGATCCTCGCGGAAACACCTCCCTTCTCGAGCCACATCGCGGGATGGCTCGCGGGACTCGTCGGGATGGAGCCGAACTGGCTCTTCTCGGCCGTAGGCGCGCTCGTCGTCGCCGCCGTGATCCTGCTGCTCGTGGTCACGCCGGTCGGCCTCGGCGGCGTCTACCTCGAGCGGAAGCTCGCGGGCCGCATGCAGAACCGGCGCGGCCCGAACCGCGTGGGCCCCTACGGGCTCCTCCAGTCGCTCGCCGACGGCGTGAAGCTCCTCGCGAAGGAGGACATCCTCCAGCGCGGCGCCGACTCGCCGCTCTTCCGGTTCGCGCCCTACCTCGTCTTCATGGCGGCGTTCGCGGGATTCGTCGTGCTCCCGTTCGCGCCCGGCCTCGTCGCCGCGGACCTCGACGTCGGTCTCTTCTACTTCCTCGCGCTGATCGCGCTCGAGACGGTCGGCATCGTCATGGCCGGCTGGTCGTCGAACAACAAGTGGAGCCTCCTCGGCGCGATGCGCGAGGTGGCGCAGGTCGTGAGCTACGAGCTGCCGCTCGGGCTCGCGGCGATGTGCCCGGCCCTCGCGGTCGGCTCGCTCTCGCTCGTCGCGATCACGGACTACCAGGCGGGCCCGATCTGGAAGTGGCTCCTCTGGCGCGACATCTACTGGGCGATCGCGATGGTCCCCGCGTTCCTGCTCTTCTACACCGCGGGCCTCGCCGCGGCGAAGCGGGCGCCCTTCGACCTGCCGGAGGCGGAGTCCGAGCTGACCGCCGGCTTCCACACCGAATACTCGGGAATGCGCTTCGGGATGTTCTTCCTCCCGGAGTACGCGATGATGCTCTCGCTCTCGGCCGTCACGTCGGTGCTCTTCCTCGGCGGCTACCACGACCCGATCGGGCTCTCGGCGCCCGGCAAGCTGTTCGACGGCGTGTGGTGGTGGGGGCTCCTCTGGTTCTTCCTGAAGACGACCTTCCTCTTCCTCACGCAGATCGCGCTGCGCTGGACGCTGCCGCGCATCCGCATCGACCAGGTCATGTACCTCTGCTACAAGGTCCTGCTGCCGATCGGGATGGGCTCCCTGCTCCTGACGGCGGCGCTGAGGCTCCTCGGATGATGGCACTCCGGAACTGGGCGCGCGCCGTCTGGATGGGGTTGAAGACCACGTGGATCGGCCTCACGATCACGGTGCCCTACATCTTCCGGCGCCCCTACACGCTCCAGTACCCGGAGGAGATCCCCGAGATCCCGCCGACGGAGCGCGGGTTGCACGTCTTCGAGATCGACAAGTGCATCGCGTGCGACCAGTGCGCGAAGATCTGCCCCGTCGACTGCATCACGATCGAGGCGGAGGGGAAGGGCAAGACCGCGCGCATCCGCACCTTCGAGATCGACTACAGCAAGTGCCTCTTCTGCGCGCTCTGCTGCGAGCCGTGCCCGACGGAGTGCATCCACATGGGGCCGCACTTCGACCTCGTCGGCTACACGCGCGACGAGGTGATCATCGACTACGCCGACCGCGAGAACCCTCGCGTCTTCAGCGGGGAGGAGAAGATCCCGTACGAGATCGTCTCCTTCTCCCGCAAGTGAACCGATGGGCGCCGAAGTCATCCTCTTCTGGCTCTTCGCCGCGATGGCGGTGGCGGGCGGCCTCATGGCCGCGCTGCTGCCGCGCATCGTCCACGCCGTCTTCAGCCTGCTCCTCTGCTTCGTCGGCGTGACCGGCATCTACGCGCTCGCGGGCGCGGACTTCCTCGCGGTGACGCAGGTCGTGGTCTACGTCGGCGGCGTTCTCGTCCTCTTCGCGTTCGGCGTGCTCCTCACGGGGCGCACCGCGCTCGCGCTGGGCGACAAGGAGGTGCGCCACCGGAAGACCGGCCTCCTGTTCGGCACGCTCCTCGCCGCGGGGCTCGTCACCGCGATCAGCGGATCGATCTTCCGCACCTCGGCGGCGACGCCGGCCGAGGGGACGACCGAGGGCCTCGGGAAGCTGCTCCTCGGCGACTACATCATCCTGTTCGAGTTCGCGTCGGTCCTGCTCCTCGTCGCGCTCATCGGCGCGGCCTACCTCGTGCGGAGGCAGGCGCCGCCCCCGGAGCCCCCCCAGTGAACGTCGGCCTGTACCACTACCTCCTCCTCGGCGCGATCCTCTTCGCGACCGGCGTCGCCGCCGTGGTGACCCGTCGCAACGCGATCGGCGTGCTGATCGGCGTCGAGCTCATCCTCAACGCGGCGAACGTCAACCTCGTCGGGTTCAGCCGCTTCTCCGGCGGCCTCGACGCGCAGGTGTTCGCGCTCTTCGTGATCGTGCTCGCCGCCGCCGAGGCCGCGGTCGCGCTCGCGATCATCCTGCAGCTATTCGACAAGCGGACCGACGTGGACGTGGACCGGGCCTCGAGCCTCAGGGGTTGACGATGGCCGAGACGCTTCCCTCCTACGTCCCCTGGATCCTCTTCCTGCCGGCGATCGGCGCGGTCGTGCAGCAGCTGCTCGGCCCGCGCCTGCCGCGCAAGGGCGATCTCGTCGTCGTCGGGACGATGGCCGCGTCGCTCGTGCTCTCGGTCGTGACGATGCTCGCGTGGGCGAAGCTGCCCGCCGGCCACTACTTCGCGGCGAGCTGGAAGTGGTTCGAGCTCGCGGGCGGCGTGACGTTCGAGATGGGGATGGTCGTCGACGGCCTCACGAGCGCGCTCCTCTGCGTCGTGACGATCGTCGCCACGCTCGTCTTCCTCTACTCGACCGCCTACATGAAGGGCGACCCGCGGTACCACCGCTTCTTCTTCTGGCTGTCGTTCTTCGGCGTCTCGATGCTCATCCTGACGCTCGCGGACAACCTGCTGATGCTCTTCATCGGCTGGGAGCTCGTGGGCCTCTGCTCCTACAAGCTGATCGGGTTCTGGAGCGAGGATCTCGCGAACGCGGAGGCGGCGAAGAAGGCGTTCATCACGACGCGCGTGGGCGACGTCGGGATGCTCATCGGCATCATGATCCTCTACACGCAGTGCGGCACGCTGCACATCGGGGAGATCTTCGCCGCCGTGAAGGGGGGGGCGTTCGGGGGCCAGGAGGGGCTCCTCACCCTCGCGGGCGTGGGCCTCTTCTTCGGCGCGGTGGGCAAGTCGGCGCAGTTCCCGCTCCACGTCTGGCTGCCCGACGCGATGGCGGGCCCCACGCCGGTCAGCGCGCTCATCCACGCGGCGACGATGGTCGCGGCGGGCGTCTACCTCTCGGCGCGCATGTTCCCGCTCTTCACGCCCGACGCGCTCGGCTTCATCGCGTGGACGGGCGGCATCACCGCCTTCATCGGCGCGATCATCGCGGTCAGCCAGACCGACATCAAGAAGGTCCTCGCCTACTCGACGATCAGCCAGCTCGGCTACATGATCCTCGGCGTGGGCGTCGGCGCGCCGTGGGCCGCCATGTTCCACCTCTGCACGCACGCGATGTTCAAGGCGTGCCTGTTCCTCGGGTCGGGCTCCGTGATCCACGCGATGCACCACGCGCAGGACCTGAAGGACATGGGCGGGCTCCGCGCGAAGATGCCCGTGACCTTCTGGACCTTCGTGATCTCGACGCTCGCGCTCGCGGGCATCCCGCTCACGAGCGGGTTCATGAGCAAGGACGCGATCCTCCTCCAGGCGCTGCACGAGCACCGCTACGTGCTCTTCGTCCTCGGCTTCGGCGTCGCGTTCCTGACCGCGTTCTACATGACGCGCCTCGTCTGGCTCTGCTTCATGGGCAAGCCGAAGAACGAGGAGAAGTTCTCCCACGCGCACGAGTCGCCGCTCGTGATGATCGCGCCGCTCGTGATCCTCGCGGCGTTCACGCCGTGGGTCTTCTGGGGCGGCTTCGCCGAGGACTTCTTCGGGACGCCCGCGTACTACGAGTCGCACCCGGACTTCGAGCACGTGCAGGAGGCCTACATCGCGCCGGGGGCCGAGGCGCCGCACCACGAGCACCCGTGGTACTTCCAGCTGCTCGCGTACACGACCGGCGGCCTCGGGCTCGCGCTCGGCATCGGGATCTTCCTCTCCGGGCGCCGCGACGAGAAGTCGCGCCTCCTCCCCGCGCCCCTCCACGACCTCTCCGTCCACAAGTTCCACATGGACGAGATGTACCTGGACGGAATCGTCGCCGCGGGCAACGCGCTGTCCGAGCAGTCCCATTGGATCGACGCGAACGTCGTCGACGGCGCGGTCAACGTCTCCGGCGCCGTGTCGCTTTTCGTGGGCGACGCGAGCGGCGACGCCGACCAGGTGATTGTCGATGGCGCGGTGAACCTCACGGCCGACGTGGCCGAGGGCGCGGGGGCGATGGTCGCCACCGCGCAGACCGGCCGGATCCGAAACTACATCACCGCCGCGCTCGGCCTCACCGCCGTCGTGGTCGTGATCCTCGTCTTCGTCTTGTAGGGGCCGCGATGAATCTCCTCACGATCACGATCTTCCTCCCGGCCGCGGGGCTCCTTGCGCTGCTCTTCACGAAGGACTGCAAGCAGGCGCGCTGGATCGGCATGCTGGGCGCCCTTGCGACGTTCGTGCTCTCGACCTTCGTGCTCTTCAAGTCGGTGAACCTCGACCCCGGCGAGTACGCGCTCACGGCCGACGTGGCGTGGATCACCCTCGGCAAGTTCGACGTCCACTACCGGATCGGCGTCGACGGGCTCTCGGGGATCCTCATCTTCCTCACCGGGCTCCTCGCCGTCTCCGCCGCGCTCGCGTCGTGGAGCATCGAGAAGGGCACGCGCGGCTACTGGGCGATGTTCCTTCTGCTCCACACGGGCATCATCGGCACCTTCGCCTCGCTCGACCTCTTCCTCTTCTACGTGTTCTGGGAGGTCATGCTCCTCCCGATGTACTTCCTGATCGGGGTCTGGGGCGGCCCGCGGCGCATCTACGCGGCGATCAAGTTCTTCCTGTACACCCTCTTCGGGTCGATCTTCCTGCTCGCGGGCATCCTCGTCATCTACTTCGCGGTGACAAGCGACCCGGCGTTCGCGGCGAAGGGCTACAACGCCTTCTCGATCCCGGACCTCACGGCGTATGCGCAGCAGGCGAGGGGGGGCGGGGGGATCCTCGCGAACTACGGGGCGAACGCGGCGCTCGTCGCCAACCTCGTCTTCTGGGGGATGTTCGTCGCCTTCGCCGTGAAGGTGCCGGTCTTCCCGTTCCACACGTGGCTCCCCGACGCGCACGTCGAGGCGCCGACGCCGATCTCCGTGATCCTCGCCGGCATCCTCCTGAAGCTCGGCGGCTACGGCATGCTGCGGATCAACTTCCCGTTCTTCCCGGGCGTGATGAAGGACGCCGCCTTCTGGATCGGGCTCCTGGGCGTCATCAACATCGTCTACGGCGCGCTCGTCGCGATGGCGCAGACCGACTTCAAGAAGATGGTCGCGTACTCGTCGGTGTCGCACATGGGGTTCTGCCTCCTCGGCTTCGCGGCGATGACGCCCGAGGGGCTCAACGGCGCGATCCTCCAGCTCTTCAACCACGGCACGATCAGCGGACTCCTGTTCCTCGTGGTCGGCGTCGTCTACGACCGCGCGCACCACCGCGACCTCAACCGGTTCGGCGGGCTCCTGTGGAAGATGCCCGCCTACGGCACGATCGCGATGATCGCCATGTTCGCGTCGCTCGGGCTGCCGGCGCTCTCCGGCTTCTGGGGCGAGTTCCTCGCATTCGTGGGCTCCTACAAGACGGACTACTACGAGGGCGCCAAGCTGATCACGCTGATCGCGACCTCGGGTCTCGTCTTCACGGCGGCCTATTACCTGCGCGCGATCCAGCGCGTCTTCCTCGGGAAGCTGAACCCGGCGTACGAGTCCTTCCCGGACGCGACGAGGCGCGAACGCGTCGCGATGATCGCGCTGCTCGTGCCGACCATCTTCCTCGGCATCTACCCCAAGCCGCTGATCGCGGTCTATCAGCCCGCGGTGGACGCGATCCGGCTCTTCGTCGGCTGACATGGTCCCCGATCTCGGCAACCTCCTCGGGCGCTTCGGCGCGGAGACCGTCCTCGCGCTTGCGATCCCCGCGATCCTCCTCGCGGACCTCGTGGGCGGGCGCGGCCGCCGCGGCGCCAACGCGACGGCCGTCGGCCTCCTCGCGCTCGTCGCCGCGCTCCTCCTCGTGCTCTTCCAGGGCGCCGCGGACGGCGCGATCCTCACGAAGTTGCTCGTGGCGGACGGACTCGCGAAGGTCTTCCGCGTCCTCGCGATCGGCACCGGCATCGTCGCCGCGCTCGCCGCGCTGCGCTGGGGCGACGCGGAGCGCGGGCGTGCGGAGTTCTTCGTCTGCCTCCTCGGCGCCGTGCTCGGCGCGTGCCTCACCGCCGCGGCGAACGACCTCGCGATGCTCTACATCGCGATCGAGACGCTCTCGATCGGCGGCTACCTGCTCGCGGGCTTCCGGAAGGCGCGGGTCGAGGGCAGCGAGGCGGCGCTCAAGTACGTGATCTTCGGCGCGGTGTCGTCGGGCGCGATGCTCTACGGCATGAGCCTCCTCTACGGCTTCGCCGGGACCGCGACGCTCACCACGCCCGCGGGCGCCTCGTTCGCTTCCTTGGAGGGGGCTTCGGGGGCCGCGGCCGGGCAGCCCGCCTTCCTCGTCGCCGTCGTCCTCGTCTTCGCGGGCCTCGCCTACAAGGTGGCCGCGGCGCCCTTCCAGTTCTGGTGCCCGGACGTGTACGAGGGCGCGCCGACGTCGGTCGCCGCGTTCCTCGCGGTCGCGTCGAAGGGCGCCGGGTTCGCGGCGATCCTGCGCTTCGTCGGGGCCGTGACCGCGGGCACGACGCCCGACGTGACGGCGACCGCCGGCGACGTGCGCGTGATCCTGCTCGTGATGGCGCTCCTGACGATGACCGTCGGGAACGTCGCCGCGCTGCGCCAGAACAACGCGAAGCGGCTGCTCGCCTACAGCGCGATCGCGCACGCGGGCTACCTGCTCCTCGGCGTCGCGGTGACGACGGCCGAGGGGGCGACCGCGGTCGTCTTCTACATGGCCGTCTACCTCTTCATGACGCTCGGCGCCTTCTACATGGTCGGCGTCGTCGAGAAGGAGACCGGCCGGGCCGACATCGACGCCTTCGAGGGGCTCGGCTTCCGCGCGCCGGTCCTCGGCGTCTGCATGGCCGTCGCGCTCGTCGGCCTCACGGGCCTGCCGCCCACCGCGGGGTTCGTGGGGAAGTACTTCCTCCTCCAGCAGGTCTTCGAGTACGGCGGGGCGCACGACTCGATGCTCTTCTTCTGGGGCGGCGTGATCGCGCTGCTGAACACGGTCGTGTCGCTCGGCTACTACACGCGGTTCCTGAAGGCGATGTACCTCTGCGATCTCGAGCGCATGCCCAAGGGGCCGTTCCGGTTCGCGGGCGTCGACAAGGGGCTCGTGGTCGCGCTGACGGTGCCCGTGCTCGTGTTCGGCGTCGCCGTCGCGGGCCTCTACGACGTCGCGAGCGAGCTCGCCCGCGGCATCTTCGTCGCGGTCGGGGGCGGACGCTGAGGAGGGAAGAATGACCCGGGACGAGAAGGTCGCTCTCCTGAACCGCATCCTGCACGGCACCGTCAACTCGGTCGTGCAGTACATCGGCATCGCGACCCCGTACGTGCCGCCCTACTGCGAGGAGCGGATGGCGGATCTCGCGGGGATGCGCGAGGCGGAGGCGAGGACGGCGACCGAGGTCGTGGCCCTGATCGGCGAGCTCGAGGGCGTCCCGCAGGCCGACGTCTTCCCGTACTGGAACGTGGACCTCAACTACCTGGACGTCCGCTACCTCGCGCGCTTCGCCGCGGAGCACGAGGCGAAGGCGGTCCGGGAGATCGAGGAGTCGATTCCGGACCTGCGCGACGACCCGCGGCTCCACGGCGCGGTGCAGCGCATCCTCGGCGAGAAGCGCGCGCACCTCGAGGCGCTGAAGGCGATCGCGGCCATCCCCACGCCGCCTTGGGACCCCGCGCGCGCGAAGAAGGCCGTGCCCGCGGAGTGCCAGAACGTCCCGCGCCCCGTGCGGGCGGCGAAGCCCGCGCCGCGCGCCAAGGGGTAGCGGTGCGCGCCCTCGGGAGCGTCCTTTCGGCGGCGCTCCTCGCCGCGTGCGGCTCCGACGGCGACCCTCCGGTCGCGCCCGCCGGGTATGCCGCGCTCCGCGCCGCGATGGTCGAGAAGATCGTCACGAGCGGCGTCCAGGACCCGCGCGTCCTCGAGGCGATGCGGAAGGTGCCGCGGCACGAGTTCGTGCCCGAGGCGGAGCGCCGGCACGCGTACGAGGACCGGCCGCTGCCGATCGGCCATGGCCAGACGATCAGCCAGCCGCACATCGTGGCGATCATGGCCGAGGTCGCGGAGATCGGCCCCGGGGCGAAGGTCCTCGAGATCGGGACGGGCTCGGGCTACGGCGCGGCGGTGCTGGCGGAGCTCGCCGCGGAGGTCTATACGATCGAGATCGTCGAGCCGCTCGCCGAGGACGCGGCGGCGACGCTCGCGCGCGTCGGCTACCGGAACGTCCACGTGCGCGCGGGCGACGGGTACCGCGGCTGGCCGGAGGAGGCGCCCTTCGACGCGATCCTCGTGACCGCCGCGCCGCCGGAGGTCCCCGGACCCCTCAAGGATCAACTCAAGGTGGGCGGCCGCCTCGTCGTGCCCGTCGGCACGCGTACGCAGTACCTGCGCGTCGTCACGCGGACGCCCGAGGGTTTCGTCGAGGACCCGCAGCTCGAGGTGCGCTTCGTGCCCATGGCCGGCGAGGCGCAGGACCGCTGAGCGGGGATCAACGGGGGGGCGCGGGGGCCGCGTACTCCGGCCGGATCTTCGCGATCGCGATCCTCGCCTGGGCGCGCAGCTCCTCGTCGCCCGCGCGCTCGGCCGTGCGCAGCGCCGGGATCGCGGCGCCCGCGGCGGCGCCGAAGTCGCCGAGCAGGATCGCCGCCTCGAGGCGCACGTCGTCGTCGCGCGACTGGAGGCTCGCGATGAGGGCCCAGACCGCGGCGTCGGTGTGCTCCCCGATCGCGAGGAGGGCGGCGGCGGACGCGAGGGTGAGGTTGGCGTCGTCGCGGTGGAGTTCGTCGCGGAGCGCATGGGCGACGGGCCGCGCGCGGCGGCCGAAGCGCGCGAACGCCTCCGCGATGGAGCAGCCGACGGCGCCGCCCTCCCGGGTGAAGATCTCCTGGAGCGCCTCGAGGCAGCGTTCGTCCCCGATCTCGCCCAGCGCCCAGACCGCGCGCTGCCGGACGTTCTCGCCTTCGCCCTTCGCGATCGCGAGGAGAGCCGGCACCGCGTCGCGCGCATCCGCGCCCATCGTCCCCAGCGCGAGGCACGCGGACTGCCGCACGCGGGCGTCGCCGCGCTCGATGGCGTCGAGGAGGCCCTTGACCGCGACGCCCCCGATCGCGCCGAGCGTGTCGGCCGCCTGCGCGGCGACGTCGCCGTCGTCGTCCCGGAGCGCGTCGAGCAGCGCCGGCGCCGCGGGTGCGGCGGCGGGGCCGATCCCCTCGAGCACGAACATCGCGTCGACGCGGAGGCGCGCATCTCCCTTCGCGACCGCGTCGGAGAGCGCGGGCACGGCGGCGGCGATGGCGGGCCCGCGGCGACGCAGCTCGTCCCGCGCGTCCTCGTCCCCGCGCCAGAGGCGCTCGAGCAACTCGTTCAGGTTCAAGGCCATCAAGGTACTCGGCGGGTGCGGACAGACCCTGTTCCGGGGCCGCCCTCCGGCGGCGGCGCGGCACGCGTGCCGCACCCGGCCGCCCTAACCCGTTGCCCGACTTCGACTTCCACCCGCGGTTTCCGTGAAGGTCACGGTTCGGAAAAGGTCACGGGGAGGTCGGTCTCCGTGGCGGCGCGGCGGACGCGGACGGTCGTCTTGTCGCCGGCCGAGAAGCCCGCCATCGTCATGCGCAGGTCGCGCGTCGTGCGGATCCCCTTGCCGCCGATCGAGAGGATCACGTCGCCCTTCGCGATGCCCGCCTGCTGTGCCGCGGTCGGCTGCCCCAGCGTGTTCTTCTCGGTCACGTTCACGACCTCGAGGCCCTCGGCCGTCTCGGCCGTCCCGACGCCGAGGAACGCCGGCTTGAGCACGCCGCCTTTCTCGAGCCTCGGGAGGATCCGCGCGATGACCGCCCACGGCACCGCGAAGCCGAGCCCGGCGTTCCCCGCGTACGCGCCCCGCGCCCGCGTCAGGTAGCCCTGCGGGTTCGTGTCGTCGACGTCCGCGAGGATGCCGAGGAGACGGCCGTCGACATCCACGAGCGGGCCGCCCCGGTTCGCCTCCGAGACGGCCGCGTCGGTGGCGAGCGCCTCGAACGCCGGGTGGATCCCCGAGAGCGCGCCCGTGCGCGACACGATCCCGAAGGTGAGCTGGGGCGTCTCCCCGGTGGGCCGCATGTGCGGGTATCCGAGCGCGACCGCGAGCCGGCCGGCGCGGATCTCCGCTTCCGGCACGGGCTCGAGCGTCCTCATCCCGGTGAGCTCGATCTTCAGGAGCGCGAGGCGCAGGCGCTCGTCGCTGCCGAGCAGCTTCGCCGGAAACGACTGCCCGTCCGCGAGGTCCACGACGAGAGGCCGGCTCGCCTTCGGCCAGCCGGTGATCCGGAGCGGGCAGAGGATGAGGCCGTCCTCGCGCACGACGAGGCCCGAGGAGCGGTCGTAGGCCTTCTGCGCGCCGGGGACCCTTCGGGGCGGCGGCGGACCGGGCGGCGGCTTGGCCGGCCCGGGCTGCGGCTCCGCCGGGGGTTCCGCGGACACCTCCCGTTCGCCCTCGAGGGGCATGGCGCGGACGGCGACGAGCGCGTGTACGGCGCGCCTCGCGGCATCCGCGAGCACCTTCCCGAGATCGTCGTCGACCCGGTTCGCGACCCGGCGGGGGGGCGGGAGCCGGCCGACCACCTTCGAGCCCTTCCCGTCCCTCGACTGGTACGCGGCGCGGATCGCGTCGTAGGGCACGACGACGGTCTGGCCGCCGTCGGGCGTGATCGCGTTCGCGGCGATCCCGACGAGGTCGCCGGTGAGGTCGACGACCGGCGCGCCGATCGAGCCCGGGTTCACGAGCGCGCTCGTGTGGAACGCGCGCACGGCACCGCGCTCGCGCGACACCGCCGAGACGACGCCGAGGGAGAGCGTGGGCGTGCTCTCGCGCCCCTGCCCGAACGCGTTCCCGACGAGCAGCACCCACATGCCCTCGTGGATGTCCTCCGACCGCGACGGCGACAGCGCCTTCACGCCCGCCGCCGAGTCGGCCTTGTAGAGGACGGTATCCGTCTTCTCGTCCTCGTCGAGGAGCGACGCCTCGAGCGTCGAGCCCTTCCCCGGCAGCCGGATCGAGAGCGACGGCGGGATCCGCCCGTCGCGGACGAGCGGGGATCGCGCGGTGAGCACGACGCTCGGAGCGATCACGACGCCGGTCAGGTCGAGGTCGCGCGGGTCGGGCGTGATCACGGTGACGACCGCGGGGCGCGCGAGCTCCGCGGCCCGCTTCACCGCGCCTTCCGCGACCGCGAGCTCGCCCGCCCGCGGCGCGGAGCAGAGGAGGAGGAGGAGGGCGGGCCCCCGGAGCCCCCCTCGGTTCACTTCTCGACCCCCGCCGCCTCGGCGACGCCGCTCAGGACGACCAGGACCTCGCGCTTCTTCCCTTCGCGCTCGAAGGCGACCTTCACCTTCGTCCCGGGCGGGAGCGTCGCGAGGCACGCCACGAGGTCCTTCGCCGTCGGGACGTCGGTCTTCTCGACGCGCAGGAGGAGGTCGCCCCCGAGGAGCTTCGCGCGGTCCGCGGCCGCGCCGGGGACGACCCGCGCGAGCCGCACGCCCGTGCGCTCCTCGGACCACTCGGCGCCGAGGAACCCGCGCTCCGCGAGCGGCAGCGGCCCCTGCGGCGCGGCCTTGCCGACCGACTCCTTCCAGTCCGCGAACGAGGCGAGCCTGAACTTCGCGGTCTTCACGTTGCGGCTGCGGCGGTAGGTGAGCGAGACGACCGTCTTCTCCGGCAGCCTCCCCATCGCGTTCACGAAGTCGGTGCGGTTCCTCACGGTCTCGCCCTTCACCTTCGTGATCACGTCGTTCGCGCGGAGTCCCGCCTCGTCCGCGGGCGAGCCGCCCTGGACGCCCGTGACGCGCGCGCCGCTCTCGTCCGGCGTCGAGTCGACCGCGAGGCCGTGGAACCCGTAGCCCGTGGTCTCGCCCTCCTTCAGGAGCGTCTTCATGAAGAGGCGGACCTGGTCGACGGGGATCGCGAAGCCGACGCCCGAATTGGATCGTCCCTGCCGCGAGTTCATGAGGCCGTTGATACCGAGGAAGTGCCCGTCCATGTCGAAGAGGGGGCCGCCGCTGTTGCCGGGGTTGATCTCCGCGTCGGTCTGGATGACGTCGACGTAGAGGAACCCCGTCTCGGCCGCCGCGCGCCCCTTGCCGGAGACGATCCCGAGCGTCGCCATCGGCACGCCATCGAGCGCATGGCCGTGCGGGTTGCCGAGCGCGAGCACGAAGGTCCCCGGCTCGACGCCCTTCGAGTCGCCGATGCGCCAGTCGACGAAAGGGAATCGCGTCTCGCCGCCGAGCTTGATGAGCGCGATGTCGCCCTTGACGGCGCCTTGGCTCGTGTCGGCGTGGAGCTTCGCCGGGTACGTGCCGCCGGGCAGCGCGACGGTCAGGTAGCCGGCGCCCTCGACGACGTGGACGTTCGTGAGCATGAAGCCTTCCGGCGTGACGACGAGGCCGCTGCCGAGGCTCCGCGGCGCCACGGCGACCTTGCCGGTCTTCTCGTCGAAGAGCGCCATGTAGTTCGTGATCGCGCCGACGGCGGGCGCGACCTTCGCGATGACGGCCTGCATCTCGCTTTCGAGCGCGCGCACGCGGCTGCGCGCGGCGGCGAGGGGATCCTCCTGCCCGGCCGCAAGGGCGGCGAGGAGGAGGAGTCCTAGGATCCGCACCCGCCCACTTTACTACGGAGGGGAGGGGGCGCGGGGGAGGGGTAGGATGGGGGGGGCCATGGGATGGCGGGTACCTTGGCTCCTCGCGTTGCTCTTCGGCGTCGCGCGTGCCGGGGACCCGATCGCGGACCACGACAAGGCGCACGGCCGTCCCGAGCTCGCGCGCGTGGGCACGATCGGCGACCGGCCGCCGCCGGAGTCCACGCTCGGCGTCCACGTGCACGCAGACGGCGCGATCCTCGTCGACGGCAGGGAGACGACGCTCGACGGGCTCTCGGGGGCGCTTCTCGTGCTCCAGGAGACGAAGCGCGAGCCTGCGGTGCTGCTGCGCGCGGACGCGCGGCTGCCGTGGAAGGCGATGCAGTTCCTGCTGGTCCTCTGCGCCGAGCAGAAGGTCTACCGCGTGTTCCACGCGGTCCTGCCGGAGAAGGGCGACGAGGAGGGTGCCTTCTTCTGGCCGCTGCCCCGCGCCATCGGCCCCGCCGAGCCGTCACTCCACGTCGATGTCCTGATCGCCCTGGCCGGTCGCTCGGCGACGCCCGCGCACCTCTACCGCGCCGCCCGCGAGGCGAAGCCGGGCTCCGTGCAGATCAAGGCCGGCGCGGCGGTTCCCGCGGGGCACGTCCTGCTCGCCGCGGACGCGCTCACGCGCGCGGGCGTGGGCCGCATCTACGCGTACGGCACGGACTTGCCTACACGAGCTGAGCGGGCGTCGGACCTGAAGCCGGTGGTCAGGGAGGTCGCGGCGGCCGCGCGCGAGGGGGTTTCCGTGCGCTTCGCGAGCAAGGATCTCGGAGGGGCCGCGGCGGATCCGATGCCCGCCGTGGAGCGTGTACGCGGCGCGTTCGCGGGGCCTTCCAAGAGCGCCGAGGACGTGGAGGAGGTGCCGCTCGAGGAGCCCGAGATCCCGCTCGAGGAGCCTGAGCCGGAGATCCCTGAAAGCGATGACGGCGAGCCGTTCTCGGGGCCTTCCAAGAACTCGGGACGCGGCCCGGGCGGAAGGCGCGTCCTGCGCCAGGGCGTACACCCCGGTCTGGAGACCGTCGAGCTCGCCCTCGCGTGGCTCGCGGCGCACCAGGATGTCGCGGACGACGGCAAGTGGGACTGCGACGGGTTCATGAAGCACGATCCCGCGGACGACAGGTGCGACGGGGCGGGCGGCGCGCTCAACGACGTCGGCGTCACGAGCCTCGCCGTCCTCGCGTTCCTCGGCGCGGGCTACACGGACCGCGGCTCCGCGAAGGAGAACCGGTACGCGAAGCACGTCCGCGCCGGAGCGCGCTACCTCATCGCGTCGCAGGCCGAGGACGGCGCGTTCGGGTCCCGGGCGACGCAGAGCTTCATCTACAACCACGCGATGGCGACGCTCGCGATGTGCGAGCTCTTCTGGATGACGCGAAACCCGCGCTACAGGAAGCCCGCGCAGGACGGCCTCGACTACCTCGCCGCGGCGCGGAACCCCTTCGAGGGATGGCGCTACCGGTCCCGCGGCGGCGACAGCGACACGTCGGTCACCGTCTGGTGCCTGATGGCGGTCAAGTCGGGCAAGTACGCGGGTCTCGAGGTGGACCCCGACTGCTTCGAGGGCGCGCGGGCGTGGATCGACAAGATGACCGATCCCGAGTCGGGTCGCGTCGGCTACCTCGCGCGCGGCGGGCCGTCGTTCCGGCCGAAGGGGATGGAGGCCCGGTGGCCGGCGTCGCAGACGAACGCCATGACCGCGGCCGCCGTGCTCGGCCGGATCTTCCTCGGCGAGGATCCGAAGGACAGCGAGCTCGTCGCCAAGGGCGCGCAGCTGTGCGCGGACCAGCCGCCTGTCTGGAACCCGGACACGGGCTCGATCGACATGGACTACTGGTACTTCGGCACCCTCGCGCTCTTCCAGGTTGGGGGCCGCAAGTGGGACCTCTGGAGCAAGGCGATGGACGCGGCGATCGTCAGGCACCAGCACAAGAAGGGCAGCGGCGCGCGCACCGGCTCCTTCGATCCGCTCGACCCGTGGGGGCCCGACGGCGGGAGGATCTACGCGACCGCGCTCATGACGATGGCGCTCGAGGTCCATTACCGCTACGACCGGAAGTGACCGATCCGACCCCGCCTACAGGGGGTCCTGCCAGGAGAGGCCCTCGAAGCGGGCGAAGTCCTTGTCGGTGCTCCTCAGCTCGGCCCCATGCTCGATGGCCAGTGCGGCAAGGTGCGCGTCGGTGACGAGGTTCCCCGTC
This sequence comes from Planctomycetaceae bacterium, assembly GCA_011525755.1. Taxonomy (GTDB): domain Bacteria; phylum Planctomycetota; class PLA2; order PLA2; family PLA2; genus PLA2. Next base: position 46,741 of record WYBS01000005.1, read on the forward strand.
GCCTGCGACGCGACGAGGAGGCGGCGCAGAATGTCCCAATGCCGGGGCCCCGGCTCCAGCACCGCGACCATGGGGCGCGCGAGCCAGGAGGCCACGTGCTCGCACGCCTCGCGGAGCGAGAGCGGATGCTCGAATACGCGGTGGTGCGTGCCGATGCGCACGAACGCGACGATCGTGCTCCAGGCGAGACGGACCGGGTCCGGCCCCGACAGCTGCTCCTCCCACCACCGCTTCGCCGCCGCATGCCGTGCCGCCTGCGTGTCGTAGGCGTAGAGCAGGACGTTCGCGTCCACGAGGATCATGCGTGCCCCGGACCGTCCAGCTGCTCCAGAAGCTCGGCGATGTTGTCGATCTGCACGCCTGGCCGGAGACCCAGGGCGCGCGCCTTGACCACGAACGGCACCTCCGGCCGTTGCAGCCGCTTGATGTTGAGGCCGTCCCGGAGAACGCGATTCACGGCCTCCTTGAAGCTCTCCCCCGTTCGTCCGCAGAGGTCCTTGAGCTTCGCCGCGACATCGTCGTCGAGGGTCAAGGTGGTGCGTGTCATGAGTTGATGCTACTTGACAAGCATCATGATGTCAAGCGTGTCACCTTGGCCCGGCCTCCCGGACCGGCGCGTAGAGCCCGAGCGCGACGCGAACGCGCAGAGGTAGACGAGGCCGAGCCCCGCGAGGAAGAGGCCGCGGACGCGGACGTGGCCGGGCGTCACCCCGTGATTGGAGAGCGGGCGCAAGGGCGCCGCAAGGGGGGGGCTCCGGGGGCCGGCTACTCCCCGGGCGCCGCGGGCAGCCGGACCTCGATCTCCCGCTTCCCGTCGGTCGCGAGGATCTCGACGTCGAGCGTCGTCACGGCGTGGCCGGGCGCCTCGAGCTCGATCTGGATCTTCCCGGCCGGGACGTCGAGGTCGTCGAGGATCCCGTCCTCCTTGAAGACCGACCAGCTCCGGAACATCCGGAACTCGGTCTTCCCGCCCTCCGCGATCTCGCGCCGCGCCTCGCCGCGGATCTGCTGGAGCGGCTCGCCGGTCGCGCGGCTTTTGACCTTCACGAGGAGCCGGACCGCGCGGTCGACGCGGATCCCGAACGGGTCCGCCGGCACGGGGACCTCCTTCACGTGCTTCGGGAAGTGGCCGTCCGCCCAGACCGTGATCGTGCAGCCGCCCTCCGAGAGCCGCGCCGGGAGCTTGTCGAACGCGTACTGCCCCTGCGCGTCGGTCTTCACGCTCCGCACGGTCTCGTTCGGCGCGTTGAGGTAGACGGTGGCGCCCGCGACGGGAGTCCCCGCCTGGTCGAGCACCTGCCCCGCGAGGCGCAGCTCACCCGCCTCCTTCAGCTCGAGCACGAGCTGCGCCACGTTCTCCTGCCCGCGCGCGGCCTCGACCGTCCCCTCCAGCTCCTCATACCCCGTGCGCCGCACGATCACGTTGCGCGTGCCCACGGGGACCTTCCCCGCGTCGAACTTCCCCGCGGCGTCCGTGCGCAGCTCCAGGTAGTCGAGGAACACCTGCGCCCCCTGCACGGGCCGCCCCTCCGCGTCGGTCACGACGCCCCGGAGCGGCACGAGCTCGCCGACCTGCACGGGGATCTCAAGCGTGATCCCCTCCGCCGTGCCCTTCTCGGCGACCTGCACGACGACGGCATCGCGCGTCTCCATGCCGCGCGGGCGGTTCATGAGCCGCGCGTAGTTGGCGACGAGGTAGAAGGTGCCGTGCTCCTGCATCCCGGCCTCGAACGTGCCGTCCGGGCCGGTCTTCGCGATCTCCGTGATGAACTCGAAGCTGAGGACGGTGCTCTCCTTCCGGTCCACGTCGAGCGGCATGCGGCAGACGACCGCGCCCTCCACGGGAACGCCGTCCGCGTCGATGACCCGCCCGCGGATCGTCGCGTCGCCGCGGAAGCGCGGCGGCTGCGCGAACTTCGACGGCGCGCGCTGGGCGGGAGCGAGCCGTCCGGGCACGGGACCTCGCTGCATCCCGGGGCCCGGCTCGCCGTTGCCCTCGCCGCCCCGCACCACCTGCGTCCCCTTCGGGAGGTCCTCCGGCCGCCACACCTTCCCCTCGGCGCCCCCGGCGCCCCCGGTGTCCACCCCCCCGGCCCCCCCCGTTTCGCCTCCGGGATCCTGCGGTGCCGCCACGGGGCGCGTCTCGGGGCCGCCGCCCGGAGCGGACTCGCCGGGTCTCGCCGACTCGCTCGCGGGGGCGTCCCCGGCGGCGCGCGCGGCCGGCTCCTCCACGACCCTCGCCGCGACCTCCGGCGGCCGCGCGCTCCGCGGGGCGGGATCGCGGTCGCCGAGGAGCCCGACCGCCGCGGCCGTTCCCGCGCCGGCGAGCAGACACGCGGCGAGGAGCTTTTTCGCGAGCGGGATCGCGACGGCGGGGCCCGTCGCGAGGGCCTTGCTTGCGCACGCCTCGAGGAGCGCGGGCGTGGGGGAGGGCCCCGGGAGGCTCGCGAGCAGGTCGGGCAGCACCATCGTCCCGAGCGCGCCTTGGCCGAGGCGCCTGCGCAGCTCCTCGAGGCCGCGCGCGATGCGGCTCTTCGCCGTGCCTGCCGAGATGCCGAGCGCCTGCGCGACCTCCGCGAGCGAGAGCCCCTCGCGGTAGTGGAGGTGGAGCGCGACGCGGCGCGGCGCGGGGAGCCCGTCGAGCGCGGCGCCGAGCAGCGCGTCGATCTCCCGGCGCTCCG
>WYBS01000215.1 GCA_011525755.1 Planctomycetaceae bacterium
CGGGCTTTCGTTTCCGAGTCTCTTTGGGCGCTAGCTGCGGCGGCAACGGCTTGGTCACATGCTGCTTCCGAGGTGGCGTAGTTCGTCGTCGCCGCCGCGCCGTTGGCCTTGGCGTTTTCGAGTGCGGCCTGTGCGTTGCCAAGCCTCGTTGCGACGAGGTCGATTTCCCCGGCAAGTTCCTTCTGGCGTCGCAGCGCGACGGTTTGACGGCTCTTCGCGGCCACTGTCATGGCTTCGATGTCGGTGATCTCGTACGTCCTCTTGGCCTCCTGGATCAGGGCTGCGAAGTAGACCTGCGTCAGCCGGTCGAATACCTCAAGCTGCTCGACGGGAAGGTCCAGGACGGGGACCTTCGGCATGGTACCTCGCAGAACATCCACCGCAGCGTTACTGAAGTAGCCGCCTTGCATGTGGTAGGCGGCTCCTATCCCGCTGCGACCACTGATCTTCATCCGATAGTAGTTCGTGGCACCGGTGTCCTGGTCGGTCGCAGCGAAATACTGCACCTGGCTGAAGTGCGCACACGCCGCACAGAGTGTCAGCGCAGCGTAGCACGCGAAGGTGTGGCTCCATTGCCGCATTGGAAACCGCCCCCTTTCAAAAGTGGGAAGGATTGTAGGATGGGCCAGCATCGCAACGCAATACGAATTGCATCAAAGAAGGGTTGAGACCGGCAAGGGTGTCGCTGGCCGGCGTAAGTCATTGCCAGCGCCATGGTTACGAGCCGCTGCACCCCGCACTGCCGCTCCCGACGGTCAACTTCGTCGAGCTCGCCCGGGTGGTCGGCGATGAGAAGCCCCCCCACCACCCCTACGGTTGGTCGGAGACGAGCCGGTGGGGCTCGGCCGCGCAGGTCCTGAGCCTCGCGCCGTTGACCCGCCGTGCGGGTCCCTAGTGCGCCGCGATCGACGAGCGCGTGACCCTCAAGTGCTCTCTCCCGTCGCGAAGTCGAGTCCGGTTGCCACAACCGGCGTGCTGCAGACCGCGAGCGCGTGTGCCCTCGCGAGTCCCGAGGATGCCGAAGCGACGAGTGAACTGGGGAGGCATGCGTCGAACTTGACGTCCTTGCGGTCGCGCGCGGGCGAGACCGGGGCGGGAGCGGAGAGCCCTTGCGCGGCGGTTTCGCGCAGCGCGTCGGTCGAGACTTCGTCGACCGCGAGCCACAAGTTCTCGACGCCGCGCTTGCCCGGTTCTTCGCAGCCGAGCGCGGCAGCGAGGGCGCGGTTCGCGGCGGCGCCGGCGAAGGTCCACCAGCGGAGCGTGCCGTCGGCCTCGCGGAGGAGCGTCGTGTGCCGCTCTTCCACCCACGCGAACTCCTCGCGTAGCTCCGCGAGCTTCTCCGCGGCGCGGCGGCTCCAGCGAGGGGACGTCTCGTCGGAGGCGAGCACGCTCCGCATCGCGCGGCATAGCGCGAAGCCGAGCGGGCGCGGGTCGCCGAGCCAGCGCGAGCGGCCGCGGCCGGCGCTCGGCTCCACGTAGGCCACGCGGCGTGTCCAGTCGAGCGACTTGACCGTCCAGCTCCGGCCCGCCAGCGACAGGACGGCGGGGCCGTCGCGCGGAGCGGCGAATGTGGACTCGTGCACGCGGCCCAGTTCCTCGCGGCCGTGGAAGACCGTGAACTCCGGCGGCGACAGGAACACCGAGCACACCTCGAGGAAGTTCTTTCGCCCGTACTCGCGCTCGCCATCGGGGCCGATCGCGAGCATCCCCTCGTCCTCGACGAGGATGCCCGACGCGACCATGTGATCGAGGACGGCAGCCACGTCCTCCCGTCGCATCTGCACAAACGCCGGGACCCGGCCGATCCAGTGGCTCCACGTGTGGCGACCGATCCGGCCCTCCTGGAGCACGAGGGCGAGGATCTGCTGCGCGAACACCTGGAAGGGCTCCGGCGGCGGCTCGACCGGCTCCACGTAGCCCGTGGACCACAGGTGCAGGAGCCCCGCCGCTTGGAGCAGCGCCTCGTCGGTCGTCGCGAGGAAGAGGCAGTTCCGGCGGGTGCCCGGGCGCCTGCCAGTGCGGCCGAGACGCTGGAGGAACGATGCGACGGTCCCCGGCGCGTCGATCTGGATCACGCGGTCGAGGTCGCCAACGTCCACGCCAAGCTCAAGGGTGCTCGTGGCCACGATCACGCAGTCGCGCGCCTCCGAGAACGCCGTCTCCGCGCGGCGGCGCTCGTCGGCGCTGAGCGAGCTGTGCGACACGAACGTGGAGACGCCAAGGCCGCGCAGCGCGCTCGCAAGCTTCTCCGTCCGCGAGCGGCTGTCGCAGAAAACCAGGCGCTTCTCGCCCCTGTGCAAGCGCGAGATCACGACCGCCGCGTTGTCGAGCGAGCCCACGTGGTCGACCAGCACCTCGGGCGGCATGGGGTCGTCCGCCGACGGGCTCACGACGCACCGGTTCCCCTTCGCGGAACCGGCCAGCCAGCCCAGCAGTTCCTCCGGGTTGCCGATCGTCGCGGAGAGGCCGATCCGCTGGAGGTCCCGGCCCGCGACGCGCGACGCGCGCTCCAGCACCGAGAGAAGGTGCCAGCCCCGGTGGTCGCCGGCGAACGCGTGCAGCTCGTCCACGACCGCGGCGCGGAGGTTCCCGAAGAGCCCCGCGTGGTCGGCCCGGCGGAAGATGAGCATCGCCTCGACCGACTCGGGCGTCGTGAGCAGGATGTCCGGCGGCTCGGCCACGATCCGCCGCCGGTCGCCCTGTCCCACGTCCCCGTGCCAGAGCGCGACCCGGCGGCCGACGAGCGTCGCGTACCGCGCGAGCCGCGCTTCGAGGTTGTTGAGAAGCGCCTTGATCGGGCAGATGTAGAGGACGCTCGTGCCGGACCAGTTCTCGGCGAGCATTCGCGAGAGGAGCGGGAACATCGCGGCCTCGGTCTTGCCGCCCGCCGTGGGCGCGAGCAGGAGCGCGTGCTCGCCCGCGAGGATCGGGTCGATCGCGGCATCCTGGAGCGGGCGCAGTGCGCGCCACCCCATGCTATTGACGACGTGGTACTGGATCGCGGAATGGAGCCTCTCGAACGCGCTCACGACAGTTCGATGTCGTCGGGATGCGCAGCCGCCCGTGCATTCCGCTCGACTTCGGTCAGCTCCGTCTCCGCGATCGTGAGCGAGTAGTGTTTCCGGGGGTCGAAGTCCGGGAACTGGTCGATCCGGTCGAGTACGTCTCCGACGAGCTTCCGAAGGAAGAGACGCGGCGCGATCCCGACCTTCCCGCCAAGCTCGCCTGCGATCGCGCGCGCGAAGTCCCCGACGTAGGCGTCGTCCGCCACGCACCGGATGCGGGGGCCGTCCTTGGAGATCTCCGCGAAGAGGTCGCGGACCCTTCGCCCGACCTCAAGGAGCCGCTCGAAATCGAAGGGCGCAAGCCGGATCTGCACGGCGCGCGGGTTGTCGAACCGCGCCTCGGTCGCGAAGTCCACCTGGAGCCGCTGGGCGAGCGGTGCGAGCCGCTGGATGCCCTGCGGCCCCTCGAAGAATGGCGGCGTGCCCGTGACGAGCAGGTAGAGCCCCGGGAACCGCCCCGCATCGACCTCGTCCATGAGCTGCCGCAGGGCATTGAGCCCCTTCTCGCGCACGTCGCCCCGCACGCGCTGGAGCGTCTCCACCTCGTCGAGCACGAGCAGCAGCCCCCCGAACCCGGAGTCGCGGAGCACGACCAGGAGCCCCTGGAGGAAGCTCAGGGCGCCGAAGTGGTCCACGTCGCCCTTGAGGTTCGCCGACCGTTTCGCGCCCGCGGCGACGTTCGGCTGGCCCCCGAGCCAGGCGAGCAGCCCCTCGGCCGTCGCCGTGTCGCCCGCCGAAAGCGCGGCACGGTAGCCGCGCAGCGCCGCTGCGAATGATGGCGCCTCGCGCGAGATCGACGAGAGCCTCTGCTCCATCAGCTCCGAGGTCTTCTGGACGAGCCGCGGCGTGTCTCCCTCCGCGGCCCCTCCGCTCGCGATCACGTCCTGCTCGAGCGCGAAGAACCACCCGTCCACGATCGACCGGAAGGCCCCGCCGGGAACGTCCGGCGTCGCGAGCCGCTCGATCATCCGGCGGTAGACGGTCTCCAGCCTGTGGAGCGGGGTCTCCGTCTCGGAGATCTGCACCTCGGTCGTAGCGAGGCCCCGCTTCCGCGCCCGGTCCTCCAGCCAGCGGGCGAAGAACGTCTTCCCGCTCCCATACTCGCCGCGCACGGCCTTGAAGACCGCGCCGCCGCCCCTCACGACGTCCATCTCCCCGTCGATCGCCGCGACGAACCGGTCGAGCCCGACGGCGAGGGCGTCGAGGCCGCGCTGCGGCACGGTCCCGCGCCTCAGGGCGTCGATGATCTCGCGGGCGCGCTGCGGGCTGGCCATCATTGTGCCGCCCGGTCGCGGGCGGCGCCCCGGATGCTACCGCATTCGCGTGGCGCGCGCCCCCCGCCACTGACCAGCCGCAGCGGATTGCCACCCGGCGCGCTACCGACGCAGGTGTTCGAGGATCTGAAGGGCACGGAAGAAGTCGTTGCCGGCGTCGTGCGCCTTGGAGCCCGCCAGTTCCTGCAGCTCGGCCACGCGCCGTGTGTACTCCTCGTTGATGACGAGTTGCAGGCCCTCGATCTTGGCAAGCTCCCTTGTCAGGAAGCCGACGGGGACGACCGGAGACCAGAACATGAACGTCACGTTCGGGAACGCCTTGAGATGCTTGGCGGCGTAGTTCCGCTGCGTGGCGTGCTTCTTGCGAACGCGCTGGACGGTCTCGGCGTTCGAAACGATGAGCAGGCCACCGATGTGGGTGGTGACCTCGCAGAGGTATGCACGGCCAGTGTCGGGATCGAGACCAACGACGTCGAGTTCGCCGAGTCCTTCGAGACCGCCGCCCGGCGGGCGAACGTTGTAGTCGACGAAGGCGCACCCCAGGCGGAGCTTGAGGTAGGCGCCGACGACCAGTTCGCCCATCTCCGGCTTCAAGGTTGTCTACCCGTCGACCCCGAACAAGGACCGGACCAGCTCCGCGTTGACGACCACCGTGTTCGACGCCTCGTCCATCGTGAGCGTCGAGTACCCGTCCAGGTTCAGGACACGCCGCATCGCCGCAACGAGCCCGGTCAGTCGGACGGCTGGGAGATCGAGCCTCCGCGCGAGCGCGTCGAACGGGAGCGTGCCGCCCCGTTCCGCGAGCGCTTCGAGGAACCGGCGCGCGCGCTCGGCGTCGAGGCCGAGCCGCGCGTTCCGCTGGAGCTGCTCCTGGAACGCCGCGGACGAGAGCACCTGCCCGACCCAGCCCGGAGCGGGGACCGCGACCGGCTCCGGAACGGCGGGCGGGGGCTCGACGAGGAGGAGCTGGCCCTTGGGCTTCCGCTTCCGGGGGGGCGAGGGAGCCACGGCGGCAGCCGCAGCCGCGTTCCACCACTCGGGCCACCACGGCGCCACCTCGTGCCACCCCTCGGGCGCCTCCGCGAGCGTGAGCACCGTAAGCGGCGCGACGACCTCCTGCGGCGTCGCGCCGCCGTGGTAACCGTTCCGCTTCGCCCCGTACCGGAGGTGCTCGGTGAAGGGGACCACGATGTCCGCTCCCGCGACCGCGCGGACGCGCGGCCCGCCGAGCCGGATCTCACCGTCGATCAGCGGCTCGGTCGTGGACCGCCACCGCTCGCCCTCCGTCGCGACTCCCCGGAACTCGGTCCCGCGCTCGATCACGTGCCCGTGGTCGCTCATGAGGACCACGGTCCTGCCGCCCTCGCGCGCCGCGTGGAGGATCGCCTCGACGCCCACGATCCCCGCAGCCGTCCACGCCGGCCGGATCTGCTCGCCCTTGAGAAGCCAGTCGTCCACCGCGTTGACGACGACGCCCACGACCCTCGTGCCGCCATCGGCGATCGCCGCCGCGACGTGCTGCGGCAGCCCGACGCCGCCGGGGATCAGCTCGTCCTTGTGGAAGAGGACCGGCTTCGAGCGCGCGACCCCCCGGAGCCCCGCGTGCTCATCGAAGCCGCGCTTCTCCGTCGCTGAGTCGCCGCGCGCGAGCCGGCCGCAGAAGAGGCTCGTCCGCGACATCTCCGTCACGCTCGGCAGGACGGCGACGACGGGGCCGTTCCGGGCGGGCTCCTCGGACGCGAGTTCCGTCCAGCCCTGCCGCGTGAGGTCGTCAAGCAGCTCCCGGAAGACGGCGCCGCTCATGCCGTCGAGGACGAGCAGGAGGACCGGCCCGCCCCCCGCGAGCGGCGCGACCACCTCGTCCAGCACGCGCTCGATTGGCAGGGGCGTAGTCGCCCCCGATTCGAGCCATCGCGCGAGCGCCTCGGCAAAGCGCCGGTTCTCCTCCTCGCGGATCTCATCCGCCCGGGCGCGAAGGAGCCCGAGCGCCTCGGCGAGCGACGCCGGCACGCCCCCGAGCGAGAGGTCGCCCCGCGCCCAATCGACGAAGCTGCCCTCCCGCGCATAGTCGGAGGCGAGCGCCCCGAAGTCTGCGGACGCGGGCTCCCGCCGCCGGCCGAGCCACCGCGCGAGCCGGGTTGCCATCTCCACCGCGCGCGCCGCGGACTCCGTCGCAAGACGGTGCTCACGCACGAACCGCGCCGCCTCCTCAAGCGGCTCAACGCCTCCGCCCGCGAGCGCCTCCCGGAGCCGCTTGCCGAACGCATCAAGCCTCTGCGCGAGGCCGAGGGGCAGCCAAGGGCTCGCGAAGGCGTGCCCCTCCGCCTTGACGCCCTTGAGGAGCCCCGTCGCGGCCTCGAATGCCGGCAGCGCCCGGTTCACCGCGTGAAGCTCGGCCGCGACACCCGAGGACGCCTCGGCCCACGCCTTCGCCGCCTCGGGCTCCACGGGCGACGCGCCGAGGATCGCCTCCATGCGGATCGCGGCCGCCTTGAGCGTCGCGTCGTCGCGGTGCGTGTCGTGGAAGACGACGCCGAGCGCGAGCCCGAGCGGGAGGACCGACTCCGCCTCGCCCTTCTCCGTGAGGTCGAGCATCATGCCGAGCGTCGGCGCCGCGCCGCCCGCGCGCCTCAGGATCCAGCGCCGGGCCGCATTCCGGCGCTCCTCCGGAGCCGCCCGCCACCGCTCCACCGCGCCCGCGTCGAGCGTCCACCGGACGACCGACTCGGGCGAAGGGGCCGGCCCGTCGAACCCGAAGCGTCCGAGGATCGCCCGCCACGCGGTCTCCGCGTCGAGCATCCCCGCGGGCACCGGGGGGAACCCTCCGGCTGGCGCGCAGTCGAGCAGCGCCTCGGGCATCCACGTCTCCCCCACGATCGCGGCGTCGATCTGCCGCGCCTGGAACGCGACCTTCACGGCCTCCCATGCGTCCGGCGGGAAGACGCGCCGCTTGAACACGCGCGCGAGCACGTCCTCGCCCAGGTCGTCCGCTTCCCGGTCCGTGAGGATGACGAGGTGCCCCTCCCCTGCTTGGGCGAGCGCCTGCCGCACCGCGAGCGCGGACCCGCACCCGACGACGTGGAACTCGACCGCATCCTCGCCGTTGCGGATCTTCAGCGTCTCGGGCCCCGTCCACGTCGGGCTCGCCCGGTAGACGATGACCCGATCCTCATCCGGGTCGAGCTTCGGGAGAAGACCCGCGAGGCTCGCCTGGAGGAGCCGTTCGCTGGGGGCGGCGAGCAGCGTCACTCCTTTGTCTCCAGATCCCACGAGATCGAGAGCCGCGACGACCGGTCTCCCTCGACCTTGCGCTTGAGCTCGTCGAGCACCTTGGCCGCATCGTCGGGGGCCATGTCCTTCCGCTCGCCGTGCGTCGTCCGCCTTCCGGGAGGAGGCGGTCTCGGCGGCGCGGGAGGCTTCAAGAGCGCGACTGACTTCGCGACCGATTCCTGGACGATCGGACCGAGTGCCGCCGCCAGCTCGTCGGAGGCGAGCGCCTGCGCGACGCGGCTCTGGATCTCCTTCGCCGCGACCTCCAGGTGGCCGCCAATCTCCTGCACGCTCTCGATCACGGTCCAGTCGTTCGGGCGTGCGAGCGCCTCGGTCAACGTCTGGGCCATGACGAGCGAGCGGCCCATCGCCTCGAACGACGTTCCGGGCTTCGCCGCTGCCAGCGCCGCGACGACGCCTTCGTTCGACGACGCGGCGACGACCGCCTCGACGAACGCCTGCGCGGCCCGTGCGGTCTTCATCCGGGCCGCGTTCGCGGGATCGATGCCGAGCCTCGCCATCCGCTCCCCGAGCGTCTTCACCAGCGAGCGCGCCGGGTCCCGGAAGGAGAGGATCTTCTCACGGACCTGCGTCGCGAGCACGGCGACGTTCGATCCGCTGCAGAGCGGCGACGGGGCGAGACCCAGCACCTTGCCCGCGACCTCGCCCGCGCGCTTCCACTCCGCCTCGCTCGGGAGCGCCTGCTCCAGGAGCACGGCCTCGTCGGGAAGGTCGTCGAGCTTGGGTTCCTTCGCGCTCCCGTGCACCGAGAACGACCGGTTCGTGCGCTCCGCGAAGAAGATGATCACGAGATCCTGGAGGAGCCTGGGGAGCCCCATCGGCTTCTCCGAGTCCATCCACCGACGGAGGTTGCCGACCGACCACTCCTCCTTGTGGAGCGCCTGCCACTGCGGGAACTTCTGCGGCCAGTGGGTGTCGAGGACGAACGGTCCCTCGTACATCGTGCCGATCCGGAGCGGCTGCGCGATCCGCGCGAGGAGAGGCCGGAGCGGCCGCTCGACGCTCGCGAGCCTGCCCTCGGGACCGGACTGGATCGCGCGCCGCACCTCCTGGAGCACCTTCTCCGCGTCGCCCCGCTTGATCGCGCCCTCGACCTCGAACCTCGGATGTCCCGGGAACTGGTGCGAGAGCATCTGGTCGAGGAGGGCTTGGAACGCCGCGCCGAGCGTCGCGCCGACCGGCGGGGCGGGCACGAACCCCCCCGCCAGCGAGAGGAGGTGCTGGTCGTGCGGCTCGTCCATGTCGAGTGCATCGGGGGGCGCGGGGGCGATCCCGTAGGCCGCGTCGAGGGCGTTGAGGACGACCTGTCTCAACTGGCTGCGCTGGTTGTCGAGGAGGGCCCTCGCGGTTGTCCTGTCCACCGCCGAGAGGTGAGTCGCGAACTCGTTCAGGCGCTCGCCCGCGAGGACGTGGTCGAGGATCACGAGCGTGCCGAGGTCCTTCTGGAGCTTTCTGGAGAAGAACGCCGGGACCCACGCGACCGTTCGGGCCTTGATCCCCTGCTCGCGGGCACGCTCGAGCCGCTCAAC
>WYBS01000045.1 GCA_011525755.1 Planctomycetaceae bacterium
AGGCGCGCGCGGACCATCGCGAGCGCGCGCTTGAGGCGCACGCGCACGGTCGCGGCGGGGATGCCGAGGTGGCGCGCGATCCCGGCCGGCGCGAGGCCGTCGTAGAAGTGGAGGATGAGTGTCGAGCGGTAGGGCTCGCGGAGCTCCGCGACGGCGTCGACGATCCGGCGCTCGAGCTCCATGCGCGTGGCCATCTCCACGGGCGACGGCGGCGCGTCGCCTCGTTGCGCGAGAAGCTCGCGCCGCATTCGGCGCTCGCGGCCGCGGTGCCGCATGCGGGCGATGTTGCGCGCGACCGTGCCGAGCCACGCGCGGAGGTTCCCGGGCGCGGGCGGCTTCTCGATCGCCGTGAGGAGCGTCTCCTGGACGACGTCCTCGGCGTCGGCCTCGCAGCGGACGAGGCCGCGCGCGAGGGCCCGCAGGAACCCCACGTGCTCGAGCAGCGCGTCCCGATCCGCCACCCCCACATAATGCCGCCACGTCAACGGTTAGGGTGCGGAACGTGCGGAAGTCGTTGTGGCACAGCAGCTTGCGTCCCGCGGGGTGCGGAACTCGTTCCGCACGCTGAAACGTCGCGGGCGCCGCGGCATTGGTTCCGCGATGCGAGCTACCGCCCTCCTCCTCCTGCTCGGCGCGGCGTGCCAGGCGACGCGCACGAGCCCCTACTTCAACGGTCTCGGCGACGAGGCCAAGGACCTCGTGGCGCGCAGCGCGCCGCAGGCGTCGTGGACGACCCGCCTTGACACCGTGCCCCCGGACGCGGGCCCCTCCCGCCTGCCGGGCATGCAGGTCCTCGCCTTCGAGACCGACCGCACGCTCGACGCGGAGGAGGTACGGGATCTCGTCGAGCGCCTCGAGTTCGAGGTCGTGCGCTCCCTTTTCGGCGGGCACGTCCGGCTCGTCTCGCGCCGCGAGGCCCCCGCGCAGCCGGGCGTCCGCGGCGTCTCGTGGGAGTACGACGCGGGCGACCGGCGCGGCATCGTCACCCTCTACGGCGTCCGCCGCGAGCCGGGCTACGAGGTGATCCTCACCGTCTGCGAGATGGGGTGGGCGTCATGACGCGCCTCGGCCTCCTCCTCCTCGCCGCCGGATGCATGTCGGGCTACGGCACGCACTGGGAAGCGACGAAGTCCCGCGCCCCCGCACCCCCCCTCGATGGGAACACGGAGTCGTACGGCCGCGTCCGGGAGAGCCGGTTCCTGCGCGCCGCCTCGCGCCCCCTCTCGACCTTCTCGATCGACGTCGACACCGCCTCGTACGGCAACGTCCGCAGGTTCCTCCGCGAAGGCCGCATGCCGCCGATCGACGCGGTGCGGATCGAGGAGCTCGTCAACTACTTCCCGTACGGCTACGCGCCTCCCGAGGGCCGCTCGCCCTTCGCCGTGCGCGTCGACGCGGCACTCTGCCCGTGGGCGGACGGCCACCGGCTCGTCCGGATCGCGCTCCGGGCACGCGACGCCGACGCCGAGCGCCGCCCGCCCGCGAACTTCGTGTTCCTCCTCGACGTCTCGGGCTCGATGGCGGACAGGAACAAGCTGCCGCTCGTGAAGCGCGCGATGCGGCTGCTCGTCGACGACCTCGGCGAGGACGACCGCGTCGCGATCGTCACCTACCGCGATCGCGAGGAGCTCGTGCTCCCGCCGACGCGCGGCGACCGCCGGCGCGCGATCCGCGGCGCGATCGACCGGCTCGAGGCGCGCGGCCGCACGAACGGCGCCGCGGGCATCGATCTCGCCTACCGCGTGGCGGAGGACGGGCTCCGCCGCGGCGGCGTGAACCGCGTGATCCTCGCGACCGACGGCGACTTCAACGTCGGCGTGACGGACCGGCGCGATCTCGTGGATCTCGTCGAGGAGAAGGCGCGCGGCGGCGTCTTCCTCACCGTGCTCGGCTTCGGGACCGGCAACCTCAAGGACTCGACTCTCGAGAGCCTCGCGGACCGGGGCAACGGCCACTACGCCTACGTCGACACGCTCGACGAGGCGCGGAAGGTCCTCGCCGACGGGGCGGGCGGCGCGCTCCGGACGGTCGCGAAGGACGTGAAGGTGCAGGTCGAGTTCAACCCCGCGCGCGTCGGGTCCTACCGGCTCATCGGCTACGAGAACCGCGCTCTCCGCGCGGAGGACTTCAACGACGACCGCGAGGACGGCGGGGAGCTGGGCGCGGGGGATGCCGTCACCGCCCTCTACGAAGTGGTGCCGAGGGGGTCCGGGGGCCGCCCGGCCGTGGATCCGCTCCGGTACGAGGGGGACGTCGAGGAGCCCGCCTCCACGTCCGGGGAGATGCTCTTCGTGAAGGTGCGATGGAAGGAGCCGCGCGGCGGCGAGAGCCGGAGGATCTCGGTCCCGCTGCCCGACGGCCCGTGCGAGGAGCCGCGCGGCGACTTCCGGTTCGCGGCGGCCGTCGCGTGCTGGGGGATGCTCCTCCGCGAGAGCGACCACCGTGGCGACGCGAGCTACGGCCTCGTCCGGCGGCTCGCCTCTTCCGCGATCGGCGACGACCCGGGCGGCCACCGCGAGGAGTTCCTGACGCTCGTGAAGGAGTCGCGGGAACTCGCCCGCTAGACCTCGGCGTGCTCCTTCTCCTTGGGCTCGGCGCGCCCGATCGGGCACGCCTTGTCCGAGGGGACGAAGTTCGCGACCACGAGGCCGACGAGGATGCCGAGGGCGAGGCCGACGTCGAAGCCGAGGAAGACCTGGGCGCCGAGGCCCAGGAGCGTGAAGAGGACCGCGACCGCGATCCGTTTCGGCGAATTCAGCGCTCAGAGCATGGGTACATTCTAGGCTGTCCCGGCAACCCGACGGAGGAACCCCGCATGGCCGCCTACGTGATCGTGGACATCGACATCACCGACCCCCTTCGCTACGAGGAATACAGGAAGCTCGCGGGGCCGACCGTCATGGCCCACGGCGGGAAGTACGTCGCGCGCGGCGGGAAGGTGACGACGCTCGAGGGCGACTGGCGCCCCGGCCGGATCGTGGTGCTCGAGTTCCCGACGGCCGAGAAGGCGAAGGCGTGGTGGGACTCGGCCGACTACCGGAAGGCGCGCGGCATCCGCCACGACTGCGCGAGGTCGCGGATGATCATCGTCGAAGGGACGTAGTCAGCGGCGGCGCGCCTTCCGCCGCCGCCCGTTCGCAGGGCCCATGCGAATCTCGACGAGACGGGAACCCGCGACGAACAGCACACGGAGCGCGCCTCCCATGGCCTCCGCGTAGGACTTGAGCGTGGAGATCCGCACATCGCTCCGGCGTTCGAGCTTCGAGAGGTCCGACTGCGAGATGCCGACGCGCCGAGCCATCTCCACCTGCGTGAGCCCCATCTGGCGACGCAGTTCCGCGAGGCTGACCGGCGCCTCGGGCGCCGCAGTCCCGACGGCCGCGCGGCGGCGCTCGATCCCGGAGTGTGCGCCGATCCCGCCCCCGGAGCCCCCTGTCATCGCGCCGCGGACAGCGCTACGGCGGGGCAGGCCGCTACGCCTCTATCGAGCCGCCTTGAGGATGCGGCGGAGGTTCTCGGCGAACTCGACGGGGCCCTGCCAGCCCGTCACCATCCGCTCGTTCTCCGCGAAGTCGAACATCTTGCCCGACTCGTCGCGCATGCAGAAGCGGAACTCGACGGCCTCGCCCTCCGCCGTGAACGGCACGAGGCACGGCAGCGCCCGCGCGCCCACGGCCGCGTAGCTCTTCTCCGGGTCCTTCTCCGCGTCGATCCGCACGAGCACGAACCTCCGCAGCAGCTCGTCCACCTCGCGGTCGGGCAGCGTGTAGTAGTCGTAGAGGAACGAGGCCGCGTTCGTCTCCGTGAAGAGGAACGCGAGGAGCGGCTTCTTCTCGCGCGCCGCCGCGGCCTTCGCCTCGGAGAGCGGCACGTCGAGCCACGCCGCCGGCGCGTCGGCGCGCGGCCGGAACGCGGCGAGCCCGTTCTTCGCGCGGAACGACGCCTCCTCGCGCGCGAACCGCTCGAAGTGGTCCTCGCGCACCTCGGCGAGGCGCCGCCTCATCACCGCCTCGCGCGTCACCCGCGGCCGGTCGAGCACGAGCAGGAGCGAGCTGCCGTCCGGCGCGACCTTCTCGACCATGAGCGCGCGGCCGTCCGCCTCGAAGGGCACCTGCGGCTCGCCCGGCTTCAGCATGTCCGTCCGCTGGAGCATCTTCGTCTCCGCGAGCCTCGCGGGCCGGAGCGCGATCCAGCGGTCGCCTTCGCCGTCGTACCGGCCGTCGCCGTTTGCGTCGACGAGGATCACCTCCCGCCGCTCGCCGCCGATGGACGTCTGCCCGCGCCGGTGCCGCGACGCCTGGAGCCCCGCGCGCGCGACCTCGAGCCCCTGGTAGGCGAGCCGCACGTCGAGCTTCACCGGCTCGCCCGCATCGGTGAAGTCCACGACGAGCCCGTCCTGCGCCGGCCTCGCGCGGCCGAGGATCGCGTTCCCGGAGCCGACGTGGAGGAGGCCGAGCGCGAGCGCGCCCTCCGGCACGTCGAACGAGAGGCCGATCCGCCGTCCGCCGAGCTCGACCACCGCGTACCGCGCCTCCTTCGAGAGCTCGCGCGCGGGGCACTCCGGCGGCCGCTCCTTGCCGAGCGCGAACTCGCGCTGCGGGAACGCGACGAACGGCTGCGCCTCCACGGACCGCACCTCCTCGAGCTTCACGGGGACGCGCAGCGCCTGCGCGGAGGCGGCCGTGGCGAACGCGAGGAGAACGAGGAGCCGGGACATGGCGCACACTATACGCCCGCAGCTGCGTTACCCTCAGGTAGGCATGCGGAAGGCCGCGATCGTCCTCCTCGGCGCGGGCGTCCTCGTGGCCGGGCTCTTTCTCCTCATGTCGAAGGGAGGGGGCTCCGGGGGCCGCGGCGGGCGCCACGCCGCGGAAGCGGCCGATCCGGCTGTGGTCCTCCCCGACGAGCGTCCCGCGCCCGCGCCGCCCGCGGCGGGCGACGCGCAGCGCTGGCGCGCCGTCGGCGACGCGAAGGGCGCCGCGCGCGGCGACGTCGATATCCTCCTCTTCGTCTGGTTTCACGGGGAGCGGCCGGTCGCGAGCGGCGAGGTGAGAGACGGATGTTTCGAGGTCGATCTTCCGCTCCTGCACGAGGCCCTTCCGGCCGTCCTGCGCGGTGCGGAGCTCATCGCGCGCATCGATGCCCCGGGCTTCCTTCCGGCGCGGACAGCGGTTCCGCTGGAGGGGCGCGAGCCGGGCGCCGTTCGCCTCGACGTGACGCTCGAGCCCGGTGCGTGCGTGCGCGGTCGCGTGGTCGACGACGCAGGGCGCCCGGTCGAGCACGCCGAGATCTGGGTCAGCCCGTGGCAGGTGAACATGTCGACCGAAAGCGACGAACGGGGACGGTTCACGCTTCCCGTCGACGTCGCGTCCGAGTGCTGGCTCTGCGCTCGGAGGGGCGACCTGGGAGTGGCTGCCCGCGGGCCGCTCCAGCTCTCGCCAGCCGCCGATCTCGACGCGGGCGATCTCGTGCTCACCGGCCCCGCCGTGCTCTCGGGAGTCGCCGTCTACCCCGATGGCGCTCCCGCGCGCCATCTCATGCTCCACGCGGCCCCCGCGAGCCGCCGGGAGGAGGAGCTCTCGGGCTGGCCGGACCCGCCGTTCGACGCTGCGAGGCACGGGCCCCCGACGGGGCTCTCCTGGGCCTCAGCAACGACGGACGGCGAGGGCCGTTTCCTGATCCGCGGTCTCAGCGCCGGGTCCTACTTCTTCCTCGAGGATCGGGCAAAAAGGCTCTTCGATGCCGGGACCGACGTCCGCGTCGTCCTCGATCTCCACCGCATTCTCGTCCGCGTGGTGGATGAGCGAGGCGTGCCGGCGGAGGTCGAGGCGTCGGCGCGATGCGACTCGGGCGACATGATCACCGGGAAGATCGACGACGTCGAAGCGCGGCCGGGGGAGCGGTGGACGGTGACGATCGGCGACCGCGACCTGCTCCCGGCCGCGGCCGTCGTGGATATCACGAGTGAGCGGCGCGAGTACGAGGTGACGCTCGTGGCGCGCGCGCCGACCGGCTTCGGCCGCGCGCAGGTGACGCTCCTCGATCCGGGCGGCACGCCGTTCCGCGACGTCCGCGTGAGCCTCGACGCGCTGCCGGGCGAGACCACGATGCTTTTCGAGGAGAAGCTGGACACGGAGGGCCGCACGCCCGAGCTTCCCGCCTGCCGCTACCGGCTCGTCGCCCGGCCTGCGGACAGGCTCGCGTTCTTCCTGCCGGCCGAGGAGGATGTGGAGATCCGCGCGGGCGCGGTGGCCCCGGTCCGGCTCGAGGCGCGTGCGGGCGGTCGGGTGCAGGTGACGCTTCGCCGTGCGGACGGAGCCGCGGACGAGGAGCTCGAGGACGTGAGCATCGAGGCGCGCATGACAGGGGGCGGGGAGGCGGTCGGTCTCACCCGTCTGCTCGTGCAGGGAACGGGGTACTCCCTCGGAGGAGAGTGGAGGTTCGGCGAGTCGGCTTGGGGCCATCTCGTCCTCGAGCCCGGCCCGTATGACATCCGCGTCGAAGCGGCAGGCTACCGCCCGCTGGCCCTGCCCGCCCTCGTGCGTGCCGGGGAGGTGACGGCGATCGAGGCCGTGCTCGTGCCGGAGGGCAGGTAGAATCGGCCCCCTTGCTGGAAACCATGTTTGCGACGGGCCGCTGCAGCCGTCGATCGGCGGGCGCGCGAACGGCGGACGCGGTAGCATGAGGAGCGCCGCTCGCGGCTGAGCGGCACGCCTATGGCCCGCTTCCTCCTCCTCGCGCTCCTCCTCCTTCCCGCCGCCGCGGCGCGCGCGGCGGACCCGGCGCTCGAGAAGTACCGGCAGTTCCACAAGGAGGAGATCTCCGGCAAGTACCACGGCGAGCAGCTCTCCGACCAGCGCGTCGTCATGCTGCGCGGCTTCCAGAAGCACGACGTCTTCGAGGCGTCGAAGTGGCTCATCGACGAGGTGCTCTCGAAGGAGAAGGCCGCCGACGCCATCCGCGAGGCCGTGCGCGTCCTCGGCACCTACAACGACCCGGACAACCTCGACGCGCTCGTGAAGCTCTTCCCGAACGTCAAGAAGTGGGAGACGCGCGTGCTCCTGCTCACGGCGTTCGGCGCGATGAAGGGCGACACCCCGGAGAAGGCGATCGCGCTCGGGCTCAAGGACACCGCCCCGCGCGTCGCGGCCGCGGCCTGCCGCGCCGCCGGCGCGGGCCGCCGCCACGCGCTCCGCCCGGACCTCGAGACGCTCGTCCAGAAGCACAAGTCGAGCGCGGTGCGCGCCGCCGCGCTGCTCGCGCTCGGCGAGCTCGGCGGCGAGGAGTCGCTTCCGCTCGTCTTCCGCGCGTTCTGCGGGGATCCGAGCTCGCGCGTGCGCCACGACGCGTGGATCGCCCTGAAGAAGCTCACGAAGGACGAGTTCGCCTGCGACCCCTCCGCGTGGCAGGACTTCTGGAAGAAGCGATCGGGGGAGGTTCCGGAGGGGGAGGCGAACCCGTGGGGCACGGCATTCCCGAAGGTGGACCCGAAGGCGGGCACGCCCGGCAACTTCTTCAGGATCCCGCTCCTCGCGGACCGCGTCGTCTTCGTCCTCGACACGACGGGCGACATGACGTCGCCGTGGAAGATCGACCCGAAGGTGGAGAAGACCAAGCCGCCCGAGGAGCGCATCCCGAGCTTCTTCAACGTGAAGACGCGCTTCGCTCTCGTGCGCGCCTACGTGATGCAGGCCCTCGAGCAGGCGCCGGAGCAGATGGAGGTCGGGTTCGTCTTGTTCGGCAGCGAGGCGACGCCCTGGCCCGAGATCCCGAAGCTCCTCAGGAACACGGACAAGAACCGCGGCCTGATCCGCTCCCATCTCGAGACCGGCTTCCAGCTCAAGGGCGTGACCGCGATGTACGAGGGGCTCGCGGCGGGGTGGGGGTTCGTGAAGGGCGGGCCCGACGCGAACTTCGACAGGGGCGCGGACACGATCGTCTTCGTGACCGACGGCAGGCCGACCGACGGCGAGATGGCGAACAAGCCCGAGAGGCTCCGGGACGAGGCGTGGCTCGTCGCCACGCTCCAGAACGTGCGCTTCGAGACCGTCGGGCTCCACAACCACCAGTTCGACCTGCTCCAGGCCATGGCGAGGGACTCCGGCGGGCTCTACGTCCACGCCCAGCAGGAGGGCGATCCGTCCGAGCCGCAGGACCTCGAGTTCTGGCCCGCGAAGAAGAAGGCGTTCGAGGAGGCCCGCAAGGCGGCCCGGAAGGCCGCCAAGGCAGGGGAGGGGTCCGGGTAGGGGGGGGCGACCTCTGGGGTAGAATCGGAGGGCCGGTACGGGAGTCCCGGCACCGCGGGGTGCTTCGGCGTGGCCCGGTTGGAGGCGCCGGCGGCCCGCGGAACGGGGATTCCGGACCGGGTGTGGAGGCTTCTCGCATGCGAACCCTCATGCTGTGCGTCCTCGCGACCGCCGTGCTCGCCCACGACAAGGCGTCGGACGACGCCGCGAAGGAGGCGATCGCGAAGTTCCAGGAGGCCTTCAAGGCGGGGGACGTCGAGGCGAAGCAGGGCGCCGTGTTCAACCTGCACGACGTCCCGCACGATCTCGTCCTGAAGGAGCTCGAGAAGGTCCTCAGGAACAAGGACCCGAACGTGCGCCACGTCGCCTGCCTCGCCGTCGGCGGCCAGAAGCACGACCCGAAGCGCGCCGGCGACCTCCTGATGAAGACCTACCGGAAGGACGCGAGCTCGGAGAACGTCGTGGCCTCGTGTTTCGAGGCGATGGCCGAGCTCAAGTACATGGGCTACTGGCCCGAGATCAAGCCGGCGTTCAAGGACGAGCGGAACGTCGTCGTCATCCGCCTCCTCGACCTCCTCGGGTCCACGCAGGACTGGCGCGCCTTCCCCGACCTCGTCGAGATGTATCGCACGACCATGCCGGCGCGCATCTCGTGGAGCACCGGCACGATCACGGTCGACACCGGCGCCGCGGGCGACGCGGACGCGAAGGCGGCCGAGTCCGCGTTCAACGCGAAGTACGGCCAGGGCGGCTCGAAGGAGAAGAACAAGGCGAAGTCCAAGGCGAACTCCTTCGACCTGCGCAACTTCACCCCGCAGATCAAGGCGTGCGTGAAGCGGATCACCGGCCAGGAGTTCGACAACGCGCTCGACCTCGAGGAGTGGTGGTGCGAGAACTACATCGAGGTCGCGAAGAAGATCGCCGTGCTCGAGGGCAAGGATCCCGAGTCGGTCGTGCCGCGCGCGAAGGCCGAGCAGGCCGAGCTGAAGGCGAAGATCGAAGAGGAGCGCGCGAAGCTCGACGAGGATCTCGCGAAGCAGCGCGACGAAGAGAAGAGGAAGTAGGACCGCCCGCCTTCGAGGACGGGCAGGTCGCCTGCGCGCATGGCCGCTCCCGCCGCAGGAAATCCTGGATTTTATTTTCGTAGCGGGGCGGGCACACCGTCGCCTTGCCGATACGCGCCCGCGCGCGACCGTCGCGTCGATGATTCCGTGGCTGCCGTATCGCCCGGTTGCCACATGCGGTAGCACCCGCGTTACCGCGGAGGAACGGGAGCCGCCAGCGCCCCGGAAGCCGCCAGTCCGCGCGGCGATCGGGCCCCTTTCACGGCCGTAGAATCCGCTCAGGAGGTGCATCCATGCGGACCCTCGCGCTGTGTGCGATCGGCGCGCTGTGCATTGGGGCGGAGCCGGTCTCCGACGAGAGAGCGAAGGAGGCGCTCGCCAGGTTCCAGGTCGCGTTCAAGGCGCCGGGAGTCGAGGCGAAGCAGGCGGCCGTCTACACGCTGCACGACGTCCCGCACGACCTCGTCCTGAAGGAGCTCGACAAGCTCCTCAGGAACAGGGACGCAGGCATCCGGAACGTCGCCGCCCTTGCGATGGGAGGCCAGCGGCACGACGCGAAGAAGGCCGGCGACCTGCTGATGAAGGCATACCGGAAGGAGCGCCAGGCCGAGGAGGTCGTCGCGTCCGTCTTCGAGGCCATGGCAGAGCTCGACTACACGGGCTACTGGCCGGACGTGAAGGGCGCGCTCAAGGACGAGCGCAACGTGGTCGTCGTCTCGGCGCTCGACCTCCTCGGGACCACCGCCGACTGGCGCGCGTTTCCCGACCTCGTCGAGCTCTACCGCGAGATCATGCCGCGTCGCGTCAACTGGACGACGGGCGCGGTCGTGCTTCCCGACGGCACCGACCAGGAGGCGAAGGCGCAGTGGGAGGCGAAGTACGGCGTCGGCGGCAGCAAGGAGAAGGCGAAGGCCAAGGCGAAGGCCAACTCCTTCGACCTCCGCAACTTCTCGCCGCAGATCCGGGCGTGCGTGAAGAGGATCACGGGCAAGGATTTCGAGAACGCGTTCGACCTCGAGGAGTGGTGGTGCGAGAACTACATCGAGGTCGCGAGGAAGATCGCGGAGTTCGAGGGGAAGGACCCCGATTCGGTCGTCCCGCGCGCGAAGCTCGAGCGGGCGAAGCTCAAAGCGAAGGTCGAGGAAGAGCGACGGAAGCTCGACGAGGAACTTGCGGAGGGGAAGTAGCAGGCCCTTCGCGGCGCCGTCCTCCCCCGTGCCCCCTCCCTTCCCGCAACAGAAGCGTTGCAAGTCGACTCCCGCCGGAACTGGGGGCTTGACGCCGGGGTTTAGAAGAGCAGTCTTTGCATGGGAGACGTGCCATCAGACCGCTCGCCTTGGGCCTCGTCCTTCTCCTTCCCGCGGCGGCGCTGGCCGGGGACCGGGTCCGCGCGATGGGCGACGTCGGGTCCAAGGCGCGGGCGAGCGGGTGCGCGGAGCTCGCGCCGCCCTGCCACCTGAAGGAGGAGCTCCGCGACCGCACCGGCCGCCGCGCGGGCGAGGCGATCCGGCCCGCGGGACGGATCGAGATCGCCCCGAGGCGCCCGGGAGAGGGCGAATGCGGCCGTCCGTAGAGGAGCGTCGCGCGTTCCTCGCCGCCGTCGCGCGGTGGGGGGCCGGGGCCGCGGCCGCGCCGGCGGCGCTCGCGGCCTTGGCCGGCGATCTGCTCGCCGCCGGGAACCCGCTCGTCGAGGTGAAGCACTACAGGAAGCTCGCGGACAAGCGCATCCAGTGCTTCGTCTGCCCGCTCAACTGCCTTCTCGACGACGGCCTCACCTGCTTCTGCAACACGCGGACGAACCACGGCGGCACGCTCTACACGCACGCCTACGGGAATCCGTGCATCCTCCGCACCGACCCGATCGAGAAGGTTCCGCTCAACCACTTCCGGCCGGGCACGCGTACGCTCTCGATCGGCGTCGGAGGGTGCAACCTGCGCTGCCTCTACTGCCAGAACTGGCAGCAGAGCCAGGTGCGGCCCGAGGAGCTGAAGACGTGGGAGCTGCCGCCGGTCCGCGCCGCGGAGGGCGCGCGCGAAGGCGACCTCGACACGATCGCGCTCACCTACACGGAGCCGGTCTCGTTCCTCGAGTACGCGATGGCGATCGCGGAGGCCGCGCGCCGCCGCGGCGTCAAGGTCGTGGTCGCGAGCGGCGCGTTCCTGAACCCGGATCCGATGCGGGAGCTCGCGCGGGGCGTCGACGGCATGTGCCTCGCGCTCAAGGGGATCACGGAGAAGTTCTACGAGGATGTCATCGGCGGGCGGCTGAAGCCCGTGCTCGACGCGATCGTCGCCGCGAAGGAGGCGGGCGTCTGGCTCGAGATCGTGAACCTGATCGTCCCGACGCTCAACGACGACCCGAAGGACATCGAGAGCCTCGCGGCGTGGGTCAGGAAGAACCTCGGCGCGGAGACGCCGCTCCATTTCGCGCGCTTCGTCCCCGACTACAAGCTCAAGAACCTCCCGTGGACGCCCGTGCCGACGATCACGCGCGCCCGCGAGCAGGCGCTCGATCTCGGGCTCAAGTTCGTCTACACGACCAACGTCGCGCCGCACGAGGGGAGCGCGACCTCCTGCCCGA
>WYBS01000216.1 GCA_011525755.1 Planctomycetaceae bacterium
CGCTGCTCACCGCCGACGACTACGCAAAGCTCCCCGAGGACCTCCGCGCGGAGCTCATCGACGGGGTGCTCGTGATGGCGCCGAGCCCCGACCTGCGGCACCAGGCCATCGTTCTGCGGCTCGTGCGCGCGCTCGATCGACATCTCGGGGCCAAGGCCGATCTGCGGCTCTTCGTGTCCCCGTGCGACGTCTTCCTCGACGCGCACAACGTCCTCCAGCCGGACGTTCTCGTGCTGCCCAGGCGAGCCCGGGCAACCGCACGGCGGGTCCCGTTGCCGGCGCTCGTCATCGAGGTGATCTCGCCCTCGACGGAGCCGCGCGACCGGGGCGTCAAGCTCGACCGATACCGCGCCCGGGGCGTGCGGGAGGCATGGGTCGTAGACCGGTACAGCGGCACGATCGAGACATTCGACTTCGCCGCAGGCACGTCGAGGGTGTGCCGCCCCGGCGACGTCGCGCGGTCGACGGCGCTCCCCGGCTTCTCGATCGAGGTGACGCCCCTCTTCGAGTTCTGATCGCGCGGCCTGGCCGAGCCCGGTGGGGCGCGGCGCGCCGGCTAGGGCGTGCTACGTTCGTGAAGTGACCCGGATCACCGCCGATGAGTACGCGAAGCTCCCCGAGGACTTCCGGTCCGAGCTGATCGACGGCGAGGTCCTGCCGACGCCCACGCCGGATCCCTCCCACCAGCTCCTCGTCGGCCGCCTGCTGTCCGCGGTGCGCGACCACCTCGAGAAGGATTCGCACGATCGCGTCTTGCCTGGGCCGTGCGACCTTCGCCTCGACGACTGGAACGTGCTCGCGCCCGACGTGCTCGTGCTGCCCGAAGGGACGCGTGCGAGTCCACGGCCGTGGAAGATCCCGCTCCCCTTCCTCGTGATGGAGGTCATCGATCCCGCTATCGAGCCGCGGGACCGCGAGGTCAAGCTGGGGCGCTACCGGGCCGGCGGTGTGCGGGAGGAGTGGATCGTGGACGAGGATCGGAAGACCGTCGAGGTGCATGACCTTGTCGCGGGGTCAAGGACGGTCTTCCGGACCGGAGATGTCGCCTCGTCGAACGCGCTCCCGGGCTTCGCGATCGATGTCGCGCGACTGTTCGAGCTCTGACGTCGGCCGGCCGCACGAGCGAAGCGCTACGATGGGAGCGTCGTGGCACCGCGTTTCACTCGAATCGGGCTGCTCCTTGCTCTTGGCCTCGCGCTGACCGTTGGGGGAGTTGCCGCGCACAGGCGCCTGTCCTCTCGCGCGGAGAGCCGCGCCAAGGCGCCGACACCGCGCCGGGCACCCGAGCCGGATGTCCTCCTCGACGCGGCGCGGCCAACGGGAGGAGCCGCGGCCGGTGCGTCCGATCGCGACCGCATCCTCGCGTGGATCGCGCGCCACAAGGCCTGCGTGAGCTTCGACCCGGTGGAGTGGTTCCTCGAGGACACGACGGACGAGCGCACGTGGCACGACGACCCTCGGGACATGCCGGAGGGTGACATCGTGGCAATCAACCTGTTCACGGAGGATCTCGACGGGGTCCTTGCGGATCTTCCCGGCGGTGTCGTGATCCCCGTGGTGGACCTACCCAACGGCAAGCTCACGCCGGAGAACGCCGCCTACCTCGCCAAAATCCGCGGCCTCCGGGTCCTCCACGTCTCGCAGGACATCACGGACGACGTGGTCGCTGTCCTGAGTGGCTTGAGCGAACTCGAGTGGCTGCTGATCGACGGCGAGTCGCTCACGGACGAGAGCCTCGTGCACCTGGGCCGGCTGCCGAAGCTGCGGCACCTGGGCGTCATCCCGGCCGGCTTTCGGGGGGAGTCGGGCGCGTCGTCCCTGCTGCCCGTCACGCTGGAGGTGCTCTACATCACCACGAGGCGGGGGCTGGACGACCGGTTCGTCACGGCGCTGCCGCCCCTCCCGAATCTCCGACACCTGCACCTGCGTGAGACGTGGATCACGGACGCCGCGCTCCCGAAGATCGGGACGTTCCGCGCCCTGCGCGAGCTCGACCTCGGCAACATGGAACTGAGCGACGCGGGGATCGCACACCTTGCCGACCTCCGACGGATCGAGGAGCTCGACCTCGATGGCTCGCCGATCACGGACATCGGGTTCGCGACCCTCTCGAAGCTCGCGTCCCTCGAGGTGCTCGCGCTTGTCGGCACGGCCGTCGAGGCGCTTCCCGGCGTCGAGAACCTGCCGCGGCTCCGTACGCTCGACCTGCGATCCTCGGCCGTGACGGACGTGGGACTCGGCCGCCTCATGGCGCTCCCGAACCTCATGGATCTCTACCTGTCCGACACGTCGGCGACCGACGGCAGCCTCGCCGTCATCGGCGCGGTCCGTGGGCTCGCGGTCCTGCGGCTCAACGGGACGGCGGTCACCAACTCGGGGCTTCGCCATCTCGCGGGTCTCGAGGTCCTCCGCAGCATCAGCCTCATCGACACGCTCGTGACGCCCGAGGGGCTCCTCGCGCTGGCGGCTCTTCCGAGGCTCCGCGAGGTCGAAATCGGCTGCGGCACGTCGCAAGCAGAGATGGCGCGCTTGAAGGGGGCGATGCCGAACTGCGAGATCACGTCCTGGGACCGCTGACGTCTTCGGCGCGACGCTGGGCAATGGCCGCGGGCGCGCGAAGTTCCTCGCGAGTGTCGTCTGTCGGCCCGTGACCGGGGTGCGGACCCCAATGCCGCACCCGGATAGCGCAACTCCATGATGCGCAATGGGTTGCGCCTAGGCCATGGCCTATGGGATACGCTCTACGGCGCGACGGCGAGGGAGGAGGCGAGGGCGCGGATGTCCTTCTCCGCCCAGCGCCACCAGCGCGCGGGCGCCGCGCCCACGAGCAGCACGTAGCGGTCCTTCGCTGCCACCGCGATCACCAGCACCCGCAGGTCCTCGCCCCGGTGGCGCGCATCGAAGAGATGGGCGCGCGCCGGCAGGCCGTTGACCTCGAGCGCCTCCGCTCCCCCGAGCCCCCTCACCTCCTTCGCGTCGAGCTTGATCCTCGACACGCCCCGCTTGAGCGCCTCGTCCGCGTCCACGGCCCCCGCGTACGCGAACACGTCCACCGACGCGAAGAGCGCCACCTTCTCGAAGCAGAGCACGCGCCCCGTCTCCGCGTCGAAGGGCTCCGCCGTCCACGCCGCGTCCGGCGCCTTGAACGAGAGCCCCGCCCGCGCGTGGTGCGTCTCGAGCGACTTCGGCCGTTCGAAGAACGGATACGCCTGCGCCTCGTCGAGCGAGAGCGGCCTCGGCGCCGCGTTCGCCTTCCGCGCGAGGTCCACGCGCTCCTTCGTGACGCGCGTCGCGAGAAGCGTCGGGCCGTTCAGCTCCACCGCGAGCGAGCCCTCGCCCGGCCGGTAGAGCGCGCGCTCGTTCCGCACGTCGCTCGCGAGCGTCACCGCGCGGCACGGCTTCCGGTCCCCCGGCGCCGCGTCGTCCTCGTCGCGGCGGAGCACGAGATCGACGGCCCTCAGCTGCCGCACGTCGAAGACCTTCATCGCGCGCCTCTCGGCCGGCTTCGCCTCCTCGAGGAAGCGGCTCCACGCGGGCAGCGCGAGGGCGCACCCCTCCGGGACGTCCACCACGCGGTTCTCGACGGTCCCGCCGCGGCTCACTCGCACGTGCGCCTTGCCGTCGCGCAGCGTCCCGCTCGTGATCTCCGCGTCGCTGCCGTACGACTCGAAAAGGAGGAACTCCGCGGGGCCGTCCTCATCCTCGGTCTCGACGCGCCGCGTGCTCACGTCGTCGCCGCCGCCCGGCTTGAAGAAGACCGTCTCCTCCTGCACCTGCCGGCGGCCGCCGCGGACGGTCTCGACCACGTGCTGCCAGCCGATGACCTTGTCCCGGTGCAGCACGAGGAACCACTCGTCGCGTTTCGTCAGCGTCTTCCGGGGGGCTTCGGGGGCGGCGCCGCGCTCGACGAGGCGCACCTGCGCGCGCGGGATCCGGAGCTTGCCGGCGCCCATGTCGATCACGACCTCGTCGTCGTTCTCCTCGAGGACCGTGCCCCTGAGCACGCGGCCGTTCGCGAGATGTACCGCGTCCCCGGCGAACGCGAGGGAGGCGAGGAGGAGAAGGAAGGCGAGGCGCCGCACCTCCTTGGCTATCGGCAAACCCGTCCCCGGGGCCCCACCCCGTCGCTACCCGGGGGGACTACCGCGGCTCGACGAGGCCCTTGAACCGCTCGAGCGCGTCCCTCTCCCGCGCCGCCGCCTTCTCGAGGAGCCCGGTCGCCTCGCGCCGGTGCTGCTCGTAGGTCGAGATCGCCTCCGCCCGCTCGGCGTCGTCCGCGAGGTCGAACCCCCACGGCATGATCTCGAGGAAGCGCTGCAGCGCGTCGCATGCCTCGCCGTAGAGGTCGTGCGCCTCCGCGA
>WYBS01000217.1 GCA_011525755.1 Planctomycetaceae bacterium
TCGCGACCTACGTCGCGCGCGGGCTCTTCCGGGAGTCGATCTACACGCTGAAGCTCGCGCGGCGCGGCGTGCGGCTGCGCGGCGGGCGGGACGAGGCGGTGCTCCAGTCGCTCACGGTGCGCGAGGCGATGCACGCCGACGCGACGGTGCTCGGGGAGTCGATGGCGTTCGCCGAGGTCCGCGACCTCGCGCTCCGCTCCCGCCACCACGTCTTCCCGGTCGTGGACGCGGAGGGCCGGTTCGCGGGCGTGGTGACGCTCGCGGCGCTGCGCCCGTTCCTCGTGGAGGAGGGGCTTCACGGCGTCGCGGTGGCGCGGGACCTCGCGGAGCCGCCGGGGCAGGTGCTTTCCCCGGACGACGATCTTGAGACGGCGCGGCGCGCGTTCGTCCGCTCGTCGTACGAGGAGCTCCCGGTGGTGGACCCGGCGACACGCCGCGTGCTCGGCCTCTTGCGCGAGCACGAGCTCTACGCTGCCTACAACGACGCCGTCGCGCGGGCGTACTAGGTACGCCCACGGGCGTCCGTATCCTGTTGTCGGGGGCCCACTTGCGGCGACGGGACCCGGACTCCGGGGTCCGGGTTTTCTCGGCCGCCGCCGCGGGGACGGGTAGGGTCTTTGGACCATGATGCGGAACCTGCTCCCCGCCCTCGGGCGCCTCGCGGTCGCGCTCTGGGCCGGCGCCGTCGCGGCCGTCGCGTTCGCCGTCGCGCCGCGCGTCTTCCGATTCCTCGCCGACCCGCCGCGCGCCGGCGAACTCATGGGGCCGATCTTCCGCAAGGTCGACCTCTTCGGCATCGGCGCCGCGGTCCTCTTCGCGGTCGCGGCGCGCGGGAGCCGCTGGCGTTTCGCGCTCGCCTGCCTTCTCGGCGCCGCGGCGGCGGCGAACGCATTCCTCCTCGGTCCCGCGATCGCGGGCGGGAAGCGCGAGCTCCACGGCGTCTCGGAGGCGGTCTGGGGAGCGATCCTCGTCGGGAGCCTCGTGCTCGCGATCGCGGGCCCCCGGACCCCCCCTCAATCCTCCTGAGGGAGCCATCCGGCGAGGCTCTTGCGCGCGACCGCGGCGAGTGCCTCGATGTGATCCGCGCGGTCGTTCAGCGCCGGGATGTACCGGAACCGGCCGCCGCCGGCGTGCTCGAAGAACTCGCGGTTCTGCTGGTCGATCTCCTCGATCGTCTCGAGGCAGTCCGCCGAGAAGCCGGGGCAAGCGACGTCCACGCTCTCGACCTTCTCGCGGCCCCAGGCCATGAGCGTCTCGTCCGTGTAGGGCTTCAGCCACTCCTCGCGGCCGAACCGCGACTGGAACGCCACGTGGCACTCGGTCCCGAGCTCCGCGGCGAGGAGCCGTGCCGTCTCCTCGCACTCCTGCCGGTAGGGGTCGCCGAGGTCCACGTACCGCCGCGGGAGCCCGTGGAACGAGAGCAGCAGCCGCTTCGGCGGCCCGCCCTTCTCCCACGTCTCGCGGATGCTCCGCGCGAGCGCGGCGATGTAGAGCGGCTCGTCGCGGTAGGAGCGTATCGTACGTATTTCCGGAACGACGCGCAGCCGCTTGAGCGCGTCGCCGAGCGCGTCGAAGGTGGAGGCCGTCGTCGCGGCCGCGTACTGCGGATAGAGCGGGAGCACGAGCACGCGTCCGCAGCCCTTCGCGAGGAGCTCGTCGAGCGCGCGCGCGATCGACGGGTTGCCGTAGCGCATGCCGAGCGCGACCGGGAGCCCGAGCCTCTCCTCGAGGAGCGCGCGCTGCCGTTTCGAGATGGAGAGGAGGGGCGATCCCTCCGGGGTCCAGACCTTTCGATAGGCCTCGGCCGACTTCGGCGAACGGCGGGGAAGGATGAGGAGCTCGAGGAGAGGGAGCCATTTCCACCGGGGCAGGTCGATGACGCGAGGGTCCTTCAGGAACTCCCGGAGGTAGCGCTTGAGCGCCGCGGGCGTGGGTGCGTCCGGGGTCCCGAGGTTCGAGACGAGGATGCCGGTGGACGGTCGCTCGGGCTTCATGTCTATTGGAGGAGCGATGGATGATCCCAGAGCGGAATTCGAGCGCCTAAAAAAACTGGTCGAGGCGAGCCACGCGCTGCACTCGACGCTCGATCTTGACCAGCTTCTGGGCCTCATCCTCGACGCGGCGGCCAAGGGCGTGGGCGCGGACCGGGGCACGGTCTTCCTCCTCGACGGCGAGGAGATCTGGTCGCGCGTGCTCTCCGGCGACAAGAAGCTCGAGATCCGGCTTCCGGTGGGGCAGGGGATCGCGGGTTCCGTCGCGAAGACCGGGGAGACCGTCCGCATCGCGGACGCGTACGAGGACCCGCGGTTCGACCGGAGCTGGGACAAGAAGAGCGGCTTCCGCACGCGCACGGTCCTCTGCGCGCCGATCCGGAACCGGGCGGGCGGGATCGTCGGCGTCTTCCAGCTCCTGAACAAGCATCAGGGTCTCTTCGACAAGGAGGACGAGCGCTACCTCGAGGGGCTGTCGATCCACGCGGCGCTCGCCGTCGAGAACGCGCGCCTCCACGCGTCCGCGCTCGAGAAGGAGCGGTACGACCGCGAGGTGAAGCTCGCGCAGGGGGTGCAGCGGCAGCTCCAGCCGGAGCGGATGACGCTCCGCGAGAACGGCATCCACGTCGCCGGCATGAACGAGCTCTGCGAGGACGCGACGGGCGACTACTACGACGTGCTCTCGCCGCTGCCGGAGGGCCGGATCGGGGTCGCGATCGGCGACGTCTCCGGCCACGGGCTCCAGGCTGCGATCGTGATGGCCGAGGCGCGCGCGTTCCTGCGCGCGTTCGCGAAGACGGCGCCGTGGCTCGACCGCGCGCTCGCGCTCATGAACGACGCGCTCGTGCCCGACATGGCCGACGGGAAGTTCCTGAGCCTCTTCGCGGCGGTGCTCGACCCGAAGGACGGCCGGATGGAGTGGTGCAACGCGGGCCACAACCCGCCGCTCCTCTTCCGCGCGGCCGACCGGGGCGTGAAGCCGCTCGAGCGGACGGGGCGGATCCTCGGGATCCTTCCGGGGGAGCCGTGCGGCCCGGGCGAGCCGCTGAAGCTGGAGCGGGGCGACGCGCTGCTGCTCTACACCGACGGCGTGACGGAGGCGAGGGGGGCCGGGGGGGAGCTGTTCGGCCCGGAGCGGCTCACCTCCGCGCTGAAGGCGGCTGCCGACCGGGAGCCCGAAGCGATCCTCGACGCGGTGCGCGCCTCGGTACGCTCCTTCACCGGCGGCGCGAAGAACGACGACGACGTGACGATGGTCGCGGTCAAAAGAGCGTGACCATCACGGATTGTTAAGGCACAAGTCGTTTCTCACCTGACGGTTGCGTCGGAAGGGTGCGGCACGGGTGCCGCACTTCGGGTCGTCCCGCCGCCCTCGTTCCGTGCTAGTTTTCGCGTGGCGTGAGCATCGACCGCCGCATCCTCCGGGCGTTCTCCGCGCAGAACGGCTTCCCCCTTGAGCCGCACCTCCTCGTGCTCGCGCTCATGGGCTCGAAGAGCCACGGCACCTACATGCCGCCGGACGAGCCCGACGGCATCGACGACGTGGATCTCATGGGCTTCGTCGTCCCGCCGCTCGAATACCACCTCGGCCTCCCGCGCTGGCACCACTGGGTCTATAAGCACGAGGAGCTCGACGTCGTCCTCTACAGCCTCGACAAGGCATTCCGGCTGCTCCTCAAGGGCAACCCCAACATCGTGGGGGTCCTCTGGCTCCGGGACGAGGACTACGTCCACTGCCACCCCGCGTTCCACCTCCTCCGCGAGCGTCGCGACCTCTTCTCGTCGCAGGCGGCCTCGGACGCGTTCACCGGCTATGCCGCCGCGCAGCTGAAGCAGATGCAGGCCTTCAACCTGGAGCGCATCGCCGACTACGAGGCGATGACCCGCACCATCGAGGCGAAGGGAAGCGTCCGCCTCGTGCTCGAGGCCGACAGCGCGCAGACGAAGCACCTGTCAGCGCTCTGGCAGATCCCCGCCGAGACGCTCCTCGACTTCAAGAAGCTCCACCGTCAGCACTTCAGCAGCTACATGGGCGCGAAGCGGAAGGCGCTCGTGCGGCGGTTCCAGTACGACGTGAAGAACGCCGCGCACCTGATCCGCCTCCTTCGCATGGGAACGGAGTTCCTCGAGACCGGTCGCCTCAAGGTCTTCCGCGAGGAGGATGCCGAGGAGCTCAAGCAAATCAAGCGCGGCGGCTGGACCCTCGAGCAGGTGAAGGCAGAGGCGCGGCGCCTCTTCGACGGGATCGGGGAAGCCAGGGCGCGGTCGCCGCTGCCCGCGGAGCCCGACGCGGAGGCGGCCAACGCGTTGCTCATGAACCTCCACCGCAGGATCCTCGGGCTCGGGGCGTAGCCTCCGCGCACCCTCACGCCGGGGGCGCTTCGCGCATCCGCCGCTCGAATTCCTCGCGGGTGAGGGAGGTCCGCTGCGCGAGGGCGAGGCGCTGCTCGACGTGCGCGTCGTTGGGGTCGGTCGCCGAGACTACCGCGAACCGCGCGAGAAGCACCGCCGCGCCGAGGCCCGCGACGGGCGCGATCAGGGACCACGGGATCTCCGCCTCCGGCACCCACACGTTCAGGACCGCGAGCAGCACCCCGAGGCCCCCGACGATGAGGCCCAAGGGGATCAGCCAGCGCAGCCGCTCCCCCTTCGCCATGCGCACCATGTCGGCCTGGATCCTGCCGCACTTCGGGCACGGTGCGACGTCGCACTCGGCCTCGAGCTTTCGCGCGAGCTCGCGCTCCGCCCGCTTGGCCGCGCGCCGCTCGGCGCCCCGCTTGTCCAGGAAGAACGGGGATGACCCCTCCCCGACCGCCTCCCGCTCGAGCAGGTACACGTACTCGGCGCCGCACTCCTCGCACGTGACCTGCTTCGCCGCCCTCCCGCGCGCGCGGGACCAGTAGCGCATCCCCACGTAGATGCCGTCGCCTCCGCCCGCCCCGGATTCTACTGCGGGTTCCCCCGGGCCCCCTCCCTTCTTGACGCGGGCTCATTCATGTGACCAAATGGTCACATGGCAGCCGTGGCCGCCGGGGCCGGGGACCGCGTCTTCAAGGCGCTCGCCGACCCGACGCGACGGCGGATCCTCGACCTCCTGCGCGCGCGGCCGCGCACGACGGGCGAACTCTGCGACAGCTTCCCGACCACCCGCTTCGCCGTCATGAAGCACCTGCGCGTGCTGGCGCGGGCGCGGCTCGTCGTCGCGCGCCGCCGCGGTCGCGAGCGCTGGAACGTGC
Organism: Planctomycetaceae bacterium; assembly: GCA_011525755.1. Classification (GTDB taxonomy): domain Bacteria; phylum Planctomycetota; class PLA2; order PLA2; family PLA2; genus PLA2. The sequence continues at coordinate 5,228 of WYBS01000217.1, forward strand.
TCAACCCCGTGCCGATCCGGCGGATCGCGCTCCGCTGGGCCCGCCCCTTCGAGTCCGGGCGCGCCGACGCGCTCCTGCGCCTGAAGCGCCTCGTGGAGGAACCGCTTTGAACCTCATCGAACACACGCTCGAGATCGAGATCGCGGCACCCCCGCCCCGCGTCTGGAAGGCGCTCACCGACCAGATCGGCGCGTGGTGGCACCCGGGCTTCTTCAGCCGCAAGGGCGCGCTCGCGTTCGTCGTCGAGCCGCGCGTCGGCGGTCGCGTGTACGAGGACTGGGGCGACGGCCAGGGCCTCGTCTGGTACACGGTCGTCGGCCTCGTCGGCAACGAGCTCCTCCAGCTCATGGGGGACCTCGACGCGAAGAACGGCGGCCCCGCGCGCCTGCACACCGCCTTCCGCCTGCGCGCGGAGGGGAAGGGCACGGTGATCCGCCTTGAGGAGCAGGCGTTCGGCCGCGTGGACGAAAAGACGTGCACGAGCCTCGAGAAGGGATGGAGGATCCTGCTCGACGGGTGCCTCAGGGTCTTCGTCGAGACCGGCAGGCCGCCGCCCCGGTGGCCGGCGTTCTGAACGCCGGACGCGTCGCGGCGGCCCCGGGCCGGGCATCCCTGGCGGCGCACGTCCCGTGCCCTCGGAGTCCCGGCTATCCTTATGAGGCATCGACGGAGGTAGGCGCATGCAGAGGGCTGCGGTCGTTCTCGTTTCGCTTCTCGCGGCCTCTTGCGGCGGAAGCGGGGGGGGCGGGGGGGGCCGGATTGAGGCCGTCCCGCTCGTCGTCGCGGCGGGCATGGTGCCGATCGAACCCCTGCCCGTCGACACCGTCAGCGGGGGCGTCGACCTCGCGCGCCTCGGGATCGCGGACGTCACGCGCGTCTACGACGTGACGACGCCCGCGGACGAGCCGTTCTCCTTCGACCTCCTCACGCGCGGCCCCGGGAACGAGGGGCAGGTGCGCGTCTCCGTCGCCCACGCGGCCGACGGCGGAGTGGCGCCCACGGGCGGCCCCGAGACGCTCGGCTACGCCGGGATCGTGCCCGCCGCGAACGGCGCCTCCGGCCACGAGGAGTGGTTCGACGCCTTCGGCGACGGATTCGCGCGGATCACGGTGAGCGGCGCGATCGACGCGGACCAGGTGATCGCGATCGAGGCCGAGACGCCCGAGGGCGACGTCACCGCGCTCATCCGCGTGCGCATCGGCCCCGAGTCGCCGATCAACGTCGCCCCCGGCTTCCGCACGGACTACCCGGGCGTGGTGTCGATCGGCACGATCTACTCGAGCGACTCGTACCAGTTCGGCCTGCCGGTCTGCGCGATCTCGGGCGACCGCACGACGGTCGTCGCGTACGAGGGCGACGCCTCGGACCCCTACCGCTACGACCGCTACGAGATGCGGCTCCAGCACGACCGCGTGACGGGGCTCGTCACGGGCGGCGCGTCGCTCGAGCCGAACCCCGATTCCGGCAACTGGCGCGACCACGAGGTCGCGGCGCTCTACAACGTCGTGGCGCTCGTCCACTGCGGGCTCTCCGAGGTGACGCTCAAGCTCTCCTTCGACCGCGGCGCGACCTTCGGCCAGGCCCAGACGCTCGCGCGTGCCGGCGTGGACGGCGCGACGCACCTCGCCACGGTCGAGATGGCCGCCGACTATTCGGTCGCCGTCGCCTTCTGGCAGTCGCACCCGGGCGGCGCGGAGCTCCTCCTCGTCGAGGGACATGCGTCGGCGTTCGACGCGGGCGGCTCGCCCACGCGGTTCGCGTTCGACGCGCCGCGGGTCATCTACGCGACGGCCGGGGACGTGTCGCCGGTCATCATGGGCCTAGCGTGGTCCTCGGGCGGCGACCTCGTGCTCGGCTACGGCTTCACGAGCTTCTCGTGGAGCGAGACGACGATGGAGACGACCGTGACGACAGGGTTCCGCTGCGCCGTGCGGCTCTTCGGCGGCGAGTTCGCGGACACGCTCCTCGAGGAGGACGTGACGGTCGCGCGCGACCCGAGCGTCGCCGTCGTCGGCGAGGGCGCGGCGATGCGCATCTTCTACGCCTACGAGGGGCGCGACGGCGTGCGCATGCGGACGAGCGCGGACGGCGGCGCCTCCTGGTCTGCGCCGGTGCTCCTCTCCGACCCGTTCTCGTACCTCCCGACCGTGTTCGCGCGCGTGCAGGGGAGCGCGCTCCGCGTCGACCTGCTCTACCTGACCTACGGCGGCGTCGGCACGGAGCTGCACCTCCGGCACTGGGAGGACTTCGGGACGAGCGCGCCCGAGGACTACCGCCTGACCGAGGCGACGATGGAAGGGGAGTTCGGCGACCCGGGCCCGCTGCCGGTCCCGGTGCCTCCGCCGGGCGACCCCGCCGTGGGCCTCCCCTTCGCGCCGACCGAGAGCCCGACGATCACGCAGGTTGCGTGGTTCGGCTACGACGCGACGCTCGACGGCGACGACATCGTGGTCGTCCTCGACGAGGAGAAGACGCAGCCGTTCGCGATCATGGTCATGGGCGACGACATGCGGGGCGGCATGGAGGGCGGCGGCATCGGCGCGCCGACGTTCGGCGACTTCGTGGCCGCGGACCCGCCGCCGCTCGCGCCCGGCCTGACCGAGCCCGTGCCGGCCCCGGACCCCGCCCACCGTCACCAGCTGAAGCTGATCCGCCTGGATTAGCGTGTCCTTCACGGCGGCGGGCGTCCTAACTCGAGGGACGCCAACGACTTGGGGCGGCAGGGTGCGGCACCTGGAGTTTCGCGGTTTTGAGGGGTGGGAGGGGACGAAAAAGGCTTTCCGTCCGAAGCATGGTGGTAGGTCTGCCGCCACACGCCGGAGGAAAGCCCGATGCAGTTCCA
>WYBS01000006.1 GCA_011525755.1 Planctomycetaceae bacterium
GAATCGATCGCCCGGATGGACTTCCCGGACACCCCGGACACGCTCTTCTTCCTGACCGACGGCACCCCGACGGACGGGGAGATCACGAAGGCCGACGAGCTGCTCTCCTGGTTCCGCGAGCGGAACCACCCACTAGGTCAACGGTTAACCTGCGCGGGCGACGGAAACCGTTGTCCGGCCGCAGGTTGCGGCGCCCAAGGTGCGGAACTCGTTCCGCACGGCGGCCGTCCCCGGCCCCTCCCCCGGCCCCTCCCCGGGCCTCTCCCCGGGCCTCTCCCCGGGCCCCTCCCCGATCCCCCGGCGGCCATCGGCGGGGTGGGCCCCGGAGCCCCCACCCTTCCCGTTCCGCCGTGAGACACCTGCGGCGCCGCCGTAACCCATTGCCGGCGGCAGACTTATTGCCGATAAACCGCCACCCCCGGTTTGGCCGATAGTTCCCGGACGATGGTCCAGATCAACTTCGCGAAACGCGAGGTGCAGTGCAAGGTCGTCTACTACGGCCCGTCCATGTCGGGCAAGACGGCCAACCTGCACCAGATCCACGAGCGCTCGCCCGAGCGCGTGCGTGGCCAGCTGACGACCATCGCCACGGACACGAACCGGACGCTCTTCTTCGACTTCCTCCCGCTCAACCTCGGCCTCATCGGGAACGTGAAGGCGAAGATCAACCTCTATGCCATCCCCTACCTCGACGCGCAGAACGCGCTGCGCCTGCTGGTGCTCGAGGGCGTGGACGGCATCGTCTTCGTCGCGGACAGCGGGCCCAACCGCATGCGCGCGAACATGCAGGCGCTCGAGAACCTGCACGAGAACCTGTCGCAGCTCGGCCGCGAGCTCCGTGACCTCCCGCTCGTGTTCCAGTGGAACAAGCGGGATCTCAAGGAGGCGGCGCCGGTGGCGGAGCTCGCGCAGGCGCTCAACCCGCACGGGAGGCCGGCGTTCGAGGCGGCCGCGCAGATGGGCGCGGGGGTCTTCCAGACGCTCAAGGCGATCACGCACGCCGTCCTCGTGGACGTGACGAAGATGATCGTCGTGACGCCGGACGTCGAGGCGCCGGAGGCCGCCGCCCAGCGCCCCGAGCCGGCAGCCGCGTCCGGACGCATCCGCGCGGTCGCGGGCCGCGAGCGCACCTCCGCGCGGGGGTCCGCCCCGGTCCTCGACCCCGTCCCCGCCGCGGCCCTCGAGCCCGAGCCGGCCTTCGCCGCCGCGCCGGCGCCCGTGCGCCAGTCCGCGTCTGCAGGCGGTTCGCGCCTCTCCTTCGACGACGTCTCGCTGCCCCCCGCCGGAGCGGAGGCGGCGGAGGAGGAGCCGCGCGAGCAGGAGGCGCACGAGACGCCGATCACGCCCCCGTGGCGGCGCAGCCCGGACCGCCCCGCGGTCCGTTCGCAGCAGGAGGAATTCGCCGACCACCTGAGCACCGACAGCTTCGGCCGTCTCGGGCAGCAGGCGGCGGAGAACGCCCACGCGACGACGGATCTCCCGTCGCGCGACGTCCCGCGCGCCGCCGATCGCCACGCGGGCGGTCGTGCCGCGCGCCCGCACCGCCCGGCGGAGACCGAGACGGCCCTCGAGCCCGGCGCCGCCGCGAACGTCGCCGAATGGCCCGACTACACCGATCCCAAGTCGGTCGACCTGCAGGGCGCCGCCGCCGCCGGCTGGGAGCAGCCCGCCACCGGGGCCGTGCGCGTGCGCGGCAACGTCAGCGGCTGGGACGAGCGCCGGCGCGATGCGCGCCCGGTCGTCGATCGCCGCAAGCGCCCGCGCCGCGAGAACGTCGAGGCGCTTTCCACGAAGAGTCTCTGGGCAGGTTCGCTGTTCTCGCTGTTCCTGCTCGGCGTCATCGGATACCTGGTTCACGCACTACTGTGAGGGAGGAGAACGACCCATGCCCGGCCCGATGCAGCAGAAGACCGACGCCGAACTTCGGCGCGACCGCCTCATGTTCTATCGCGAGGAGATGTCGGAGATCAACGCGACGCTGCGCGGCTTCCTGCAGCGCGCGAAGGCGAGCTCCGCCTTCCTCGTCGACAAGGACGGCCACCTGATCACGCGCGAGGGCGTGGACGACAAGATCGACGTCGACGCGATCTGCGGCCTCGTCGCGGGCGCCTTCGCGGCGACGAAGCAGATGGCGCTGATGCTCGGCGAGGACACGTTCCTGAACCTGTTCCACCAGGGCAAGCGCGCGAACATCCAGGTGACGCTCGTCGGCAACCGCACGATCCTCTCTGTGGTCTTCGACGACCAGACGACGATCGGCATGGTGCGCCTCTACCTCGCGGAAGCGGCGAACACGCTGACGCAGATCTTCCAGCGGATCCTCCAGCGCCACCAGGGCGCCGCGGGCCAGCTCGGCTAGGAAGGGAGGGGGCTCCGGGGGCCGGGCGGGGACACTCCCTCCCCCGCCCGGCGCCGGGGCCCGTCCCGCAAGCCGCGAAACGCCGAGAGGGCCCCCCGATCGGCATCGCCGGCGGCCTCCCGGCGCCCCGCGCGGAGATCCGTGCATATACACCGAACCCGGACGCAAGGGTCCGTGTCCGCCGCACGCAACCTGCTGTCCGACGACGACTTACGGCGACGGAGTGGCGTACGTGGTACCGGTGCGGTGGTAGTACTCCTTGCCGGAGAAGGCGGCGAGGAGCTGGGCGTTCAGCTCGGAGTGGTCGAGCTGCGTCTTGTGCTCAAGGAACGCGCGGCGCACGAGGTCGCCGAGCGGCGACACGTCCACCACATCGGTCGGCGGGAGCGGAACGGTCTTCCGCGGCAGCTCGAGGCCCGGGGGCCAGCTCATCACGTACACCGGCCGCCCGCCCGCCGCGGCGACGGTCCAGCGGTAGCAGGCCTTGTGGTCCGGATGCCCGCTCGCGCCCTCCGGCCCGAAGGTCAGGAGCACGTCGGCGCCGAGGCGCTCGATGTGCTCCTTCACGAGCCGCGTCCCCGCCTCGTCCCCCACCGCGTCGAGCCCGCCGTCCATGAGGCCGGGCGTGAAGAGGTGCGGGATCCCGAGGACCGCGACCGCCCGCCGCAGCTCCTCGCGCCGCACTCGTCCGAGATCCTCGCGCGAGCAGAGCCCGCCCGTCCGCCCCGCCTGCCCGTCGGTGAGGCACAGGAGGCCGGCCTTCCCGCCGGCCCGCGCGTGCATGGCGAGCCAGCCCCCGAAGGCGAACGACTCGTCGTCCGGGTGCGCCGTGACGGCAAGGAGCGTCTTCACCGCGCCGGATTCTCGCACGGCCCGCGTACGATGTCGCGCGTGACGGCGCGGCGGTGGTGGATCCTCGCCTTCGTCTACATGGCGGGGCTCTTCGCGCTGTCGTCGGTGCCCGACGACCCCGAGAGGCCGGGGATCGGCTCCTACTTCCCGCGGCCGTCCGTGCAGAACGCGCTCCACGTGCCCGCGTATGCGCTTCTCTCCTTCCTGATGTGGAGGGCACTCTCGCCTCCGCGACCGAAGGCTCTCGAGCGGGCGGGCAGGGGGCCGGGGGGAACGGCATCGACCTTCGCGCACCGGCACGCGGCGCCGCTCGCGGCCGTGCTCGCGACCGCCTACGGCATCACCGACGAGATCCACCAGATGTTCGTCGTCGGCCGGATGGCGTCGGCCACCGACGCGCTCGCGAACGCGCTCGGCGCTTTCGCGGTCGCGGCATGGGCCGCGATCACCGCCCCCCGGCCCCCCACTCCTCCCTGAGGATCGCCCAGCGCTCGTGATCGCGCCAGCGGCCGCCGATCTTCAAGTAGCGCCGCGAGAAGCCCTCCTTGCGAAATCCCGCGCCCTTCGCGAGCCGGCGCGAGCGCACGTTCCCCGGCTGGAGGTTCGCCTCGAGCCGGTGGAGCCCGAGGCCGCGGAACGCGTGCCGGAGCGCGAGCGCGAGACCACGCGCCATATGGCCCTGGCCCGCGAACGGCGCGCCGGCCCAGTAGCCGACGTACGCGCTCTGGAGCACCCCGCGGACGATCTCGCTGATGTTGATGACGCCGACGATCCGTCCGTCCTCGCGCCGGCAGACGAGCATGCCGCAGAAGTTCGGCTCCTTGCAGCGCCGCAGGTACCGCCGGAAGCGGTCGGGCGTCGCCGGCGGCGAGACCCACGGCCGGTGGAGCCTCCGGCTCTTCCGCACGAGATCGAGGAACTCCGCCTCGTCCCGCGCCGCCGGCGCGCGCAAAAGGACGACGCCGTCCGTCGCGATAGGCTCCATCGGGCCACAGGATAGATGCGCGCGCTGGCCGAACAAGGAGATAGACATGCGGATCCTCCTCCTCCTCGCGGCATACCCGTGGCTCGCGGCGCCCGACCCCGCCCACTCCATCGAGCGGAGGATCCCGCCGCCGGAGGGGTTCGTGCGCGTCAAGGCGGACGGCTTCGGCGCGTGGCTCCGCGGGCTCCCGCTCAAGCCGGGCCGCCCGCCTGTGCTCCTCCACGACGGGCGGCCGAAGCGCAACCAGGAGGCGCACTTCGCGGTCGTCGATCTCGACACCGGCAAGGGCGACCTGCAACAGTGCGCCGACTGTGTCCTCCGGCTCCGCGCGGAGTATCTCTGGGAACGCAGGGAGCCTGTCGCTTTCCGCTTCACGAGCGGCGACTCCTGCGAGTGGTCGCGCTGGGCGGAGGGGTGGCGTCCCGTCGTCTCCGGCAGCCGGGTGGCGTGGAAGAAGGGCAAGGCCGGCGGCGGATATGCCGAGTTCCGGCGGTACCTGCGGACGGTCTTTACGTACGCGGGCACGCTCTCGCTGGAAAGGGAAACGGAGGGGGCTTCGGGGGCCGTGGAGCCCGGCGACATGTTCCTCCGCGGCGGATCGCCCGGCCACGTCGTCCTCGTGCTCGACGTCGCGGAGAAGGCCGGCAGGCGCGTCTTCCTGCTCGGCCAGGGCTACATGCCCGCGCAGGACTTCCATGTGCTCAGGAACCCGTCCAACGCGCGGCTGTCGCCGTGGTACACGGCCGAGTTCGGCGAGGAGCTGAGGACGCCGGAGTGGACCTTCCGCAAGGGCGAGCGACGGAGGTTCGAAGCCGCGGCCAGGCCGCAACCGGTCGCGGCAGGACCGGCAGGGAGATAGCCGGCCGCCCCCGGGCCCCCTGCTCTTCCCTTACCGGCAACCTCGGCACTTCCGCACACTTCGGGTCCGCGTGACGTAGTTGCATGCGTGGGACGGCTTCCCGTCGCGCTCCTGCTCCTCGCCGCGCTCTCCCCGGCGGACGAGGCGCGGCTCCTCTTCGTCGAGCGCGCCGAGGCGCTTGGCGTCCGCTTCCGCATGGAGTTCCTCCGCGGCGAGCAGGGCGAGAAGTTCAAGATCAACTTCTACGACCACGGCTGCGGCGTCGCGGCCTGCGACATCGACCGCGACGGCGACGACGACATCTACCTCCTGAACCAGCTCGGCCCGAACGCGCTCTACCGCAACAAGGGCGACGGCACCTTCGAGGACGCCACCACGCCCGCGGTCGCGCTCGACGACCGGATCTCCGTCTCCGCCGTGTTCGGCGACACCGACAACGACGGCGACGAGGACCTCTACGTCACCTCCACGCGCGGCGGGAACGTCTTCCTCCGGAACGACGGGAAAGGCCGGTTCACCGACGCCACGAAGGAGGCGGGGCTCGAGTGGGTCGGCCACTCGCAGGGCGCCACCTTCTTCGACGCCGACGGCGACGGGTTCCTCGACCTCTTCCTCGCCAACACCGCGCAGTGGACCACGGCGCGGTACGAACCCGTCGCACGCTACTACGCGGGCGTGAGCACGCTCATGGATCTCGTGCGGAGCCAGGTCGAGACGAACGTCTTCTTCCGGAACCGCGGGGATGGCACGTTCGAGAACGCGACCGCAGGGTCCGGGCTCGCGGGCGGCGGCTGGGGAGGCGACACCGCCGCGTTCGACTACGACGGCGACGGCGACACGGACATCTTCGTCGCGAACATGTTCGGGGGCAGCCAGCTCTACCGGAACGGGAGCGGACGCTTCGAGGATGTGACCGACGCCACGCTCGGCCGCACGCCGTGGGGCGCGGTCGGGGCGAAGGTCTTCGACTACGACGGCGACGGCCGCCTCGACCTCTTCGTCGTGGACATGCACTCCGACATGTGGACGCCCTTCGACTACGACCTCAGGAAGGTCGAGGAGACGCGGAAGTACGGGAAGTTCTTCGGCGCGCTCGACGGCCAGTCGCGCTTCCGCGACGCGGAGACGATGTTCGCCGAGGTGACGCGCCTCGACTACGAGCGGACGTTCTTCGGCAACGCGCTCTACCGCGCGCGCGGCGACGGCACGTTCGAGGAGACGTCGGCGAAGGCGGGCGTCGAGACCTTCTGGCCCTGGGGGATCGCGAGCGGCGACTTCGACAACGACGGGTTCGAGGACGCCTTCCTCCCGTCGGGCATGGGCTATCCGTGGGAGTACTGGCGATCGCCGCTCCTCCGGAACAACGGGAACGGCACGTTCTCGGACGTCGCGGCGGAGGCCGCGCTCGACCCGCCGCCGGGAGGCCCGCTCCTGGGCCTCCGGATGAAGGGTCGCGACGCCACGAAGAGCTCGCGGAGCGCGGCGGTCGCGGACTTCGACGGCGACGGCCGCCTCGACCTCGCGGTGAACAACTTCAACGACCGCGCGTTCGTCTACATGAACCGCGGCCCGAAACGCAACTGGATCTCGTTCCGGCTCGAGGGCGCACGCGGCTGCCGCGACGCGACGGGCGCGATCGTGCGCCTCTCCGCCGCGGGCCGCGTGCGCATCAGCCAGGTGCACGCCGCGGGCGGCTACCTCGCGCAGTCGTCCCGCGCCGTGCACTTCGGCCTCGGCGACGCGGAGGCCGTCGAGTGGGCGGAGATCGCCTGGCCCGGGGGCCGCGTGCAGCGGATCGACGCCCCCGCGGCGAACAGGCTGCACCGGATCGCCGAGCCGCGGGAGTAGTCCGCGCCTCGGCGACGCGACGTGAGGGGGCTCCGGGGGCAGCGCGACGTGCCTCGCCCCCGGCGCCCCCCCGATCACGACGCGGAGACGACGAGCTCGAGCCGGCGGGCCTCGAGGTACTCGGCGAGGTGCGAGATCGCGGTGCGCTGCGACGCGCCTTCCGTCGCGAATGCCACGCCCATCACATGCCGGGTGCCCTCGCTGCGCGTCCATACGACGCGCGCGACGGCCACCAGCGGGCGCGACTCGTCCTTGAGGAAGAAGCCGACGTAGGTCTCCGCGCCGACGGGCAAGGGGCCGTCGAGCTCGATGCAGGCGCCGCCCTCGGACAGGTCGCGCACCTTCGCGCCCCGCATGGCGGTGCCGCGCGGCACGCCCACGAGGATCGCCTGCAACTCCTCCTCGACACGATGATGCTTGCGGCGGTCGATGGGGTCCATCTCGATCGAACTCTATCCCACGGCCTCGGGGCTGGCAGGGCCGGTCCCGCGGCGGGAGCGTATCGTTCCGGGACATGACCCGGGGCTCCGGGGCAGTAGGATCGGCGCCATGAGGCGGCACGGCATCATCCTCGCCCTCCTTCTCTGCCCGGTGCGCGCGGCGGACCCGCCCGGGGACGTCGAGTTCCTGCGGGACGTCGAGTACGGCCGCGCCGGCGGCGAGGCGTTGAAGCTCAACCTCGCGATCCCGAAGGCCGCGAAGGGGCGGCTCCCGGCGATCGTCGTCATCCACGGCGGCGGGTGGGCGCACGGCGACCGCTCGCTCCACGACGACCTCACGTGGCGGCTCGCGAAGGAGGGCTACGTCTCGGCGACGATCGGCTACCGCTTCTGCCCGAAGCACCTCTTCCCCGCGCAGGTGGAGGACGCGAAGTGCGCGGTGCGGTTCCTGCGCGCGAACGCGGAGCGGTTCCGGATCGACCCGGACCGCATCGGCGCGGTCGGGTTCTCTGCGGGCGCGCACCTCGCGATGATGCTCGGCACGATGGACCCCGCGGACGGGCTCGACGGCTCGGGCGGCTCGCCGGGGTTCCCCTCGAAGGTGCAGGCGGTCGTCTCGTTCTTCGGGCCGACGGATCTCCTGATGGCGCCGACCGAAGGCGCACGCCCGATCTTCGAGGCGTTCCTCGGCGGGCCGCAGGCGGAGAAGCGGGAGGAGTGCCGGCGCGCCTCGCCGGTCGGCTACGTGAGCAAGGGTGACGCGCCGATGCTCCTCTTCCAGGGCACGAACGACCCGCTCGTGCCGCATGCGCACGCGACGCGCATGGCGGACGCGATGCAGGCGGCCGGCGTGCCGGGCCGCGTCGAGCTGCTCGTCGGCCTCGGCCACGGCTGGGGCGGCGGCGAGCTCGTGCGATCGGCGACGGCGACGTCGGCCTTCTTCGCGGAGCACCTGAAGCCCTTGCCGCGGTGACGCGGCCGCGAGGCGATTCGGGGGGGCTCCGGGGGGGAGGCCGCGCCCCCGGAGCCCCCTCGCTTCAACGGCCCGGGTCGCGGCCGCAGGTCCCGCACCACGCGCCCGGCCACAGCACGGGGATGAGAGCCTCGTCGATGCTCCCCTCCGGCGAGACGAACTCCTCCGGCAGGCCGGGGCGCAGCAGCGGATGCCGCAGCGCGCCGCGGGTGCCGTTCTCCCCGAGGACGCCCTCGCCGTCGCCGAGGTAGTGCGCGATCGCGTGCGCCGCGACGGCGCCCGCCGCGATCCCCGACGGATCGTCGAAGTCGAGGATGACGCCCGAGAAGGGCGTGCCGTTCCAGAGCGGCCCGGGCGTCGGCGCCGTCACCGCGTGCCCGCCGTCGATCCCCCGCACGAGGAAGAGGTTGAGCGCGCCCTCGGGAAGCGTCGCCGTGGCCACCATGAGCATGTTCACGCGCTCCATGTCGTCGTGGAGGACGTCGAAGCGCGGGTCGAGGGACACGAACGAGACCTTGCCGAGACGGATGCCCTTCGCGCCGAGGACCGCGTCGACCGTGCCGATCGCGGCCTCGACCTTCGGGTCGGTGGCGGGGTCCGGGATCGAGAGGCCGACCGCGACGAACACGCGGAGGTCGAGCGTCCCCACGTCGGCGTCGCGCCGCTGCGAGACGATCGCGCGCACGCGGACGTCGCTCCCCGTTTCCGCCCCGTCGCGCACGCGGAAGCGGTACGAGCCCTCCGCGGGGAGGACCTCGCCGCTCGCGGACTCCGGGACCTGCAGGTTGAGGCAGCCGAAGGAGCCTCCCGGATAGGTGCGGAGCCAGTCGACCGAGACCTGGCCCATGGGCCCCTCGAGCGTCACGAGATCGAGGAGCGCGTCCGGAATGCCCCACGCCTCGATGGTGATCCCCGTGCCCTTCGGCCCCACGTCGAACGTGAGCCAGGGGGAATCCGAGCTGATGGGGTCCAGGGCGACGAAGCCGTAGTCGAAGACGACGCGCGGCGCCATCCCCTCGCCATCGAGCGTGGCCTCGAGCGGGTCGGCCGACGCCGAGTGGAAGACGCGGAGGACCGACGAATCGGCCTCCTCGTCCGTCGGCGCGTACTGGAGCCGCAGGACGAACGTCGCGCCGGGCGCCACCGTGGCGGGCATGGCGGACGCGTCGGGCGCGAGCGAGAAGTCGCCGCCGGAGAGCGTCACCCGGCTCACCGCGACGGGCGTCACGACGCTCGTGTTCTCGAAGCGGACGGCGCAGGGGACGATCTCGCCGATCGCGGCGGTGCCGAGCTCCACGTCGGTGTCGAGGAGCCGCACCGAGGGCGTCTCGACCTCCGCGTCGAGACGAAGCGTGACGGGGTAGGCCGCTCCCCCGCTGGCAGGGCGGAAGAGGAGCGGGATCGTTCCGAATTGGAGGGGGTCGGGGGGCGCGGCCGGCGGCGTGAAGGCGACCGTGAATGCGCACTTCCTCGCGCTCGGGAGGTCCATCGGGAGCGGACCGGGCTCGAAGGCCCCGGTGGGCGTGCCAAGGAGCTCGACCGTGCCCGCCTCCTCGAACGGCTTCGTGACGACGAGCGTGATCGCCGTCGTCATGTCGCCGCGGACGAGCCCGACACTGAACTCCTGCTGCTGCTCCGGCTCGAGGCCGGGGGCGACGGAGGCCCCCCCGCCACCGCAGGCGAAGAGGACCACGCAAGCGAGAAGTGCCACACTTTTCATTGCGCGCATCGGCGTCTCCTTGTAGATCCGACTTCCCCGGAGCAAGCGCTGGGCCAGTCGTTACCACTTCCGGTCAGACGGAGGTCCCCGACGCCAAGTTCCTCTCCCCAAGCCGACACCTGGTTGCCGGCAACCCTCGCGCGGCCCCGATGGCGGGGTCGTCCCGGGGGTAGGCCTTCGGCCCGGGTATTCGCGCGAGGGAGCGCCGAAGCGCTCCCTCGCGGAGCGTCCGGGGCTCAGCGAAGCGGCGGGCGCATGCAGGTGCCGCACCACTTGTACATGGGGGCCATCGTGCCGACCATCATCTCGATCAGCGGGTAGTTGGTCTCTTCCGGCGGGGACACGAGATCCTGCGGGAGACCCGCGTTCAGGAGCGGGTGCCGGAGCACCGGGTAGATGCCGCCGGCCTCGGGGAGCACGGTCTCGACGCCGTCCTCGTCGTGGTGGCCGAGATAGTGGGTGATCTGGTGGCCCGCGTTCGCGCCGACGGTGATCCCCTGCGTCGCATCGAAGTCGATCACGACGCCCGAGTACGGGGTGCCGTTGGCCCGGGGCCCCGGCACGGCGCCCGCGGCGCCCGTGACGCCGACGCCCATGTCCTTCACGAGGAAGAGGTTGAGCGGGCCCTCCGGGAGCCCAGCGGTGACCGTGGCGAGCAGGTTCTCCGTGGCCGCGACGCCGGCGACGACGTTATAGGCCGGATCGAGGAACGAGAACGTGATCGTGCCGAGCCGGATGCCGTGAGCGCCGAGGATCGCGTCGAGCGTCCCGAGGACGGCGGCGAGCTTCGCGTCGCTCATCGGGTCGGAGCGGTTCGCGATCGAGAGGCCGTCGGCGAGGAAGACGCGGAGGTCGAGCCTCCCCTCCTTCACCTTGCCCGCCCGCCGCTGCGCGACGGTCGCGCGCACGCGGATCTCGTCGCTCGCGGCCGCCGCGTCGCGCAGCCGGAAGCGGTACGTGCCGCCGCCCGGCACCAGCTGGACCTCGGGCATCATGGAGTTCGGCAGCTCGACGTAGAGGGAGCCGTGCGCCCCCGCCGGGTAGGTGTGCATCCAGTCGAGCGGGCCCGCGGGATCCTCGTCCTCGTAGATCCGGCCCGACGGCCCCTCGAACCCGACCAGGTCGAGGAGGGCGGCCGGGTCTCCCGAGGCCTCGAGGAAGATGCCCACGCCCTCCGGGGCCACATCGAACGCGAGCCAGGGGGTCTCGAAGGTGACGGGGTCGAGGGGGACGGAGCCGTAGTCGAAGACGACGCGCTGCGGGATGCCGTTCCCGGAGAGCGTGGCTACGAGCGGCAGCGGAGAGGCCGTGTGCCGGAAGCTGACGACGGAGCTGGCGGGCCCCTCGGCGGTCGGCGTGTAGAGGAGCTTGACGAAGAACCTCCCGCTCGGGCCCACGGGGCAGGGCAGCGGGTACCCGTTGGGATCGATGGAGAACTGGCCCTCGGGAAGCGTGACCTCCTCGAGCACGACCGCGGACGCGGAGCTCTTGTTCTCGAAGTAGATGCCGAAGGGCACCGCCTCCCCCACGGCGGCGTTGCCGACGTTCACCTGCGTCTGCAGGATCCGCGCGGAGGGCGTCTCGACCTCCGCCTCGACCTTGACCGTGACCGGGCAATCCTCGCCGACGCCGTCGATGCGGCAGAAGAGGAGCTCGATCGTGCCCTCTTGGACGGCGGGAGCGGACGCGCCGGGCGGCGTGAACGTGATCCAGATCGAGGGCGACTCCCCGCTCTCGACGTACAGCGGGAGCGAACCCGCGACGGGCTGGAACGCGCCCGTGGGAGGCGCCGCGAGCACGACCTGCGCGGCGGGGTAGAAGGGCTTCCGGACCTCGAGCGAGAGCGTCGTCGGCGCGTCGCTCCTGACGAGGCCGATGCTGAAGTTCTGGACCAGCGCGTCGCCGGCCGGAACGGAGACCGAGGACCCGCCGCCGCCGCTGCACCCGAAGAGGAGAGCGAGTGCGAGAAGGGCGCTCGTGCACGTTAGCCGCATGGTTTCTCCTTGTCGAGGCGCCCTTCCGCACGTCAGAGAGCCGCCGGAGTGGCCCACTCGGCCTTCGTCGAAGCAAGCGAAAGGCCATCGGGTTACCGATGCATCCGAGTCGTTGAAAACCCCAACAAATCCTCAATTCATGGGGATCGTCTCTGTTGAAGACTTCGTCGTTTCCCGCGGAGTTTGGTCCTGAAGTGTGCCTTCTGCCCCGGGGATCCACGTTTGCGGCAACGACGTATCCATGGGGGGTCCGGGGGCGTCGGTTCCTCCTCCCCGGAGCCCCACCACCTCCCCTTAGGATGGTCGCCCGATGCGGTATGAGGGCGACATCTACCGGCCGCCGAGCGAGGCGGAGAGCCTGATCCTCCAGGCGACGATCGGCTGCTCGTGGAACCACTGCACGTATTGCGACATGTATCGCGCGAAGCGGTTCCGGGTGCGACCGCTCGAGGAGACGCTTGCGGACGTGGCGGAGGCGGGGCGCCTCTACGGCGACGCGGTGGACAAGGTGTTCGTGGCGGACGGCGACGCGCTGGTGATGGATCTCCCGACGTGGACGGCGGTGCTCGGGGCGTGCCGGGCGGCGTTCCCGCGGCTCCGGCGCGTGAGCGCGTACGCGACGGCGCGGAATCTGCTCGAGAAGACGCCGGAGGAGCTGCGGACGCTGCGCGAGCTCGGGCTCTCGCTGCTCTACATCGGGCCGGAGTCGGGCGACGACCATGTGCTGAAGCGGATCGCGAAGGGCGCGACGGCAAAGGAGCACGTGGAGGCGGCGCGGAAGGCGCACGAGGCGGGGATGAAGCTGTCGGCGATCTTCTTGTTGGGGGCCGGGGGCGCGGAGCGTTCGGAGGAGCACGCGCGGGCGTCGGCGAAGCTGGCGAGCGAGATGGACCCGCGTTTCGTGTCGCTCTTGACGCTGACGGTGATCCCGGGGACGCCGCTCGGGCGCCAGGAGGAGCGCGGCGAGTTCGCGGTGCCGGAGGTGCCGGCGCTGCTGAAGGAGCTGCGGACGTTCATCGCGGAGGCGTCGCCCACGGACGCGATCTTCAG
The DNA here is from genome assembly GCA_011525755.1 of Planctomycetaceae bacterium. Lineage (GTDB taxonomy): Bacteria > Planctomycetota > PLA2 > PLA2 > PLA2 > PLA2. Next base: position 13,081 of record WYBS01000006.1, read on the forward strand.
GACGAACCACGCGAGCAACTGGCTGCCGTTGTCGGGCCGGTTGCCGCGCGACCGCGACGCGATGCTCGAAGCGATCGACGGCGCCCTCGAGGGCCGGATCCCGCTGCGGCCGGACTGGGCGCGGGGGCTGTAGCCGATCGGAGGGGGCTCCGGCGGCCGCCCCCGGAACCCCCTCGAATGACCCGGCTCAGGGGAACCGGACCGGGCGCAGGTGGACCAGATGCGGTCCGGTGAGCGTGGTGCTCAGCGCCGGTCCCTGCTGCGAGAGCCCTCCGGTCGTCGGGTGGACGAAGAACGACGCGAGGCTGTCGGTCATGAGGTACTGGTTGGCGACGACGTTGAAGTTCCCGTTCGGGTCGAGCGACGGCACCGGTCCCGCGGCGGGACCGAACGGCGCCGTCTGGAACGGCGAGATCGCGAGGTGGGTCAGGGAGCCGTCCGCGTCGTCGATCCGGTAGCCCGCGATCGACGCGCTGTCGCCCTTGCCCGCGTAGAGGAACGTGCCGAGCGCGTCGAACGTCACCTTGTTCGGGGCAGGCAGGAGCGGATCCGTGTCGGCGGGATCGCCCGGCACGGGGTAGTCGGCGATCGTCGTCACGTTGCCGTTGGTGCCGATCGAGAACGCCGAGATGCTCTGGCTTCCCGTGTTCGGGACGTAGATGAAGTTGCCCGAGGGGTCGATGGCCGGGGACTGCGGCGCCTCCCCCAGAGGGGCGGTGTTGAGCAGGCTCAGGGAGCCGTTGGCGGCGACGGCCAAGGCGCGCAGCTCGGCATCCGTGCCGCCGCTGGTCACGAAGACGAAGTTCCCGGTCGGGTGCACGACGGGCGTCCCCATCTCGCCCGTCCCGACGGTTCCCGTCGGCGGGACGTCGAGCGCGAGTCCGACCTGCGTCAGCGTGCCGTCCGCCTCTATCGCGAAGGTGAGGATGACGTCCCCCGCGAGGGCGGCGTGGACGACGTTTCTCGGGCGGTTCGGCACGACGCGGCGGGCGACGATGCCGGGCAGGACGACCGTCTGGATCGGGGTGAGGGCGCCGTCGGCCTCGATGCGGAACACGAGGAGGTTGGCGCTGTCTTCGTGCGACTGGTAGAGGAAGCTCCCGATGATGGTCGGGGGATTCGGGAGGCTATCGACCGTGAACGGGGAGGCCGCCAGCTCGGCGATGGCGCCGGTCGCCGGGTTGACGGAGAGCGCGTGGAGGAGCCCCTCGTTGGGATTGACCACGTAGCCGAAGAGGCCGTCCTCCGTGAAGACGGGGGGCGCGTCGGAGAACGCCCCGTTCTTGAGCGCCACGACGTTGACGGGCGCGAGCACGCCCGTCGCGGGGTCGAGGGTGAACGCCTCCACGGTGGATCCCGTCGGTGCCGGGGCGCCTTCCTCGTCGAGGGTCGCGAAGACGAACGTGACGAGGGGAAGCAGGTCGAGCGTCTCGTTCAGGGTGGATCCGCCCGAGACGGCGCCACTGATGGTCCCCTCTCCGGTGATCGCGCCGGCGGCATCGAGGCCGAGGACGTCGATCGTGAAGTCCCCGGTCGTCACGTCGACGAAGGCGAAGTCGACGAGATCCGCGCCGATCGGGCGGGGGATCTCCTGGGGCGGGGGCTGGGTGACGGCGCCGGCCACCGTGAGGGTGGCGCGGAGCCTCGTGGTGTCGGGCGGCAGGTGGCCGCGCGCGCCGTTGATGACGACGGCGCTCCGGACGTGCACGAGGATCGACCCGCCGGAGTCGGAGGTGTTGCAACCTTGGAGCGCGGCCGCGCACAGGGCCGCCGCTGCAAGAAACGCGAGCTTCTGGATCTTCACGTGTGGGTCTCCTTGGGTCAGGCCGCCGCGAGGCGTCCGTGTCCGTCGGCAATTCCGCGTAGTCCTGTTGATCGGCTCCGTGGCCGGGTTTCGAAACCCCCTGCGGAGGCCGGCCCCGCGGGACCGGCTCGAGGGCCGGTCGCCGCGCGACCGCGAGCGGGTGCCCGAGGCGATCGACGGTGCGCCCGATGGGCGCTCTCAGCGACGATCAGAGGGGGCTCCGGGGGCAGCGCGCCGCCGCGCTGTCGCGCAGCACCTCTTGTGCTTCCTCCCGCTGCCGCAGGGGCAGGGGTCGTTGCGTCCGGGGGCCATTCGGGGCGGCGCCGCAGTCATCCGCGTGGGCGGGTCGGTCCGTGAGGCTGTATCATTCGGAGGCAACATCCCGACGCCATTGTGGCAGATCTTGCGGCGATGGCGGGATCTTGTCCTTCCCGGAAGGGAGACTTCGGTGGGATAGGGAACACAACACGAGTGGCGCCCTCTGCGGCGCGTACAACCCGCAACAAGGAGATAGCACCGTGCCCACGTACCTGCTCACATGGAATCCGAAGCGCTGGACCTGGCAGGATTTCCTCGCAGCCCGCCACAAGACGGTGAGCGGCGCGCCCTACGACATCGAATGGCGCTGCGGGAACGGCAACGTCCAGCTCGGGGATCGCGTCTTCATGATGCGGCAAGGAACGCGGGGCCGCGGGATCTTCGCCGCCGGATACGCGATGGGTACGCCTGTGGTTCGCCCGCACTACGACGGAAGGCGCGAGAGGTGTACCTTCATCCCCGTGCGGCTCGAGGAGATTCTCGCGGTCGAGACCGATCCGGTAATCACGCCGGAGCGTCTCGATGAGCCCGACCTCTCCGCAGGCAACTGGGGCACGCGGCAATCCGGCATCCGCCTCCCCGACGACGTGGCAGCGACGCTTGAAGCCCTTTGGACCGCAGCGCTCGATCCGCTTCGCCGCCTGGGCCTGTACGGGCGCAAGAGCTCCTGAGGAGCCTCGCGACAGCACTCACCCCCCCGCGCGGTCGAGCTCGGTCAGATGTGCACACGCAAGGTGCTTCGCGAGATCGCTCGCGGAGACGACAAGGTGCGGTCCTTCCGCTCTCACGGCAACTCGTCCCCTCGGCCCCAGGCGGGGCCGCGCGGCGCGATGATTGGCAGCGGCGCTGCCCCCGGGATGCCTGACCAGTCCGCAACCCGACCGTCCGTCCAGATCTCAACCACGGGAGCCTCATCGAACTGCGAGCGGATGGAGTCGTCGTAGCGATCGCTGAGGAAGACGAACTCCTGGTTCGTGCTGCCGTGCCAACCGCGGCCGTCGGTGGGTAGGCTCGCGACGAACGGACCCGCGATCAGCAGGTCGGTCGCCGCGATGAGGGCATGCACTTCGGCGAGCGCGGATCTTCGCAGGTACCGCCAATTGTAGCCGCTGTAGGTCACGACGCTTCCGCCGAGTTCGCGTGCCCGGCGGGCAAGCCGTGCACAGGTTGCTGCCTGCTCGAACGGTTCGCCGCCCAAGATGGTCAAGCCCTCGATTCCCGGAACCACGAGGCGCTCCGCGAGCTTCTCCGGCACCCAGAGAGTACGCGCCTCGTGGGCATGCGTGCCGGGATTGAAGCACCCCGGACAGCGTATGGTGCAGCCCTGGACCCAGACCGCAGCACGCCATCCGGGCCCGTTCGTCCGGGTCCGGAGGCGCACCGCAGAGACGTTCAGCACTGACTCACTCATCTCGAAGCTCGAACTCGATGAGATTGCCGTCGAGGTGGACGACCAACATCCGACCCCGGCGCAGCTTGGCATGGTGCTCGAACAGGAACCGCGCGAGCGGGTTCAGGAGCTCGCGCTCGACGGCGTTGAGCAGTCCGCGACCACCGTGCTCCGCTCGCGCTAGATCGAGGAGTCGTCCGACTACCGGGTCGTCGATGCGAAGCTCCACGGCCCAACGCTCGCGAAGATGCTCAGCCAGCGGTTGGAGTTTCTTCGCGAGGATACCCCGTCGCGTGGTCTCGTCATGTATGGGTTGGAACACCACGATGTTGTCGCCCAAGCGGTTCAGCAGTTCCGGTCGCTTGAGTGTCTTGACGAAATGCTCTTCGACCTTTGTCCGGAAATGGCGCTCGTGCTCATGGCCAGTATTGCCGTCCTGGGAGGGCATCTCAGCGGCGCCGATGTTGCTGGTGAAGATGATCACCGCCTCGCTGAACCATGCGGTCTCGCCCCTACCGTCGGTGAGCCGACCATCTTCGAGGATCTGAAGGAACTTGTCGAGCACGCGGCCGTGGGCCTTCTCGATCTCGTCAAATAGGAGCACCGAGAACGGTCGCGCGCGCACGGCGTTCGTGAGCTGCCCGCCATCCTCGAAGCCGACGTAGCCCGGCGGGGCGCCTACGAGACGCTGATCGCTGTGTTCATGGTTGTACTCGCTCATGTCGAACCGGATGCACGCCGATTCCTGGCCGAACAGGAACTCGGCGCACGCCTTTGCGAGCTCGGTCTTCCCGACGCCGGTGGGCCCAACGAAGAACAACGTCCCCTTCGGCTTGCTTCGCCTCGCGGAGTGCTGAAGCCCCGCGAGACCGAGCCAAGCGCGGATGATCATTGTAGCCACGTGGTCGACCGCGGCATCTTGCCCAATGACGCGAGCGCGCAGTGCCTCGTCGACGCTCGACAGTTTCTCCTCGGACAGTTCTTCCCAAGGAGACCGTTGATCCCCGAACCGATACAGGTTCATCAGGCGATCCGGGTGAAGCCGCGTCTCGAGCGAGCGGGAGAGCGCCACGACCTGTCGCAGGTCCGCGGTCGTGAGCTGATCCGAGAGGTCGGCCAAGGACTCGACGGTCGCCGTCCGCGCGGGACCGGCCGCGCTCCCGGGAGCAGGTCGCGGCGTCTCCACCTTGAGATCGTCCGCGTGTCGGTCGAAGAACGCGCGGCGCTCGTCTCGTCCCGGCGCGGGTACCGAGAGGAGCCGGACGCGAGGTTCCCCTTGGTAGAGCACCGGGGGGACAGCGCCGAGGCTCGCGCTGACGACAACGACGAGCCCCATCCCCTGACGCAACCGGTCGGAGTCGATGCGCTGGCTCGGCTCGCCGACCAGTGCCTTGCCGAGTTGCAGCATCCAGTCCCGTTCCGTCTGATCTGGGTGTGCCGGCTGCGTAACGAGCAGGTGGGACCAGTCGATGACGAGCAGCGGTCGGCTGGTCGACTTTGAGAGGACCGCGCGGTACTGCGCGATCAACTCGGGCAGATCGATCCGCCGACCCACGGCCGGTGCTCCTTGCGGCTTCTCCTCGTTCCCGACGTCGTATGCCTCACCCCCGCTCGCGCCGCCGCCGACCGCGCGTGAGACGGCGTCGTCCCAGCGACGGGCGTGGTCGTCAGATTCGAAGCGCAAGCCGTCGACGCGATCCCACGTGCCGCGGATCGTGAACTGACCGAGCCGACGAGTCAGGAGCGTCGGCAGGGTGACGTAGTCGGCGCCGGTCCCCGACCAGAACAGATCTCGGGTATTGCCGTAAACGACGAGCCCGCCACGGATGTCCGCCTCGCGGGCCAGAGCCACGAACCACTCGGGATGCTGTGACATGGCCTACCGCTTCCGTTCCGCGCCGCCGGTCGGCATGTCGCGCGCGCCCTTACTCAGGCGATCAGGGTTCTTCCATACAACTTGGGGCGGTCCGAGTTTCACACCGAAGCGGTCTTGCAGCGTTGTCTCCACCTTCTCCATGTCGCTCGCACAGGACCGACCCTCGTAACCATCCAGATCGAAGGCCATCTCGCCGTCCAGCTTCACTTCGAAGCGCGCACGGCGGCCGCTGGCGAGCCGCCCCTCGAGCACGACGACGCCTTCGTTGAGTTGCGGTCCGACCGTGATGAAGTTCATGTCCTTCAGCGTTCTCAGGAGACCCTTCACGACTTCGCGGCGAACGCGCTCATCGAGGCTGGCGGCGGAGGCGCGCCCGGCAGCCTCTCGAGCAGCACGCGCCAGCCGACTGGCGGCCTCGAGGTTCCCGCGCTCGGCCTCTGTGGCCGCCTCCTGCGCGAGCCGCGTGGCCCCCGACGCGGATGCCGTTGCGTCGCCCGAGACGGCGGCGAGGGCCTGCGCCTGGCGCGCTTCGGCCACCGCGTTCGCTTGTGCCTCTGACCACGCGCGGGCCTCTGCCTCCGCCGTAGCGATCGCCCTCTGGATGTCACCGGCCAGGGCGAGGAGCCCAGCGCGCGCCGCATCAGGGGCTTGGTTAACTTGCTGGCGAAGCGTGCGCAGCGCATCAGCGCTCGCCCGGAGGCCAGGCGCGGCAAGCTGCTGGACGGCGACGTCGCCGACGCCTCGGAGTGCATCCGTGCAGGCGTGGACAAGCGCGGAACACTCCTGCCTGACTTGCTCGAACCGTAGCGCTTCCAGGCGCGCCTGCTCGAGTTCCAGTCGTCGCTGTCCGCTCATACTCATCAGCGTCTCCTCTTCTCCTGGCGGGTCCGCCTGTCGGACATCTCATCAGCATGGGTTGCGTTGTCCACGAGCCTGTCGAGCGCGCTCTGCGCGAGGCCCAGCTCCGCCCACGCTCGACGGGCCTCGCTCCACGTGGGGTCACTGCGTTCCCGAGCTGCAAGGAGTTGATCCGCGAAGCGACGTGCGTGGTGCGTCGCACGCGACGACACGTCGTCAAGCAGCGGCCGAAGGGGCAGTAACTCCCGGAACCACGAAGCCAGATTGGCGGCGGTCGCGGGTGCGGGGATGCCAGCGGCGATGCGCGTGGCGTAGTTACGCCCGAGCGAGGCCAGTGTCGGCGACTCCGCCCCGAGGTTGACTAGCGACCGGACCAGCTCCGGCGCGACAGTCCCGGTGGAGACGGCCTTCGGATCCGGCAGGGCCATCTCAACTCGTTTTCGCCAGATGCCATCGTCCCCTCGGAACCCCGCAGCGAGCAGAGCTCGGCGAAGCTTCAGGATCTCCGCGAGCGTCGGTGCGGCGGGGAGCAGCACCTCCAGAATCGCGGGCAGGTCGAGCAGGCCGGCCGTGGCACGCAAGAGCGCCTCCGATTCCTCGGGGCGTGCCGCAAGAATTCGCCTCAGGTGCGTCGTCGCCCCGGTCCTCACAGCGTCGCCCGCGATGTTGGCGAGCGCCTTCGTCCGGTTCGCCCACTGCTGGAGTTCGGCGGCATCACCAGGCAAGGGTAGGGATTCCAGCTCGGCAGCGGCCCAGACCTTCAGCTCGGCGGCGTCCAGAAGGCGTCGCGCCGTAACGAGGGTCGACGCCGGATCGCCGCCTTGGCCCAGGCCCTGGCTGAGAAGCCGGTCGCGCATCTCTCGCCACGCGCCGACGGCACGGCACGCCCCCGGGCCCCATCGAGCATCCGCGGCGCGCTGAACGCCCAGGAGCAGGTCGCAGTCGCGCGACACCGAGCCGGCCACCGAAGTCACTTTGCGATCGAGGGCCGCTTTGACCAGCTCCTCGGCCTCGACGCCCGCCGGAGCGATGGACGCGAGCAGGTCGAGGGAAGGCGGATCTCCTCCCGCCCGAAGCTGCGCAACGAGCTCGCGCCAAGCTTCCCGCGCGGGTTCGCTGCAGTCGTGCTCTGAGAGGCCGTACGCAAGGGAGCGCGCGAGGGCCCCCACCCGCGCGAGGGCGGTCACACGCTCCGGGCCGCATGCGAGATGTGAGGCTTCCCGGACACATCCCGCCAGGTCACGCTTGTCGCCGAGGAAGGCCATGCGCGCGATCGCGAGACGCAGTTCGTCGTTTTCCAAGACCCGTGTCGCAGCGCCGTCGACATCATGGGCCGGCCGCAGCCGGGCCGCGTCGCGCGCCCGCTCCGGGGCGCAGGCCACCGCCTCCGCGAACGCGCCAAGAAACTCCGCCCGGACCTGCTCGGCTGCGGCGGGGGCGAGCAGCCCGACGAGAGCAACGGCGAGGCGGCGGTCGGCGTATCGGAGCTGCACGTCTTCGATCATCAGGCCGCCGCATCCATCCACGACGATGCCCCCGGGCATCGGCTGGCGCGCCGTGCATGCGATCGCAAGGCCCGCCTTGGGCCGCTCCTGGAACGCGAACACTCGACTCTGGTCCGTCCCGACGACGGCTACCTTCACGCCTCTGCGCACGAGCTCGCCGACGCGTTCCGATACTCCCGGGCTCGCATACCAACCCGCGTGCATAAGAACCTCTTGTCGCGCCTCGCCGAGGATGCGAAGCACTTCCTCCCTCGTAGCCGTGGGCGCAAGCGTACGCGACGTGTTGCGACGCCACTGATCGAAGGCGACGCGCGAGGAGCGACGAGCCATGACGCCAGTGGGCCAAGAGACTGCGGCAGAGGGACCGGGGAGAACGCCATCCGCCAGCAGATCGCGTCCAGCGAGGAACTCGACGCCGTGAGCCGTGAGCGAAGGTCCGGCCGGGACGATCTCGCCCTGATCGGAGAGGTAAAGTTCGACGTCCGTCGGCGCCCACACGATCCGAGGGGGAGCGTCCAGCCTCGACTGCACGCTGCGGACCTCGCCGCCGCCGGCCAGAAGATCGGCGTGGAACCGCCGTACCATGTCGCGGGCGCGGTCGAGGCCGACGTCCGTCCGTGTCCCGGGTGTCGGCGCGGTCGGCGGGAAGGGGGTGTCGGTGCTGTCCTGGGCGTTCTCCGGCTCAGGACGAGCCTCATCGGTGAGGGCGTCGAAGTACAGGTTCTCGGCGTGCTCGGCGGGTTCGGCCTCGATCCGGCCTCGACGAAACAGGTCGATGCCCATCGGCGTGAAGGCGAGGTCGGCGAGGTCGGACCACTGGGCGTCGGGCGACTGCGGCGCGAGCGCACGCAGCCTCACCACCTCGCGCACGGTATCGTGCAGAAAGGCGGCGTCGGCGCCGAGCTCCTCTGCCACTTCCGCGAGGGTAGGCGGAGCATCCTTGAACTCGTCCATGACGCGCAGGACCGCCCACTCAAGCGCCGTGAGCTTGCGAGGATGCACGGTCTCCAACATCACGGGAAGGCGTTCGACCGGCCACCACAGTCGGACTCGGTGCCAGGGCGTGCCCATTGGCTCAGAGGACTTCGCGCGCAAGGCGCCTCCCTCCCCCCTGTCGGACGAGTTCCAGAATGTTCCGGTAGACGGGGACATCGATGCGATCCCCACCATCGAGCGGCGGGAGCGACACGTCGGCATGCTTCCATGTCTCCTCGGCCCCTACGATGACGAGCAGTTGCTGCGCGCGGGACAGCCCCACGTTGATGCGCTGGAACTCGCGGACGAACTCGCCCAACCTGCCGCGCTTCGACCGCACCAAGCTCACGAACACGATCGGCTTCTCCATTCCTTGGAAGCGGTCCACGGTGTTCGTGCGCAGCTCCATCGCTGAAAACACGTCGGGGTGCTTTGAGCGCGCCCTGTCGATGCTCCGTCGAAGCTCCCTGAGCTGGGCACCGTAGAACGTGATGACACCGACTTCCTTCTTCGCTCGCACGTGGATCGTAGCCCCTGCGCGCGCGGCGCCGTCCCGCTTCTGCGCGCGGCCGTTAACCCGGACGCACCGCTCCCCGAACAGGTCCGCGACGGTGTCGTCAGGCACGTGCGGCATGGCACTGCGCAGGACGTCTTCCCAGGTGCGCCCGGCATCGCCCTGGTCCACCGAGACCGTGGTCGTGGGTCCGTAGCCGCGGCTCACCAGCGCGCGGCCCAGCAGGACGAGCGACGCGGTCACGACCTCGATTTCCAAGCGGTTGAGCTTGGACATGCCGCGTTGCTCTTCCCACGCAGGCTTGCCATTCGGTCCCGCGGAGGAATCGATCCAGATCAGCTGCCGATCGGGCGTGATCAGGCGCTCGCCCCCTTTCGTGTGCACGGTCAGGTTGTGCCTGCGCCCGTTGCAGAGCTGCTCGCGATCCGGCCCCGGCTCCAGTCGGTGCTCGTAGAACTCGTTGACGGCGTCCATGATGCGGGGATGCATCCTGTATTGCGTCCAGAGCATCGCCTTGATCTCGGAGGGAGCCTGCTCGAAAAGCTCCTCGAAGAGGCTCGCGGTGACCATCCGCCGAAAGCGCACGAAGTCTTCTTTCGTGACATCGCCTTCCTCCGCAGCCTCGCCGAAGCTCGCGTCGCGCTCACGGAACATGGGCGGAAGTTGGCGGTGATCGCCGACGAGGACCGCCTTCTCGCCGAGCAGGAGGGGCATGAGGAGCTCCGGCGGCGTCGCCTTGCTGACCTCGTCGACGATGACGATGTCGAAGGGCTGGAACGCCGGGTCCTGCCACGTCTGCCGCTTGCCGGCCTCGTTGCAGGTCATGCCGACGACGTTGGAGTACCGGACGTAGAGCGCCTGAAGGTGCTCACGGTCGGAGTCGGTGACGCGGCCCAAGCGATCGAGCCACTCCTGCTGCACGCTGCGCCAACGAGCCGCCCGAGCGAACCGGTCTCCGTACGCGGCACGCGCCGCCTTAACGGCTCGTGCGGTGGCGGCGACAGCCGCGGGGGACGGCGGCGACGGCTCGGCATCCGGTCGGACCTGTCGGGCTGCGATGTCCCAGCGCTCGCGTGCGCCGCGAACGGCCTCGCTTGCCTGAAGTTCGCGAGCGGTCGCGGAGGAGACGCCCCCCTCCGCGTCCGCCGCGGCCTCGACGGCTCGATCCGCGGCTTGCTGGGCTGCCTCAAGTTGACGCCTGGTCTCGTCGAGGCGGGTTCGCCACATCGCGGCGGATGCGCTCACCACCTCGGCGACTCGCTCGCCGGCTGCGATCTCCGCCTGCACCAGAGCCCGAGCCTGCACGAGAGCGGCCTCGGTCGTCGCAGACCGCCCGAGCGCGTCCACCACCACGCTGATGGCGTCCGGGACAGCCGCAGGCCACGCATCGCGTGCCACTCGGCCAAGCTCCCCGGTCAGGCGATCCCAGCCGCCCCCCTCGAGCTCGCGGATCTGTCGGTTGAGGAGACGAAGGCGTCGCATGTCCTCGTCCGCCTCTGAGTCGACCAACGCCGACTTCTCCTCGCGGAGCCGGTGCAGCTCCTGGGCGGTCGCCAAGTCGGGCGCCGGGCCGGTCATCGCCATCTCGAGAGCGCTGGCAATAGCCCGGAGCGGTCTGATGCGTTGGCGGGCACGGTCCAGGACCGCGAACAGAGGCAGGCCAGTGCCCAAGCCGCTGGGCAAGGCGATTCCGGAAGGCCACTCCTCCAGCCCGGCGTCCGGCGGAAGCGGGGCCTGCTCGGAAGCCCAACGCTCCAGGGCTCCGAGGCGCTCCGCGCGACGTTGGTGCGTATCGCGGCGCTGTCGTGCCGCGTCGCGCTCTGCCATCCTCACTTCCGCTGCGTGTCGTGCCGCGGCCAGCTCGTCGCGAGCGCGATTGAGGCTCTCGATCGCCGCCATGTGCTCGGTGACCACTACCCGCATCCGCTCCGCCGCTCGTTCGCGGGTCATGAGGTCACGTTCATCCTGCTCGACACTAAGCATGCGCTCCCGACAGTGGCCAGCGATCGTTGCGAACCATCGGTCAATGACGTTCTCGGCCAAGAAGTCGCGGAACTCCTCATCCACGCGGTCCGGGTCCCCAAGCCGAAGCGGGCGAACCCAGGGGACCTCTGCAAGCCGTGCGAGGGCGTTGTCGACCGCCAGGTTGGCTTGGGAGGCGACCAGCACGCGCTTGCCCTCGCGCGTCGCGCGCAAGCAGATGTCCGCGATGACCGTTGTCTTGCCCGTGCCCGGCGGACCCTGAATCAGACATAGATCGGGCGCGGCGAGTGCTTTCGCAACGGCCTCTCGCTGGCCGTGGTTGAGTTCCCGCGCACCGATGATCGGGACGAGTTCCGGCATCGACAGGGGCCCACTGGCGTTCGTGGAATCGAAGATGAAATCCGCAAGACGGGGCGAGAAGCCTTGGTTGTTGTTGAGCCGATCGACGCCCGCCTTCTGCTTCCGAAGCGTCCCCAGATCGCCTGCGATGCTCGACAGCAACCGGCCCTCGCGCGGGAGGCCGCGCTTTCTCAGCGCTTCGGCTCTGTCTTCGTCGACGCGAATGCAGATGCACACATGCTCCGGCGCAAGTTCCACTTCGCCCCAGAGTTCTCGATCCCGCGTGCCGTGGAGGTCGGGGCGATAGACCTTCTCGACATCGCCGATCTCGACAAGCTCGGGGTCACGGCGGTAGCGCTGCTGCCGGCGTTTGTCGGACCCCGCCCCGCTGCCCTCGTCGCCGCGCGCAGAGCTAGGTAGCGCCCCCAACTCCGTGCCGACGAGGGACCGATTGGGAAGGTCGTCGTTCCGAACCAGAACGCCGAGGACGGCATCGGTCTCCCAGCGCCAGGCCACGTACGGCATGCTGAGCTGGTTGGCGTGGATCAGGTTCTCCTTCCAGTCGAGGTAACCGCGCCAGTCCGCCAGGCGATCGCGAGTGATCGCGCGGTGGTAGGGAAGGCCTGCCAGCGAGTCGAAATCGCCCTCCTCCATGTAGATGTCCGGATCGCGTCGCTGGACCGGCGCGCTCACGCGCCTCTCGAAGTGGCGCAACCTGACGTGCGGCGTAACCTCAACTCGCTTGACGTTGAGCTTGCCTCCGCCCCTGTAGACCTGGAGGCCGAGAGTCAAGCCGCCGACCGCATTCCGGTGTCCCATCGGCCCTTCGCACGCAGGCCGCAGGAGGAGATCGAGACGGTAGGAAGGCGCCGAAGGGTCGTTGCCGACGTTGGCAGCGTAGAACGTGGTCGTCGGACCATCCGGCCAGACCTCGTCTAGGAACTCCGCGACGTCGAAGCGCTCCGGATCCAAGTCGCGGGACGTCGCGAAGTCACGGAGGAACTCGCGAACAGGAGCAGCAGCCGACAGTCCATCGGCAAGCGTCAGGGCAAGGACGTGGAGCGCGATAGCCTGGGCCGGAGCTTCGCTCGCCATGGCATCTTCGAAGTTCGCGTCCCTCATCTGGCCTCCGGTGCGACATGGCGCCGCTCCGTAGAGCGCGCCGGCATCCGGTCGTCCAGCGCCGCGCCTCCCGATGCGTCACGCCCCTTGTACCACAGATCGTGCCGAGGCGCGCGATGGGGGAAGTCACGGCAGACGACGATCTCCGGCAGAAATGTAACGATCTCCCGCCGCAGCATGTCGAAGACGAACCGGAGGTTGCGGCCGCGGTACGGAACGTCCCAAATGCTCAAACTGCCCGCTGTCGTCGGCAGACCGACCTCAAGCGCGCGGACGAGGAACCAAGCGAGCCCCGGGGTGGGAAGCAGACCGTAGCGCTCTTGCAGCCGCGCTCTGGCGTGGTTGGTGAAACAGATGAACACGGTCGACCTCCGTCAGAGGGGACGACGAGCCGACGCGGCTGCCGCGCTACGTTTGACGATAGGATCCGCCCAAGTGGCCACGTCGATTCACTCCCCCCCCGCTGCAGGGAAACGCGCGCGCCGCGAGATGTGCCTCCGTGCCCCCACCTACGGGATCCTCGAAGGAGGCCCCACGCAGGCACGCGCAGAACCAGTTCTGTTGTGAAAGCTGTGGAGCGGATCCCGCCAGGCGGCTCGTCCGCTCCTGTCTTGAACTCCGGCTCTCGGGCCAAGCGAAGCTTGTGCCATCATCGCGCGGGACATGGCATGGTCTCTTATGGACCGCAAGCCGGTCATCTAGCGCGCTTCGACGATGTTTGCCTGCCCGAGCGTGCGACGACAACCACTGAGCTGTGAGTGTCCACTCGGGAGGAGTGCGTCCATGCTGGAGGACAGCGTTCGGCGCGCGCCGGATCGCCAACAGGCCGCGATTTCAGACGAGAAGGCTCTTCAACGTGTCCTGCGCCTCAGGAGCCCCTTCGGCGTAGGGTAGGCCGATTGGCCGATTCACCCCCGCGGCAGCAGCTGCACCGCGCGCTCGATCGCGCGCTCGAGGGAGGCCTTGCCGTGGCCCGTGCAGGGGACCCAGGGCGTGTCGTGCTCGCCGCAGCGGGCGCGGATCGTGCGGCCGAGCTGCGTCCGCACGAAACGCATCAGCACAACGGCGTCCGCCTTCGCCAGCCGCTCCCCCCAGCCGTCCACCTGACGGCCCCAGTTGCTCGACCACCCCGGATGCTCGAGATCCAGCTCCACCCCCGGCCACCGCGCCGCCGCCCACTCGCGGATCTGCCGATCGTAGCCCGCCTGGACTTCGTTCCCGCCGATCACGAACACCCGGCCGCGGGCCTCCGCCGCCGCCGCCGGTGCCGCCGGTGCCGCCGCCGCAGCGGCCGGCGGCCCCCGCACCCCCTCCAGCCTCGCCACGAGCTGCGGATCCGGCTCCCGCCGGTACGCCCGGATCCGCTCGACGATGTCCCTAGCCTCCTCGTCCTCCCCGCGGCTCAGGAGCCGGTGCCCCAGCCGCTCCAGCGCCGCCACCGCCTCGTCGAACTCCTGCGCCCGGTCGCAGAGCCGGAAGCGCGCCTCGTCGATCTCGTCGTCGCTCCAGACGTCCCCGTGGCGGTCGCGGTCGGCGAGCAGCTCGAGGAACGGCGCCCGGAACCGCTCGTCGTTCGCGATCTCCTCGAGCCCGTCGAGCGCCGCCTCCGCCCCCGCGCGGTCCTGCGCCCGCAGGCACGCCTGGAGCGCGCGCTCGAAGTCCCTGAACCGGTCCCGGCGCGGCCGCCCCCCCGTCGCCGCGCGCGAGAGGAGCGCCGCGCGCGCCTCGGGCAGCCTCCGCAGCATCTCCGCCGAGGCGAGCGCGTCGATCGCGTCGGGCCCGAACACCTTGAACGCCTCCGAGGCGACCGCGGAGGCCGTCTCCTCGTCCGTCAGACGAAGCGCCGTGAGGATCGGCTCGAGGAAGCAGTGCGCCTCCCTCCGGAGCCGCGGGAGCGCCTGCCCGAGGAGCTCCCGCACGCGCCGGAGGTGCAGCGCGCTCCCCTGCTCCGCGAGGCACCGCGCGAGGTAGAGCCGCACGCGCGGGAGCACCCCCTGCCCCTCGTACACGTCCGCGCTCGCCTGCATCTGCCCGTGCGCGCGGTCGAGCAGCGGCAGCGCCTCGTGCACCTCCCCGCGCAGCAGGTGCCAGACGCCCAAGCAGTACTCGCCGTGCCCCCCGCGCCCCCCCGATGCCCGGCGAAAGAACGGAACGCCCGGCGCGAGCCGCTCCGCCTCGCGAGGCCAGTCGGCGAGAGCCTCCGGCGCGCGCACCTCGGCGAGGCTCCGCACGCGGCAGGCGACGAGGCCCATGTCCGCGAGCACCATGCCCTCGTACTCCCCCGCGCCCCCTCCCATCAGCTCATGCAGGAGCGCCGTCGCGCCGTCGAAGTCGCCCGCGAGCCGGCGCGTGTGCGCCTGCCGCCGGCGGAGCTTCTGCCAGAAGTCGACCGGCATCGCGACGCCGCGCCGCCCGAGCTCCGCGGCCGCCGCGACGACGGCGTCGAGCACGGGCCGCGCCTCCTCGCTGCGCGCCTCGCGGAGGAGCTCGGTCGCGTCGTGGAGCGCGCGCTCGAGCATGGCCGGGCCGGCGGCGACGAGGCCGTCGGCGTTCACGAACGCGAGGCCGAGGGCGTCCCAGAGGAGCGGCACGGCGGTGCCCGAGGCCTCGTGCTCGCCGTGCCCGAGCCGGCGGAACTCGCCCGCGCGCTCGCGGATGAGCGTTCGCGCGAGCTCGCGGTCGTTCCGGCGCGCGAGGCCGCTGAGCGCGCCCGCGAGGTACCAGAGCCGGCGCGCCTCGTTGCTCTCGGGCCAGCCGGTGAAGGCCGGGCGGCCCTGGAGCACGTCGAGGAGCCCGAGGTGGAAGTAGCTCTGCTGGCGCTCCTGGTTCAGGTGGACGATCTCCTCGACGAGGTCGCGCACCTGGTCGGGGGCGAGCGCGCCCTCGACGCCCGCGACGGAGTCGATGATGGTGCGGATGACGACCTTGTCGAGGTGCTTGAACGCGCGGCCGCGGCGCACCTCGGAGAGGTCCTCGCGCTCCGCCTCGTCCTCGATCGCAGGGGGTTCCGGGGGCGGAGGGGGCGCGGGGGAGGCGGGGGCCGCGGCGGGCTCCGCGAGCTCGGCCCAGAGGTCTTTGTCCTGGAGCTTGAGCGCGCGGAGGTAGAGCTCGACGTCGCGCGCGGGGAACTCGCGGAGGAGGGTGTCGGCGGCGCGGCGGAGGTCGGCGGCGGCGGGCGGGGGGACGTCGTGCTCGTCGCGGTCGATGGAGCCGTCCTCGTGCGGGATGCGGAGGAGGTCGAGGAACCGGACGAGCATGGGCCGGCGGTCGCGGAAGTGGAGTCGCGCGACGGCGGCGGTGACGACGGCGGGCGGCGGCTGGCGTGCGCGGGCGAGGTAGTCGGCGCGTTTCGGGAGCGGCAGCCGCATGAGCGTGTGCGGCCGGAAGCGGAGGTGGTCGGCGAGGTAGAGGACGGCCTCGGCGAGGGAGCTCTCGTCGTCGTCGCCGGCCTCCCAGAAGGCCGTGGCGGCGAGCTTGCGCTCGTCGGGCGTCAGGTCGCGCCAGAGATGCTGCCAGGGGTCCA
>WYBS01000218.1 GCA_011525755.1 Planctomycetaceae bacterium
GCGGGCCCGAGGGCGAAGCAGAGGAGGGCGGCGAGGAGAAGGCGCGGAAGGTGCATGGCTCTGTAAAAGACTACGTGCGAAAAGGGTGCCGCACTAGCTCCGACGGGCCCGGACCGGTGCTCCGGGTATAGCCGCGAGACGCCTACGGCCGGCCAAGCGGCCGCAGGACCGCCCGGACCGGGCTCGCGTCACGCCCCGAAAGCCGCAGCGGCAGCGCGATCAGCTCGTACCGCCCCGGGGGCACGCCCTCGAGCGCGAGGTTCTCGAGGTTGCCGATCCCCCGCGCGTAGAGCGCCTTGTGGACGGGGAGGTCCTTGCTGTCGAAGGGGTCCACGCTCGGGGAGTCGAGGCCCACGAGGACGATCCCCGCGGCGGCCATGTGCTCGACCAGCTCGACCGTGAGGCACGTGAGCGGCTGCGGGAAGACCGTCCTGTCCTTGATACACCCCGTCCGGAGGAGCAGCCGCTCGGCGCCCTCGAGGTCCACCCCCGCGAGGTCGCCCGGACGGACGGCATGGTCCTTCGGCCTGACGTCCACGAGGAGACACGGGCCCATGTACCGCTCGAGCGGCACCGCATCGATCCCCTCCGCCCCGCGCACGTAGTGGGAGGGCGCGTCCGCGTGCGCCCCCATGTGGCACGTCAGCGTGATCGTCGAGAGGTCCACGGAATGGCCGTCCTCGATCCGGAGAAGGTCCCTGCTGGAGAACGGCGTGTCGCCGGGCCACACGGCGGTCTTCCCGTCGACGAGCGGCGAGATGTCGTAGAGATTCGGGGGGGGCCGGGGGGGGGCCGTCACGTGGGCATCGCCCCTTTCACGGAAGTGTGCTTCTCATAGGCCCTCGTCTCGAGGATCTCCGCGATCTGGTCCAGCGCCTTCCGGCACTCCTCCTCGGAGTTGTAGAAGTGAGGCGCGATCCGGATCCCCGCCCCCGGCCGGTAGTCGATCACGACGTCGCGCGCGAGAAGCTCCTTCGCGACGAGCTCGCCGTGGGGCACGTCCACGGCGACCGTGCCGCCGCGGCGCTCGGGGTCCGAGGGCGCGTGCGTGCGCCAGCCCCTCCCCCGCGCCCCCTCCATGAGCAGCTTCGTGAGCCGCTTCGACTTCTCGCGGATCGCGCGGATGCCGATCTCGTTGTGGATCTCGAGGCCGGGCGCCGCCGCGTAGTGGCACGCGACCGGCGGCGTCCCGTTGAGGAAGCGGTAGGGCCCGTCGGTCCAGCGCATCGGCGGCCCCTCGAACGCGAAGGGCCTCGGGTGCGCCATCCAGCCGGTCACGCGCGGCTCGAGCCGCTTCGCCACCGCGGGGTCGACGTGGAGGAAGACGTTCCCGGGACCGCCGCAGAGCCACTTGAGGCAGCCGCCGACGCACGCGTCGACCCCCCACTCCTCCGCCTCGATCGGCAGGACGCCCGCGGACTGGAAGACGTCGAGCAGGAGCAGCGCGCCCTTCTCGCGGCAGCGGCGCGCGACGCTCTCCGCGTCGTTCACGAACGCGCTCCTGAACTCGACGTGGCTGATCGCGACGAGAAGCGTCTTGTCGTCGATCGCATCGAGGAGGCGCTGCTGGTCCACGCCGATCCCGTCCTCCGCGGGCACGATCTCGAGCTTCGCGCCGTTCCCGCCGCACCAGCGCTCGAGGAGGTAGAGGATCGACGGGAACTGGAGCGCGGTCGTCACGACCTTGTCGCGGCCCTTCCCGGGCGCGAGCGCGGAGAGGAACGCGGCGCTCGCGGTGGTGACGTTCGTGTGCATCGCGACCGTGCCCGGCCTCGCGCCGAGGAGCGGCGCCACGAGGTCCCCCATGCGCGCGGGAAGCGTCCACCACTCCTCGGCCCACGCGCGCACGCCGCGCGTCGCCCAGATGTCCGCGTAGGCCTTCATCCGGTCCGCGACCGCCGCGGGCATCGCGCCGAGCGAGTTGCTGATGAGGTACGTGCTCGTCTTGAGGATCGGGAAGCGGTCCCGGTAGGCGAGCAGCGGATCCGTGGCCATCGACGTAGCATGGTACCCATGTCCAAAGCCGTTTGGCTCTGCGGGGGGCTCGCGGGCGGCGTGCTCCTGGCGCTCGGGATCCAATACGCGCTCCGGGAGCCGCAGGAGGCGGCGCGGACAAGCGCCGCGGAGAAGGCGCTCGCGGACGCGCAGGCGAGGGTCCAGCGGCTCCAACGCGAGCTGAGCGAAAGCCAGAAGCGGGCGGACGACCTGGATCTCCAGAGGAGTGAGGCCTACATCAAGGCGTCGGAGGTGTTGGGGCGCAACGAGGATCTCTTGAAGGAGATCGAGCAGCTCCGCGGCCAGAAGAAGGGGGAGGCCGAGGTGGCGCCGCCGTCCCCTGCGGTCACCCCCACCGACGACGAGATCATGAAGGGCGTCGAGACCTTCGGCGAGTCGCTCGGCGCGATCATCCAAGGCGGTGGCGAGCAGGCAAGGAGGAACCTGAAGGACCTCCTCGCGCGCGCCGGCGAGCACGGCGTCGAGCTCCTCGTCGCGAAGTTCGAGGACGACGCGACCGACATCCAGATGCGCGCCGTCCTCGCGCACGCCCTCGCGCAGAGCGGGAGCCCGGAGGCGATCGCCACGCTCAAGGGCGTGCTCGCCGACCCCGAGGCCGGCATGCTCGAGATGCGCCTCGCGACCCACGGCCTCGCGTTCTCCGACGCGGAGGGGATCGACGACGCGCTCCTCGCCACCGCGCACAAGGCCGCCGACACCGGCGCGCGCGCGAACGCCGCCTTCGGCCTCGCGCGGCGGAAGCACCCGGAGGGTGTCGGTCTCTACGCGAAGGCGACGGACGAGGCGATGGCGAACCGCGACCCCGCGGCGCTCCAGTACCTCTCGGGCTTTTACCTCCTCGGCGAGGAGGCGTTGCCGCCGATGCGCGAGCGGCTGCTCACCTATACCGAGCCGCAGGCGGTGCTCACGCTGATCGAGCTGCTCAAGATGAAGGGCGACAAGGGCGCGATCGAGAACCTGAGGACGCTCGCCGCGGACGAAGGCCGTCCCGAGAGCACGCGGAAGGCCGCCGAGGGAGCGCTCAAGGTCCTCGGGGCCGCGAAATAGCCGGCGCCGCGCGCCGCGCCCCGCGTAGAATCGCCCGCGGCGATGGGGAGCAAGGCTGCGCGCCTCGTCCGCAATATACTGTACAAACGTACGGTTACCGTCCTCGCGCTCCTCTTCGTGGCCGGCGCGGGGATCCTCCTCTCGCAGCAGCTGAAGGACCAGCGGGACGTCGTCGAGGCGAAGGCGATCGAGGACGCGCGGGCCCACGCCCGGATGCTCGAGACGTTCAGGGAGATCTACACGCGCGACGTCGTCGAGGTCGCGCGCAGGAAGGGCGTCGTGGTGACGCACGACTACCGGGCGGAGCCCGGCTCGATCCCGCTGCCCGCGACGCTCAGCATGGAGCTTGGCGAGCGGATGGGCCGCTCGGGCGTCCGGACGCTCCTCTACAGCCCCTACCCGTTCCCCTGGCGCAAGGACTCGGGGGGGCTCCGGGGGCGGTTCGCCGAGGACGCGTGGGCGGCGCTCAACAGGGACCCGTCGCGGCCCTTCCACCGGATCGAGGACGTGGAAGGGCGGGCGTCGCTCCGCTACGCGGTCGCCGACGTCATGCGGCCGAGCTGCGTGAACTGCCACAACGCGCACGCGCAGTCCCCGCGCACCGGCTGGAAGGCGGGCGACGTGCGCGGCGTCCTCGAGGTGGTCCTCCCGCTCGACGGCGCGGCGGCGGTCACCCGCGCGAGCCTCCGCCGCACGGTGACCCTCCTCGCGGTCTTCGGCGGCGTCGGGATCCTCGGCCTCGCCCTCGTGATGCGCCGCCTGAACCACGTCTCCGCGGAGCTGCGGGAGCGCGTCGCTGCGCGCACCGCGGACCTGGTGCAGGCGAACGACCTCCTCCGCCGCCAGCAGGAGGAGCTCGCGCGCGCGAAGGCCGCGGCGGAGGCGGCGAGCAGGGCGAAGGGCGACTTCCTCGCCAACATGAGCCACGAGATCCGGACGCCGATGAACGGCATCCTCGGCATGACGCAGCTCCTCCTCGACACCGAGCTGTCGCCGCGGCAGCGCGAGTACCTGGGCCTCGTCCAGCAGTCGGCCGAGTCGCTCCTGCGGATCCTCAACGACGTCCTCGACTTCTCGAAGATCGAGGCGGGCAAGCTCGAGCTCGAGCGATTCCCGTTCGACCTGCGCGACACGGTCGCGTCCACGCTGCAGACGCTCTCGCACCGGGCCTCGACGAAGGGGCTCGAGCTCACCTACCGCGTCGCGCCCGAGGTCCCGGACGGCATCCTCGGCGATGCCGGGCGGTTGCGGCAGGTGCTCGTGAACCTCGTCGGGAACGCGATCAAGTTCACGGAGAGGGGCGAGGTCTCGGTGACGGTCGAGCCCGCGGACGCGGCGCCGGGGGGGGTCGGGGGGCCCGAGGCGTCCGCGGGGAACGGCGGGGATGTTGGCGACGGCGCGCTCCTCCGCTTCGCCGTCAAGGACACGGGGATCGGCATCGCCCCCGACCAGCACGCGGCGATCTTCGAGGCGTTCACGCAGGCGGACACGTCGATGGCGCGGCGGTTCGGCGGCACGGGCCTCGGCCTCACGATCTCGGCGAAGCTGGTCTCGATGATGGGCGGACGGATCTCGGTGAAGAGCGTCGCGGGACAGGGGAGCACATTCCACTTCACCGCGCGGTTCGGGCGGCGCGCGGCGGGCGAAGGCCAGCGGCCCCGCCTCCACGGGGCGCGGATCCTCGTCGTCGACGACAACGAGACGAACCGGCGCGTCCTCGAGGAGATGCTCAGGAGCTGGGGCCTCTCGCCGACGGTCGTGGAGAGCGGCCCGGCCGCGCTCGCGGAGATCGAGCGCCGCGCCTACGCGGTCGTGCTGCTCGACGCGATGATGCCGGGGATGGACGGGATGGCGCTCGCGGAGCGGATCCGCGCGCTGCGCCCGGTCAAGAACGCGATGCTCGTGATGCTCTCCTCCGCCGGCGTGCCGGAGGACGCGGCGCGGCTCGGGCGGGCCGGCATCGCGCGCTGCCTCACGAAGCCGGTCCGCCCCTCGGATCTCCTCCACGCGCTCGCCGACGGCCTCGGCGACCGCGGCGACGAGCCCGACGGGGCCGCGGAGGCGCCGCCGCGCGCCGCGACCCCCCGCCGCGTGCTGGTCGTGGACGACGGCGAGCTCAACCGCGAGGTCGCGCGCCACCTGCTGGAGCAGCGCGGGCACGTGCCGACGCTCGTCGCGAGCGGGCAGGAGGCGCTCGAGGCCGCCCAGCGCGAGCCCTACGACGTGATCCTCATGGACGTGCAGATGCCCGGGATGGACGGAGTCGAGACGGCGAGCGCGCTCCGCATGCGCGGGTCGAGGGTCCCGGTCGTCGCCGTCACGGCGCACGCGATGAAGGGGGACAGGGAGCGCTTCCTCGCCGCGGGGATGGACGGGTACGTCTCGAAGCCGATCCGGCCGAGGGACCTCTACGAGGCGGTCGAGGGGGTGGGGCGCGGGGAGGGGGGCGCGCCGGCCCCCGCCGCCCCCCCGGATGACGTGATCGACTGGGACGCCGCCCTCGCGCGGGCGGGCGGAAGCGGCGTCACCCGCGCCCGGCTCGCGGAGGTCTTCCTGAGGGAGGGGCCCATGCTGCTCGCGGCGCTCCGCGAGGCGCTCGGCAAGGGCGACGCGGAGTCGCTCCGCCGCCACGCGCACACGCTCAAGAGCTCGCTCGACCTCTTCGGCGCCGCGGCCGCGCGGGCGGCGGCGGAGGAGATCGAGCGCCTCTCCGGGAACGGCTCGCTCGCGGAGACGGCTCCGCTCGCCGCGAGCCTCGAGGCACGGATGACCGACGTCGCGCGCGCGATCCGCGAACGCGCGGGAGGAGCGTCATGAGCAGGATTCTCGTCGTCGACGACTCGCGGGTGGATCTGGAGCTCGTCTCCTCCCTCCTTTCCGACGTGGGACACGAATGCGTGCGCGCCGGGAACGGCCGGGAGGCGCTCGACCTGCTGCAAGCGGGCACGCCGGAGCTGATCGTGACCGACCTCCAGATGCCCGAGATGGACGGCCTCGATGTCGTCCAGGCGGTCCACGCCCGCTACCCGAAGGTCCCGGTCGTGCTCATGACCGCGCACGGGAGCGAGGAGATCGCGGCGGAGGCGCTCCGGGCGGGCGCCGCGAGCTACGTGCCCAAGCGGAACCTCGCGAAGGACCTCGCCGCGACGGTCGAGCGGGTCCTCGGGGTCGCGCCGTCGCGCGCCAGGGAGGAGGACGCGTCCCGGTGGCTCGCGGAGACGGGCTACCGGTTCGTGCTCGACAACCGGTGCGCGTGGCTGCGCCCGCTCGTGTCGCACTTCCAGGCGGAGCTCACGCGGCGCGGCGTGCGCGACGAGACGGAGCTGATGCAGGTGGGGATGGCGCTCCACGAGGCGCTCACGAACGCGGCGCACCACGGGAACCTCGAGCTCGACTCCTCGCTCCGGGAGAACGGGATGGAGGCCTACCTGGCGCTGATGCAGGAGCGGCTCGGCCAGGAGCCCTATGCGAGCCGGAGGGTGCGGGTGGAGGCCATGTTCACGGACGAGGAGGCGTCGTTCGTGATCCGCGACGAGGGGAAGGGCTTCGACCCCGCGACGGTGCGGGACTGCTGCGATCCGAGGAACCTCGCGCGCCTCTCCGGCCGCGGGCTCATGCTCATGCGGACGTTCATGGACGAGGTGCGCCACAACGAGCGCGGGAACGAGGTGACGCTCGTGAAGCGGCGGAAGCCCTGAGCCGCGGGCCTCGCCGGCCGCTGTGCGAACATCCGGCGCCTCGCGGGCCCCTCCCCCGCGCCCCCTCCCTTCCCGGCGAACATCCGGCGCGCGAGGCCTACCCGGTGCAGCCCCGCATCACGATCGCCATGATGAGCCCGAGGAAGACGAGCGCGAGCGAGATCGAGAGCCAGTGCGTGCGCGGCGCTCGTCGCATCGGGGCAAAAAAAATGACGCGGCCATGTCGGAGGAGGCTCGTCACGACCGCGTCGGACAGTGAGGGCTGTTGGTAGAAAAAAAGCGGTGTCGGGCCGGACGAACCGCCCGTGCCCCTCCAGAGCCTTGCGGGCGCACGGGAACAAGAAGCCACGCGTCGCCGCATGACATCCGCACTCCTGGGCATCGGCACTGCGCTATTCCAGCTCCCCTCGCGAGTAGCGGCTAGTTGGTTCACCGCCCCCCCTGCGCGGTTTCGACCGCCATGGGGTTCTTCCCGCGAGGCTACCCCGCACGCTTTCGCGCGCGGTTGCGCCGGACGTGCGCTTGGCCCGCCCTCTGGAGTGTCCGATCCCGTGATCCCCCTCCCGACCCGAAGGTCGAGAGAAAGCTCTCCTGGGGTTCCTTCCCCTACGGCACGTTCCGACGCGGAGGATCCGGTTCACCCGGGGATTCCTGCCCCCGGCACCTTCCGCCCTCAGGGTTTGGCTACCCTCCCGGCGGCTTCCTCTCCTCCGCGCCTCGCGACGGCCCGTCGACCGCCGCAGCGCCCATGGGGTTCGCCCTTCAGGGCCTTGCTCCCCCCCGCCAGCGGTACCTCTCTCGAGGCCTCGCCTCTCCTGTCGTTCTTCCAGTCCGCCCGAAGGCGGGTGGTCGCGACTCCAGAGGTTGGCTCCGGCGGGAAAGGGGCCCGACTCGCCGCCGCCCGAAGGCGGAGACGGCCGAACCTTGCCCTCTTGGGATTTTGCCCCTCCAAGGCTTTCTCCTCCGACCACCTTCGGACCGGCTTCCCGATCCTCTTCCCTCTTGGCCTGCTGCTGGGGATGCTCCCTACGGACCACGCCCAGCCCGGCCTACAGGGGCTCTTCAGTGGCGGAAGCGGCCTGGTCTCTCATGAGACTGCCTGCCTTCCTGGGGTTTTGCACCTCGTCGAACGCGGGGCCTCTTAGGGCAACGCTCGCTCCGGGCTTATGGCTTCGCCTCGGCCTCCGTACGCTAGTATCGGGAGGCCTCTTTGGAGCGTCGGACTGCCCGACCTGAGTTCAGCTCCGCGCCGTGTCGGTGCGACGATTCGTCCTGACACCCAACACCGACTTCTTGTCAGAGAACAGGCAGCCGTTCCCGGCCGCCGTACCGGGCATCTCTAGAGCAATGCCGGTGCCCGTTCCGCGCGCGATCGCGGTCCGCACCGGTTATCCACAATTTCTCAACGCGGGCGCCGCCGATCGCCGCGCACGCGCGCGCGCTTCGTCGCGAGTTCTCCACAAAAAATAAATCGAGGGGGTCCGGGGGCCGTGGAGAACCGGCACGCGGCGAAATGCGCGTGATCCTCACACGTGAGCGGAATCGCTCGCACGGTAGACTCGTCGGCGGTGCCGAAGCGTCTCCTGCTCGTGTCGCTCCTGCTGCTCGCGGCCCTGGTGGCGGCCCTTCTGTGGAGCGATCGCTCCGTGGCTCGACGCAAAACCCGCGCCGTACCCGCGCGCGAGGGGGCCGTCGTCCCGCGCGACGCCGAAGGGCCCGCGGCAGCCACCGACGCGAAGCCTGACGCCCGCCTCTTCGGCCGCGTGGTGGACGCGGAGACCGAGGCCCCTGTGGCCGGCGCCGCCGTCACCGCGTACGCCTTCGCGACTGCCCGGACCCTCCGCGCCACGAGCGCCGCGGACGGGACGTTCGACTTTCCCGATGCGACCGCAGCCGGACACGCGATCCAGCTCGTCGCGCGGCGCGAAGGGTTCGGCGCGGCTTCCCTCCGCGTCACGGTGTCGGATCAGCCCGTCCTCGTCCGCTTGCGGACGGGCGGGATCCTGCGCGGTCGGGTCGTCTCCACCGAGGCACGGGGCCCGGTCTCGCCGTGCCGCGTCTCCGCCTTCCGCTGCAGGCCCGACGATGAACCGTGGGATCCTCATGCGGCGCGTCTCCAGCAGCTGCTTCCGGCGGACCTCGTCGTCGAGGCGACGGCGACCACGGCGGCGGACGGGCGCTTCGAGATGACGGGCCTCCGAAGGGGCCCGTACGCGCTGCTCGTCGCCGCGGAGGGGTTCGCGCCGCGCTCGTTTGGCGACTGGAACGAGAAGGAGCGCGTCGAGATCCGGGCCGGCGCTGTCGCGGAGGTCGAGCTCGTGCTCTCCGCGACCGCCGCATTCCTCGTCGACGTAGTGGACGAGGCGACCGGTGAGCCGCTGGATGCCGTCCGCTTCGAGGGCGTGCTCCGCGCGGAGCGGTGGTCCACGCTCGTGCCCCTGGCCGCGACGGTCGTCGATGGCGTCCATGTGCTGCGTGCCGGCCACGGCGAGCGCGGCTTCGAGTCGACATGGCTGCGGGTCAGCCGGGAGGGCTACGCGCCGCGCACCCTCACGTTCTCTGGACAGAAGGCGGGGTACCGTTTCGTCGTTGCGCTCGGCCGCGGCGGGACGATCCTGGGCCACGTACGGACGTCCAACGAGCCCACGCGAGGCGCCCTCGTCCTCGTCGAGTGGTCGAGCAGCGTGATCGGCACGGCGGTCACCGGGCCCGACGGCGCCTTCCGAATCGGCCCGCTCGTTGCCGGAGATGAGCTGGCAGTCCACGCGTACGACCGCGCGCTCGACCCGATCGCCGTCGTGACGTTGACCCTCGAGAGCGGCGAGGAGCACGTGCTCGAGATCGGCGGGCCCGGGATCGCGGTCGAGGGCCGTGTCGTCGTGGAAGGCAGGCCCGCGGCCAACGCGTCGGTGCGCGTCTCGGGTCCGCGCGATTCGGATGCCGCGGCGACGGGCAGGGACGGCCGCTACTGTGTCGAGGGGCTCGCCGCCGGCAGGCACGAGATCGAGGTGTTCGCGGATGAAGGGTACTTCCGGCGACATGTCGACCTCGCCGATGGACAGCGGCTGCGGCTCGACATCGACGCTTGCTCGGTGATCGCAGGCATCGTGGTGGACGCCGAAACCGGCGCGCCCCTCGCGGACGCCGCCGACCTGCAGATGGAGGTGTCCGCGCTGCCTGTCGGATCGACCGGCTCCAACGCGGTCCGCGTCGATCGCGACGGGCGGTTCCGGATTCCGGTCGAACCCGGCGTCTATGAGCTCGACGTGCCGGAGTCGATCGAGCTGTACGTGCTCGAGCGGCCCCGCGTGGACGTGACGGAGGCGAGCGAGGCCGGTGCGGTCACGCTACGCGTCGTGCGGGACCGGCAGGACGGCCGGATCACGCTGGACGTGAAGGACGGCACCACGGACGAGGCGGTGCCGGAGGGGGATTACGACTACTGGTTCAGGATCGTCCGTGGATGGGGCTCGTTCGAGGACGGCGTCCTCGAGGAAGAGGGCCTCTCCCTCGGCACCCA
>WYBS01000046.1 GCA_011525755.1 Planctomycetaceae bacterium
CGCCGCCCTCGAGCTTCTGGTGGATCTCGTGCGTGGCCTTCGCGAGCAGGAAGAGCCCGCCGCCGATCATGATCAGGTCGCGACCGGAGATCTCCTGCCCGAGCGCGCGGAAGAGCGGCGCGGTGAGTCGGATGATCCACGTGCGCGAGAAGAGGAGGAGGATCCGCATCCCCATCGCGAGCAGCAGGCCCAGGCGCCGCGCCTTCCCCTGCTGCTCCTGCGGAAGCCTGCCCGCGAGGATCGAGATGAAGACGACGTTGTCGATCCCGAGGACGATCTCGAGGACGGTCAGCGTCGCGAGCGCGATCCACGCCTGCGGGTCAAAGAGCCAGCCCATTCGGTGGGCGACTCTACCGCGCGGGTGCGACGCCGCGCCCCCGGACCCCCTCCGCCTCTACTTCGCGGAGCGCGCGATCGCGGCCAGCGCCTTCGCCGTCTCGTCGGGGTGCTCCCTCGGGACCTCGCTCCGCGCGAGCGCCACGACGATGTCCTCGTCGACCCAGCGGAGGTAGGAGGTCACGGTCTCCCCCACGCGGCCGCTGTGGCGGTAGATCGTGCCGCCCAGGCTCCTGTCGACGAACCAGCCGCAGGCGTAGTCGTTCTTCCCGACCTCGTACATCCGCTCCTTCGCCTTCCTCGAGAGGATCCTCTCCTCGCGGAGCGCGCGGTCCCAGAGGAGCATCTCCGGCAGCGAGACCACCGTGCCCCCGGACCCCCTGTAGCCCCACGACAGCTGGTAGCCGTACGCGAAGTGGACCCCCTTGCCGCGCTTGTCCTTCGGCACGCGCGCGAGGTCGAGGTCCTTCCGCCCGATGAAGCACGCGTCCTCCATCCCGGCGGGCCGGAAGAGGTGCTCGATCGAGAACTCCTCGAAGGAGTCGCCCGAGAGCTTCTCGACGAGCGCGGCGAGGACCCAGTACGAGAGGTTCGAGTACTCCCACTTCGAGCCCGGCTCCCACGAGACGGGGAGCGAGAGGAATCGCGTCACGACGGCATCGCGGTCGCGCGGATCGACGCCGAGGCTGTCCGGCTGGCGGATGCCCGACGTGTGGTTCAGGAGGTGGCGGATCGTGACCTTCTGCTTGTCCTTCGGCGCGTCCTTCCAGTGCTTCCGGATCGAGTCGTCGATCGAGAGCTTCCTCATCATCTCGAGCTTCAGGATCGCGGCGGCCGTGAACTGCTTCGACGCGCTCGCCCAGTCCCACATCGCGTCCGCGCGCATGGGCGTCCCCTTCTCGTCCATCGGGCCGTAGCCCTTGTTGAGGAGGATCTCGCCCTTCCGCGCGACGAGGACCGAGCCGCAGAAGTCGAGCTTCCTGACGTGCTCGTCGAGGCGCATGCCGGCATCGCCGCGGACGACCTCGCCGCCCGGGCCGGCGAGTGCGAGCGATGCGAGCAGCGCGAGGGAGAGGGAGGCGAGGGGGGTGCGGGGGCCGCGATGCGCCATCGCCCGTAGTAACGGCCGCCGCCACGTCCTCGCTCCCGCCGGCGCGCCGGAGGGGTGCCCGGAGCCGGTCCAAGGGCAGCCCGCGGCGACGGCGCGACGGCGGGGAGTGACCTCGGGGTGTTTTTGAGGAACCCTCGGCCGCCGTGCGGTACTAGGGTGTTTGTGCTGAGGGCGCTTCTCGACCGGTTCTTCGGGGATGGCGACGCCGCCGCCATGGAGACCCTCGTGCTCCGGACAAGGCGACGGCTGCTCGCGATCGCGAGCCGGATCGGGGCCCGCCAGGACGCGGAAGACGCCGTGCAGGCCGCGTACCACGCCCTTCTGCGCCACGGCGCGTTCCGGGGACCGGTCACGGTCGAGGCCTGGCTGACCGCCACCGTGATCCGCATCGCGTACCGGCGGAAGGCGCTCGCGCGACGCGAGGCGGGGCTCGCGACCCGGCTCGCGCGCGACCGCGACAGCACCGACGCGCACGCGAGCGCGGTCCTCCGCGAGGAGACCCTGCTCGTGCGACGGGAGGTCGCCCGGCTTCCGGCGCACTATCGCGACGTGCTGGTGCTCCGCCATCTCGAGGGTCTCACCGTCGAGGAGACCGGCCGCCTCCTCGACATCCCGCCGGCCACGGTCAAGACCCGCACGCGGCGCGGGCTCGCGCTGCTCAGGGCGCGGGTCGCGCCCCGCGTGGCGTGGGCGCTTCTCGCCGGACCGTGGCTCCTCGCCGACGGGATGCGCGCCGCTGCCGGATGGGGGCTCGTCATGAATGCGAAGATCACGATGGCCGGGGTGGCGCTGGTCGCCGCGGCGGCCGGCCTCGGCTCGGGGCTCGTTCTCGCGGGGCCGCGCGCTCCGGAGCCCCGCGCGCACACGCGGGAGGCCCGGGCGCCGTCAGAAACCGTCACCACCGACGCCGAGGTAGCGCTCTGGCGGGAACGCGCCGAGAGGGCCGAGGCTGCGCTCAACGCCGCGCGTGCGGCCCCCGCGCCCCCGGCTGCCGGGCGGGCACAGGCTCGGCCGGCAGCCCCCGACTTCGACGCGCGCTACGCCGCGGTGGGCGGCGAGTTCGGCGCCGGGCCGGCCGCGATGGCAGCCGCGAAGAGGGCGAAGGACGCGCACGACGGCTGGTGTGCCGGCATGAGCCCGGCGACGCAGGCAGAGCTCTCCGCGGCGGTCGAGGAGCTCCGGAAGCTCGGCGGCGAGGGCTTCCTGGCGCTGGCCGCGCATCTGCGCGCCACGGAACACCCGAAGCAGGACTACGTCTCGCTGCTGAGCACCACGTACCGGCCCGGGCTCGAGACCCACCTGTTCGCGGTCGCGCGGGATCCGCTTGCGACCCCGGACCAGCGGCACCACGCGCTCCTCGGCCTGTCCATCGCCGACACCGCGCCCGTGCGCGACTACCTGCTCGCCGAGCTCGAGGGCGCGAGCGACGAGCGGATCATCGCCGGGGCGGCCCGCTCGCTCGGCTGGTTGCGCGAGGAGCGCGCGCTGCCGACCCTGGAACGCCTGCTCTACCGGCCCGGGATGGAGCACCAGCAGGGTCCCCTGCTCGACGGCATCGGGATCCTCGGCACGGCGGAGGCGCGCCGGGTCCTCCTCGCGTACCTCGACAAGGAACGCCGCAGCGGGTACCTCGCCTGGGGCGTCCGCGCGCTCGGTTGGTCGGACACGGCCGCGGCGCGCGACGCAGCGAAGGCGATCCTCGCGGGCCCGCACGCCGGCAACCTCGCGCAGCGGGACCGGACCGACCTCGAGACGACGGCCGGACGCTGACCGTGCCGCGGGTATCATCCACCCGCGGTGACCGTCGAAGGCAGGACGCTCGGGATCTACCACGTCGGCGGCGAGCTCGGCCGCGGGGGCATGGGCACCGTCTACCGGGCCGAGACCACCGCCGAGGGCCCCGCCGGCCCCCCGGGCACGACGGTCGCGCTCAAGGTGTTCCGGCAGGAGCTGGTCGAGGACGCCCGCGCCTTCGCCCGCTGCCGGCTCGAGGCGGAGATCGGCAAGGAGATCCGCCACGGGAACCTCGTCCGAACGTACGGCATCGGCAGCGCCGACCTCGACGGCGCCCCCTGCCACTTCATGGTCATGGAGCTCATCGAGGGGAAGACCTTGAAGGGTCTGCTCGCGGAGCTCGGCGCGATCCCCGAGTCCATGCTGCTCGAGATCGCCGACCAGGTGCTCGCCGCGCTCGAGGCGATCCACGCGCGCGGGGTCGTCCACAGGGACATCAAGCCCGAGAACATCGTCATCACGCCGGACCAGCGCGTGCTGCTCATGGACCTCGGCGTCGCGCTCCGCGAGGCGGGGCAGGAGCGCACGCGCGCGGGCGAGTTCGTCGGGTCGCTCGCCTACGCCCCGCCCGAGCAGTTCTCGGGCAGGGACGTGAGCCGCCGCTCCGACCTCTACGCCCTCGGCGTCACCCTCTACGAGCTCGCGACCGGGAAGAACCCCTTCCCCCAGAAGGAGATCGGGGCGCTGGTCGGCGCCAAGCTCGACGCGGAGATCCCGCCGCCCCGGAGCGTGAACCCCGACCTCGACCAGTTCTGGGACCAGGTGATCGCGACCTGCGTGCGCCGCGAGAAGGCGGAGCGGTTCGCGGGCGCGGCCGAGCTGCGCGGGATCCTCCGCGAGGGCGAGAAGAGCGAGTGGTGGCGGCTTCGCGCCGCGCCCTCGGCCGAGCGCGTCCTGAAACGGCTCCGGGGCGACCGCCGGACGCCGCTCGTGGGCCGGGACGCGGAGGCGAAGCTGCTGCGCGAGACCTACGGAAAGGCGCGGGAGGGCGGCGCGGTCCTGCTCGTGCGCGGGCCGAGCGGCTCGGGCAAGTCGCGGCTCCTCTACGACTTCCTCGAGGAGGTCGCGGGCGCCGGCGGACCGGCGATCGCCGCGGGGCAGGGCACGGGAGCGGGGGGCGTCGCGTATGGCCCGTTCCTCGACGCGTTCGGGGATCTTCTCGGGGGGGGCGCGGGGGACCCGCGCGCGCGGCTGAAGGAGCTTCTCGCGGACACGCCCGGCGTGGTCGAGCCCCTCGCGGAGTTCCTCCGGGGCGGCCTCCAGCCCGGCCCCGAGAGCGCGCTTTCCAAGGACGCGCTCTTCGCCGCCACGCCGAAGGTCCTCCGCGCGCTGGCGGCGGAGCGGCCGCTCGTGCTCCTCCTCGAGGACCTGCACCTCGCGGGGGCGGAGTCCGTCGAGCTCTTCGCCCACGTCGCCCGCTGGGCCCCCGGAGCCCCCCTGCTTCTGGTCGGCGTCTACGCCGACGACGAGATCCCGGAGGGCTCGCCGCTCCACGAGCTTGCGGCGAAGGCCGAGCGGCTCCAGACGGCGACGACGCTCGCGATCGGGAATCTCCCCGCGGCGGTCACGGAGGACCTCGTCCGCCACGTCGTGCGTCATGAGCGCACCGTCCGCGCGCTCGCGCCGATGCTGCGCGCGAAGAGCGAGGGGAACCCGCTCGTGGTCCTCGAGGCCCTCGCGCACCTCGAGCAGAGGAAGGTGCTCGCGGAGAAAAACGACGGCCTCGAGCTCACCGGTCCCCCGGACGAGGCGGCGCTGCCCGCGACCGTCCGGGATCTCGCGGCGCTGAAGCTGGCGACGCTCGACGACGAGCAGCGCGAGACGCTCGAGGTCGCGTCGATCCTCGGCGCGGAGTTCGACGCCGCGCTGCTCGCGGAGGTGCTCGGCACGAAGCTCATCGAGCTGCTCCAGCGGCTCGCCGGGCTCGAGCGGCAGCACCGGCTCGTCCTGGGCTCGGGGGGTCGCAACCTGTTCCGGTTCGCACGGCGCCAGCTCTTCGAGGCGATCTACGACGGCGTGCCGGAGGCGCTCCGCGCGGAGTACCACTCCCTCGTCGCGGACACGCTGCTGGGATCGGGGGAGACCCCGGGGGGAGAGCGCGCGTATGCGATCCTGCGCCACCTCTTCCACGCGGGGCGGACGACCGAGGCGGAGCCCTTCCTCGAGGCCGCGCTCGACTACATGTCGGCGAGCTTCCACGCGAGCTACGCCGCGCCCTTCCTCGAGAAGGTCGCCGCGGCGTTCGTCCCGGCGGCGCCGGCCAAGCGCCTCGCGATCGCGATGAAGCTCTGGGCCCTCTACGAGCTGCTCGCGAGCCGGAAGGACCAGATGCGGGTGCTCGACGATGCGCGGACGCTCGCGGAGGCGCTCGGGGACGCGGCCGCGCGGGCGCGCGTGCACGCGCTGCGGGCGGGCACGTACTGGTACTTCGGCGACTACGGGAAGGCCGGGGAGGAGGCGCAAGCCGGCCTCGCCCTCGCGAAGGAGGCAGGCGACCGGAAGTGGGAGGCGACGTGCATGCACACCCTCGGCGTCGTCGCCTACCGGCACGGCAAGCCCGCGGATGCCGCGGCGCTCTGGCGCGAGGCGCTCGAGGTGCGCCGCGGGATCGGCGACCGCCGCGGCGAGGCGAGCACGCTCCAGGCCCTCGCGCTCGTGATGCCCTCGATCGGGGAGGGCGACGCCGTGCTCGCGACGATGCAGCAGGCGCTGGCCATCTGGCGCGAGATCGGCGAGCGGCGCGGCGAGGCCGTGATGCTCATGAACATCGGCAACCAGTTCGTGGACACGGCCCGCTACGAGGAGGGGCTCTCCCACCTCGAGCAGGCGATCGAGCGCCACCGAGAGACCGGCGCGCTCGTGAGCGAGGCGACGACGCTCGCGAACCTCGGCCGGGCCCAGGAGATCGTCGGGTTCGTGGACGAGGCGCGCGCCTCCTGGGCCCGCGCGCTGCAGCTCTTCACGGAGCTCGGGGACCCGAACGGCGAGATGGCGGTGCGGGTGATGGTAGGGAGCGTCCTCGGCGACTACGGCGAGGGGGAGGAGGCGCAGGCGCAGCTCGAGGCGGCGGTCGCGCTGGCGGAACGGAGCGGCGCGAAGGCGAAGCTCGCGATGGCCCGCCGGTACCTGGGCGAGCTGCTGCATGTCACGGGCGCCCGGGATGCGGGCTGGGCGCACGTCCGCGCGGCGCTCGCCCTCGAGGAGGAGACGCGGAACGCGACCGGCCGGGTGCAGACGCTTCTCGCGGCCGGGAACATGGCGCTCGCGGAGGGGGATGCCGAGGGCGCCGCCGGACACCTCGAGGCCGCGATCGTCGACGCGCGCGGGTCCGGCGGGGCGCAGCTTCCGCTTCTCCTCGCGCGCCTCGCCCGCGCCCACCGCGGGACCGGCCGGCTCGATGAGGCGGCCGCCTGCGCCAGGGAGGCGCTCGAGCGGCTCGAGGGGTCGGCCGGCGCGACGCCGAAGGAGGGCCCGGAGATCTGGTTCACGCTCTCGCTCGTGCACGAGGATGCGCCGCGACGGGCGGAGTTCCTCGCGCGGGCGAAGGAGATCGTGGAGAAGCGCGCGGCGCGGATCCGGAACGACGGCTACCGCGAGCACTACCAGACGCGGGTCTGGCCGAACACGGTGATCCTCGCGCAGTGAACCGGGGGGGGCCGGGGGGCCCGGGATGCGGGCCCCCCGGGACCTGACGCTACTTGACGTTGATCTCCGCGATGCCCGCGAAGCAGGTCTCGTCTTCGAGCTCCGCGACGACGAGGACCTGGACCGTGTCCGACGTGAGCACGTCGGCGAGATCCTCCAAGTCGAACTGGGCGGTCGCCTTCTTCGACGAATGCTGGATCTTGTCCGCCGGAACGCCGAGGATCGTGACAGCCACGATGTCGTCCGTCTCCAGCGTGTCGCTGTCGTAGATGGCGATCGAGACGGTGCCCTTCTTCTTCAGGTTGACCGAGCTCTCCTTGACCTCGACGTCGGCCGGGAAGCAGGCGTCGTAGGTGAGCGCGCCGTCCTCGTCGAACGCGATCCCGAAGACGAACACGGGCTCGTCCGGGTCGTGGGGGAAGAGCTCGCCCTCGGCCTCGCAGAGCGGCGCGACGTCTCCATCCCCCTCGATGAGGTCCAACGCCGTGGCGCCCCCGAACAGGAAGCGCGCGATCTCCTCGGCATCGAGCTCGAACTCGCTCCCGATGAACTCCGCGATCTCCTTCGTCGTCATGAAAGGCCCGCCGTCCGGATTCGACGGGTCGATCGACGCGACGAGGGCCGGCGAGGCGAAGAAGATGGCTTGCTGGATCGCCGACGGGATCCCGTCCTCGATGAGCGCCGGGTCCTCCGGCGTCACGACGTGGCTCTCCTCGTCATCGGTCTGGTAGCTGCCCACGATCGTGGCGAGGTTGCCGTCGAGGTCCTCGAAGGTCAGGCCCTGGGGCAGCGGGATCGTCGAGAGCGCGGCGCTGAGGAACGTCACGTCGCGCAGCGATCCGCCACCCTGCAGCGTCCCGATGTTGACGATGATCGTGGGGCTTCCTTCCCCTTCCTCCCCTTCGTCGCCCTCCTCGAGGTCGAACTCGGTGTCGAAACCGTCGTCCGCGAGGCTCACGATCAGGAAGACGGGGCCGTCCGGAATCGGCTCCCCATCGCCCTGCGCCCACGCCGCGGGCGTCGCGACGACGACCGCGACGACGAGAAGAGAGAACAAGAACGAGCGACCGAACCACTTACCCATCCGTACCTCCTCAGAGACAGCGTACCAGCTTGCACGTGCAAGGTAACGAACCCGCTTCGTGAACCGCGCGTAAACGTAGGGCGCGCGCGGTCAGGCCGCCCGGCGGGGACCCACGGGGATCCGCGGGCCCCCGGGCCGGGTGGTTACTTGGTTGTGATCGCGGACGTGCCGGTGATCCTCGTCTTGCCGTCGTCGAGGACCGCCCAGACGGTCACGGTCTTCGTGCTCGTCGACAGGTTCTGGTCCGCCTTGAGGTCGGGCACGCTGAAGTGCAGGAGGAGGTCCTCGATACCGTCCCCGTTCTGGTCGCTGAGCGAGGACGACGACGGCGCCACGCCATCCCCGTGGTCGGTCGCCGTCGGGTCGTAGTCGCAGTACAGAAGGACCGTGCTCGTGTCCACATCCCCCGCGTCGAATCCCGACGAGGAGAGGATCGCGAACGGCATCGTGCCCTGCTTGTCCGGATTGACCGAGCTCTCCTTGACGGCGACCGTGACATGGCGGACGAGGTCATCGAGGGCGAACTTCGCGCTCTTGCCCTTGGAGTCCTTCGTCACCGAGAACTTGAAGTCGAAGAGCTTCGGAGCGTCCTCCTCGTGCGGGAAGAGCTCGCCCTCGCACTCGACCGCGAACTCGTCGCCCGTGAGGAGCGGGGGCGTGTCGTCCGGGCCGAAGAGGGCCGCGGCGACCTCGTCGAGGGTGACCGTGGATCCGCTCGGCAGCTCGTCGAAGACGATGCCCGCGATCTCGCCGGTCCTCAGGAACGGGTCGGCATCGACCGCGGCCTCGAGAGCCGACGCGGCGGCGAAGACCGCGGCCTGGATATCGGGATGGATCGGCGCGGCCGCCGTCGTCAGCATGTGGGGCTCGAGCTCGTCGCTGCCCGAGTAGGGGTAGACCTCGTAGGTGCCGAAGTACGTGGCCTCGTTGCCGACGAGGGTGTTGAGGTCGAGATACGTGCCCTGGATCTTCGGGAGGGGGAAGGACGGGTCGTCGCTCGTGAGGGTGACGTCGGTCGCGCCAGCGTCGCCGCCGGTGAGCGTCCCGACCCTCACGATGATCGTGTCGCTTCCCGCGTCCTTGCCCTTGGTCTTGATGCCGGTGATGTCGAACTCCCCGATGCCGTCGGCGTCATCAAGGGCGATGACGAGGAACATCGGCCCCGGCTCCGGGTCCTGCGCCTGTGCCGGCACGGCAGCCCACATGCAGAAGAGGACGAATGCGAACAACCAAGTGCGCCGACCACCCATGACGAGTACCCTCCGAAGCGGTTCCAGGGAGACGAGGGGCGAAGGTAGCACAGCCCACGGGCACCCACAACTCGCGAACGCGCCCGCGGTCTCGTTCTGGGGCTCCGTACCCGCCATGGGATGCCAGAATGTCCGCATGTGGCCCTTCCGCCGAACGCCCGCGATCCGCGCGGGGAGCCTCTTCTCGACCTGGCTCCGGCCCGTCGTGCCCGATGGACATGGAAGCCTCGATGCCTTCGAGGCGGCGATCACCGAAGAGGAGAAGGAGCGGCTCCCGAAGACCCTCGGCAAGCTCGCGATGGACGGCGTCGAGCGGATCTACCAGGTGCGCCGGCACGACCTCTCGCCCGACCGGGAGGGCCTCGCGTTCCTGGACGCGCTCCTCGACGCCGAGATGCGGATGAAGCTCACGCGCGACCAGGACCCCGCGTATCCGCGCAACCTCCTCCGCGTCGTCGCGACCGAGTTCGGGTGCATCGTGGGCGAGATCTACGTCCGCGCCGGCAAGGGCACGTGGGTCCCCCGGCGCCCCCCCAATCTCTGGCGCAGCAGGCTCGCGCTCAGGGACGGCGAGTACGACCCCTTCCTCGCCGTCGTCACGAAGCTCTCCGACGATCGCGAGCCGGACGCGCTCGTCCGCCGGTTCGACGCCGCGCCGTGAGGATCGTCACGCGGGGTGCGCTGATCCGGCTGACGCTCGGCGCCGCGGTCGCCGCCGCCGCGTCCTGGTGGTTCCTGATCCGCATGCCGGGCGAGCGATTCGAGGGGGCTCCGGGGGCCGTCGACGCGGCGCTCGTCGCGGAGCTCAAGCGCGACGTCGGGGCGCTCGCGGAGCGGAACCTGTTCCAGCCGCGCGGGCTCGAGGCGGCGGAGCGGTGGATCGAGGCGGAGCTGCGCGCGGCGGGGTACGCGCCGGAGCGGCAGGAGTTCCTCGTCGACACGACGCCCTGCAGGAACATCGAGGCCGCGGTGCGCGGCGGGACCGGGATCGTCGTCGTCGGCGCCCACTACGACTCGGTCCTCGGGTCGCCGGGCGCGAACGACAACGGGAGCGGCGTCGCCGCGACGCTCGCGCTCGCGCGGCGCTTCGCCGGGACGAGGCCGGAACGCACGCTCCGGTTCCTCTTCTTCGTGAACGAGGAGCCGCCGTTCTTCCGGAAGGAGGGCATGGGGAGCCTCCACTACGCGCGCCGCTGCCGCGAGCGGAACGAGAACGTGGTCGCGATGCTGAGCCTCGAGACGATCGGGTGCTTCGCCGGCGAGCAGCGCTACCCGATGCCCGGTCTCGGCCTCGTCTACGGCGATCGCGGCGACTTCGTCGGGTTCGTGGGCGACATCGCGTCGCGGGATCTCGTCCGGGAGGCGGTCGGCGTCTTCCGCAGGCATGCGACGGTCCCCTCCGAGGGCATCGCGCTCTGGGACGGCGTCCCGGGCGTCGGCTGGTCGGACCACTGGGCCTTCTGGCAGTGCGGGTTCAGGGCGATCATGGTCACGGACACGGCGCCGTTCCGCTACCCGCACTACCACAGGCCGACGGACACGCCGGACAAGCTCGACTACGAGAACCTCGCGCGGGTCGTCGAGGGGCTCGTCCCGGTGGTCGGGGCGTTGGCACAGGCCGGGTAGGCGCGCGGTCACCGGCCGAGCAGGCCGCGGAGCCAAGGCGCCAGTTCGACGACCGAGCCGTCCGCGAGCCGGACCTTCTTCGGCTCCCCGGTCTCGGAGGGCTGGGCCGCCACCTGCTCGATGAAGTCCTCGGCGGTTCGCACGCGGCTCGCGACGGCCTCGAGCTCCCGCCGCAGGCGGACCGCTGCGACACCGCCGTCGCACTGCGTGCGGCCGAGGAAGAACGAGAGCCCGGGCGATTCCATCGCCTTCAGCAGGCCCTCGATACGTGCCACCTCGGCCGGCACCTGCCGGTGGACGCGCAGCCGGCGCGGGTCGGGGAGCGACTCGCGCAGCTTCGCGACCGCGTCGTCCGTCACCGCCGTGCCCGCGAGCCGCAGATCCTCGAGAGACACGAGCGCCTTCAGCCGCGCGAGCCCCTCCCCGGTCACGCGCGTGCCGGAGAGATCAAGGCGCTCGAGGGCCCGGAGGTCCGCCACGTGTGCGAGCCCCGCGTCCGTGACCCCGGTGTCCGCGAGGTCAAGCCGGCGGAGGCCCGGGAGAAGGGAGAGCGCGGCGAGGCCCTCGTCCGTCACGGACGTGCCGCGGAGGCTCAGCTCGTCGACGTCGGCGCCCGGCGGGACGTGGAGCCTGCCACCTGCGTCCACGCGGCACTCCTCGCGGAAGCGCCAGCACTCGCCGCGGCTCCCTGAGGGCGGACGGATCGGGCCCGGCACGACCCAGGAAAGCTGCGCCTCCAGCCTGCTCAAGCGCTCGCCGCCGTGGTAGGTGGATTCGTGCAGGAACTGGACGTACCCGATGAACGGGATCGCGCGCTCGAGGTAGCGCGGGTCGTCTTCGAGGATGCGCTTCAGCGTGGCCTCCTGGTCGATGTCGTTGGCATTGCCTCGGGCGTCGCGATGGCAGGCCTCCTCGAATGCCTCCCGCTCCACGCGCGGCACGGCCAGCGTCCCTGAGTGCGTCCAGCGCTCGGCGGCGGGGCCGTTCGCTGCCGGCAGGACGTGCCAGCTCGACCAGCGGACGCCATCCGGGCCGTAGCGGGCGTAGACCGTCTCCGGCGTCGGGTTGTGCCGGCTTAGGCCGATCCGAAGGAGGACCTGAACCCGGGGCGGCGCCCAGTGCGGCCAGCCGACGGCGACCGGCTCGAACTTCACCCAGCCGTCCCAGCAGGTGTCCGCCTTTCCGTCCGGGCCGAGGCCATCCTCGTGGAGCTGGAGGGCCCGGGGCGGGGACCAGCGGACGCGATCGCGGCCGACCTCCGTCGTCAGGTCGACGACGAGCGTCTTCTCGCAGACGCCGGCCGCGTCGCCGCGACCGGCGAGGAGGATGAGCAGCGACAACGCGCGGAATGCGGTCGGGCGCACGGATCACCTCCCGGGCTGCGGGCCGTCGCCATTCTAAAGCGGCGCGTCCTCCCGCGCGCGCCAACGAGGAACGCCGGCGTGCGGACCTTACGGTCCGCACCCGCCCGTCGCAAGTCGTTTCCCGGCCGTTGGTTCCGGCGGCCTACCCGCGTACCGAGTACCGGATGGCGACGAGCAGGCGCGGCTGCCCGGCGAGGTCGCGCGCGACCTCGGCCGACGAGAAGCGGCCTCTGGCGAGGCGCAGCGCGTCCGCCTCCTGGTCCTCGCCGATCTCGCAGAGGAGCGTCCCGCCCGGCACCAGCGCCCCCGGAGCCCCCTCGATCACCCGCGCGAGGAGCGTGAGGCCCGAGGGCCCGCCGTCGAGCGCGAGCAAGGGCTCGTGCGTCGCCACCCGCGCCGCCTCCGCCGCGCGCACATAGGGCGGGTTCGACGCGATCACGTCGAACCGCTCGCCCTCCGGCAGCGCCCCGTAGAGATCGCCCTCGAGGAACCGGATCCGCGCGCCGTGCCGCTCCGCGTTCCTTCGCGCGACGGCGAGCGCCCGGGGGCTCACGTCCGTCGCCGTCACCTCGCACGAGGGCAGGTTCACCGCGCACGCGACCGCGACGCAGCCGCTCCCCGTCCCGAGGTCGAGGAGCCGCCGCGGCTTCAGCTCGAGCACCCGGTCGACGAGCATCTCCGTCTCGGGCCGCGGCACGAGCACGTCGGGCGTAAGAAGGAGCTCGAGCGAGTAGAACTCCTTCCGGCCGGTGAGGTAGGCGACCGGCTCGCCACCCGCGCGCCGGTCGAGGAGCGCCTCGTACGCCGCCGCGTCCGCCGAAAGGAGCTCCCGCCCCCCCGCCGCGTGGAGGTCGAGCCTCCGCACGCCGAGCACGTGCGC
Organism: Planctomycetaceae bacterium; assembly: GCA_011525755.1. Classification (GTDB taxonomy): domain Bacteria; phylum Planctomycetota; class PLA2; order PLA2; family PLA2; genus PLA2. The sequence continues at coordinate 13,091 of WYBS01000046.1, forward strand.
GAGCAGCAATTCGGCCTCGAGGCGCGCGGAGAGGATCGCCGCCCCCTTGAGCCGGAGCGTCGCGCGCCCGAGGGCCTCGTCGACCGTCACCGGCGGCGGCGCGACGCCGGCTCCGGCGTCTTCTTCTTCGAGAAGAACATGGCTTTGACGAACATCCAGAGGATCACGGCCCCGCCGAGGAGGTTCAGGTAGATGCCCGGCCCGAACTGCGCGAGGAAGACCTCGACGCCCCTCTGGAGGCCGTACTTGTCATACACGTCGCCCCAGAGCTGGAAGCCGGGGACGACGACGACCTCCTGCCCGGCGACCATCGCCTTCACCTCGTCGATCCGGATGACGCGCACCATCGACTTGATCGCGAAGTAGAGCGCGAAGAAGCTCGACAGGAGCGAAGAGCCGAGGCGCATGCCGCCGCGGATGAGCCCGACGACGCCGACGAGGATGCAGTAGGCCGCGCACGCCATCACGAAGGCGCCGCCGATGCTCACGAAGCCGTAGAGGTCCTCGTGCCCCGTCACGTGGCGCCGCTCCCAGACGGTGAGCGTCCCGACGAGGATGCAGGTGTTCGCGAAGAGCATCTTGTACTGCTGCGGGAAGATCCTCGGTCCTTCGCCGGCCGCGGGGGCCGCAGCCGGGGGGGCGTCGGGGGCCGAGGCCTCGGCCACCGGGATCGCCTCCATCGCCGGGAACTTCTCGCCCGTGTCCGTGTCGGGATCGGGCAGGTTCTCGATGTCGTCCGTCGAGGGCTTCTCTTCGTCGCTCATTCCTTGTCCTCCAGGTCCTTCAGATCGAGCGACTTGAGCCGCTCGGCTCTCTCCTTCTTGCGCAGGGCATCGATCAGGGGGTCGAGCCCCCCGGCCATGATGCCCGGAAGCCCGTGAAGATTGAAGTCCAGCCTGTGGTCGGTCAGCCGGTCCTGCGGGAAATTGTAGGTGCGGATGCGCTCGCTCCGGTCCCCGGAGCCGATCTGGCTCTTCCGGGCCTGCGCGCGCTCCTTGTCCTTCTGCTGCCGGATGTGGTCGTAGATCCGGGACTTGAGGATGCGCATCGCCCGGGCCTTGTTCTTGTGCTGGGACTTCTCGTCCTGGCACTTGACCACGAGCCCCGTGGGGATGTGGGTGATCCGGACGGCCGACTCGGTCTTGTTGACCTTCTGGCCCCCCGGCCCCCCCGCCCTCATCGTGTCGATGCGCAGGTCCTCGGGGCGGATCTCGATCTCCACCTCCTCGAACTCCGGCAGCACGGCGACCGTCGCAGCCGAGGTGTGGGTGCGTCCCTGCGTCTCGGTCGCGGGGACGCGCTGGACCCGGTGGCCGCCCGACTCGAACTTGAGCATGCGGTAGACGCCCGGCCCCGTGAGCGCGCAGATCGCCTCTCGCACGCCGCCGAGGTCCGTCTTCGCCACCTCGAGCACCTCGACCTTCAGCCGCTTCGACTCCGCGAACCGGCAGTACATGTCGAAGAGCTCTCCCGCGAAGAGGGCCGCCTCGTCGCCGCCCGTGCCCGCCCGGACCTCGACGATGACGCTCTCCGCGTCCTCCGTCTCGTCCCCGCCCATCAGGTCGGCCACGTCCTCGGTGAGCCGGTCGAACTCCGCACGGAGGCGAACGAGCTCCTCGTCGGCCGCCTCGCGCATCTCGGGATCCTCGCGAAGCGCCTCGGTCTCCCGGATCTGGCGTCGCGCGTCGAGCCACCGCTCGTAGAGCTTCGCCGGGCGCTCGAGCTTGCCGCGCTCCTTCGCGATGTCCCTCACCTTCGCCGGGTCCCGGGCGATGTCCGGGTCCTCCAGCATGCGGGAGAGCTCGCGGTAGCGCGCGAGGGTCTCGGGCAGCGAGCGCTCCACCGCCTACGACGCGGGTTGCTCGGCCTTCTTGCCCTTGTAGTCGCCGTACCGCTGCCGGAAGCGCTGGACGCGGCCGGCCGTGTCGACGAACTTCTGCTTGCCCGTGTAGTAGGGGTGGCAGACGTTGCAGATGTCCACCTTGAGCTCCTCGGTCGTGGCCCGGGTCTCGAAGGTGTTCCCGCACGCGCATTTGACGGTGCAGGCGATGTACTTGGGGTGGATGCCCTTCTTCATGGCAGTCTCCCTGCGGGAGCCGCATAGCGTAGCCTCTTGGGGCGGATCCCGCAACTTAAGGCCACTGGCCGCGGATCCGGGGGGGGTCGGGGGGCCGCCTACTTCCGCCGCACGGGGGGCACGGCGGCCGCCGTGGCGCCCTCCTGGCGGGTGACGGTCGTCTCCGGAGTCCCGGCGTGGGCGACGGTAACGTAGGCGACCTTCCCGCGCCAGTCCGGGTGCGCGAGGATGCTGTCGCCGATCCTCCCCAGGTAGAGGTTCACGGTGTCCGGCCGCTGCCGGATGTCTGCCCGGAGCGCGCACTGGACCCGCAGCCCCATGCGGTCCCCCTCCTTCTGGGGCTGGATGAGGCGCACCACGACGCGGTTCGCGGCGGAGAGGTAGAGGCCGTGCTCGTTCCGGATGTCGTCGCTGAGGCGCTCGAGGTCGGCCTTCGTCGGGATCTGCTGGAGGTAGAAGACCGACATGATGGCCATGAAAAGGGCCGTCACGGTCCCGAGCCCGACGATCGTGGTGATGCCGCTCTTCAAGCCCCCTTCTTATCGGCCGGGGGGGGAGGGGGGCAAAAGGGGGGGGTGGGGGGATGGAGGCTACTTCGCCTCCGGCCGGACCAGCTTCCTGCCCTTCTCGCTCAGCCGGTAGTACCCCCGTTTCGAGCCCTCCTCGAACCACTTGTGCTTCCTCTTGAGCGTGCCCACGGCGTGGTGGAGGTTCTTGGGCAGCGGCCGGCCGACGACGCCGAAGCACCCCCCGATCTGCTCGATCGAGAACTCGGGCTGGCCCTCGACGTCCTGCAGGTAGTAGCCGAAGAGCAGGAGCGCCTCCTGGATCGCGCCCCGGCCGGAGCGCGACGCCCGCCCCTCGAAGAACGTCGCGAGGTTCGGCTTCCCCGCCCCGGGGGGCGCCGCCTCCTCGGGCGCGCTCTGCCCGGTCACGAGATAGTGCTTGAAGAACCGGATCTGGCGCTCGACGAACTCCTCGGAGCCCTGGAGCTCGATCGTGACATCCTTGGTCGTGAACTTGAGCACGGTTTCTTCCATGGGTTGCCACGAAAGTAGACCCGAAACGGACCCGAGGCAACGATTCGAGGCTACTTGCCGACGACGATCTCGTCGCCCCGCTTGACGCCCTGCTTCTCGAACCAGCCGGCGGGCATCTCGAGCGCCATGTCCGCGACCGTGTCGCTCGGGTAGTGGCGGATGCTCCGCTGGTCGGCGCCGAAGCCGGGCTCCATCGTCCAGATCTTCTCGACGCGACCGCGGTTGACGTAGGCGACGTCGATCGGGATCCGGCAGTTCCTCATCCAGAACTGGCGCTCGGCGGCGTGCGGGTACTCGAAGAGCATCCCGCGATCCTCGCCGTCGAACCGCGTGCGGAACATCATCCCGACGCGGATGGCGTCGCCCGACCGCCGTTCGACGTCCACCTTGATCTCCCTGCCCCCGCTCCGGATCACGATGCGGCCGTCGGGCGCCGGGACGGGCACGCGCGCGCGCGCGGCCTTCGCGAGATCCCTCTCCGCCGGGTCGGCGGCGTGGGGGTTCGTGTACGCCACCTCCCCCATCGCGAGGACGCAGTCCGGGTGCAGCGGGACGCGCTGCGCGAGCGCCTCCGCGAAGGTCGCCGCCGCCTCGCGGATCTTCTCGGCGTAGGGCTTCGCGGCTCCCGGCTCGACCGCGACCGAGACCCCCCACCGCTCGGGCTCCTCGTTCTTGCCGTCGATCTGGCCCGACGCGGCCCACACGCGGCGGATCGAGATCGCGCCCTCCGGAAGGGTCACGCCCGCCCCGAGGACCGCGTGGAAGGCACCGTGGCGGTAGGCGGGCCCGTACCGCTCGCCGTCGCGGAGGATCACGAAGTAGACGGTCCCGTGGCCGGGCGTATCGAGCCCCTCGTCCTTCTTCCGTCCGTCGACGGCCTTTCCCATGTCGGCGACGCTCGCACCCGCGGGAAGAAGGACGAACTCCTCGTCGGAGATCGCGGCCCCCACCGCCCCCCCCGATCCGTTGCAGGCGCTCCCGCAGGCGGCGAGGAGCACGAGAAGGGCAGCGTGGCCTCTCATGCCCCCGAGTCTACTCCCGCTTCGCGGAGCAGCTCGCGCACGGCATCGACCGGAAGGCCGACCACGTTGTCGAAGGGGCCATCGAGCGCCGTGACGAAGCGGTCCGCCGTCTCCTGGATCGCGTAGCCCCCCGCCTTGCCCATGCCCTCCCCGGATGCGGCGTAGGCGCGGATCTCCTTCTCGTCGAGCTGCCGCATCGTCACGCGAGTAGTGACGGTCCTCTCGAGGATCCGGCCGCCCGCCTTCAGCGCCACCGCCGTCACGACGACGTGGGTCGTCCCGGAGAGCGCGCGCAGGAGGTCCCGCGCGTCCGCCTCGTCGCGCGGCTTCCCGAGCAGCCGGTCGCCGAGCGCGACGACGGTGTCGGCCGCGAGGACGAGATCATGGGGCACGGCCTCGGCCTTGCGGCGCGCGTTGACGGCGGCGACCGAGCACGGGTCGCCCCGCTCCGGCTCGTGCTCCCGGATGTCCGGGACGACGACGCGGAAGGCGATCCCGGCCTCTTCGAGGAGCACCCGCCGGCGCGGCGAGCCGGAGGCGAGCACCAGCATGGGGCCAAGCTAGCGCCGGGACGAGCCCTTGTTGTCCGTCCTCGCCTTCGCCTCGCGCGTCGTGTGCGGCCGCGCGGCGCCCTTGCCTCCGCGGGCAGGGGCCCCCTGCGCGGGCTCTGCCGGACGCGGCTGGGGAGGCTCGGGGATCGCCTGCCTCTCCGGCGGCTTGGGCGGCTCCATCGGAAGGGCCTCGGGGGCCGAGCCCGGCTCCCACGCCGCGACGAGCCCCTTCGTGGCCTGCGCCTCGCGCGTCTTCGCGACGACCTCGCCCTTCGTCGCGAGCGCGGCCGTGAGCCGCAGCCTGTCGACGAGGTTCGCGAGATCCTTCTCGCCGCGCTTCTTCGGCTTCGTCCCCTCGGCCGTCGGCGCCGCGGACTCCTCCGCGTCCGCCGCTTCGGCGCGGCGGCAGTAGTGGAGGAAGAGCGCGAGTCCGAGCTCCTTCGCCGAGTCCTGTGTGCTCGAGAGGTACTTGCGGAGCTGCTCGATCGTCATCGACTCGGTCGCGGTCCAGTCGATCGTGTGCTGGTCCTTGTGGAAGCGGCGCAGGAACCCGCGCGCCTCCTCGGACACGGTGATCGTGTCGCCGCGCACGGAGCGGCCGATGATCGACGCGATCTCGGACGCCTTCGCGACGCGGAACTCGTTCACGTCGACGAACCGCTTCCAAAGCGCCCGGAAGGCGCGCTCGGCGCCGTCCTTCGATCCGTGCCGGGCGAGGATGAGCCAGATCACCTGCTCCGACGGGCTGCCCGGCGGCGCGGGAAGCTCCCGGCTCTGGGCCAGGAACCTGTCGAGCTCGGCGCGACGCTTGTCCTTACCCACGGATCCCGCGCAGCTTGAGCATCGACCGGACGGTCTCGGACGGCTTCGCGCCCTTGCTGATCCAGTACTTGGCGCGCTCCTCGTCGAGCTGGAAGCTCTTCTCGCGCTCCTTGATCAGCGGGTCGTACCAGCCGAGGTCCTCGACCGGCGTGCCGTCGCGGCGCGTCGTGTGGTGGAATGCCCCGATACGGTAGAAGGGACGGTTGGTCCGCCCCGTTCGCTTCAAACGCAGACGTACTGCCATGGATCACATCCCCGGGAGTCCGGGGATCCTCCCTTTCTTCATCTCCTTCAGGATCTTCGCCTTCCGCTTCTCCATCTGGCGCGCGCCCATGCGTCCCATGAGCGTGCCCTTGATCTCCTTCATCTGCTTGCGCATCTGCTTGAAGGATTTGAGGAGCTCGTTCACGTCGTTCAGGGTGGTGCCGCTGCCGCGCGCGATGCGCTGGCGCCGCTGGGCGTGGATCTCCTCCGGGTTCAGGCGCTCGAAGGGCGTCATCGACTGGAGGATCGCCTTCTGGCGCGCAAGCATCCGGTCGTCCAGCTCCTGCTCGCCGAGCGCCTCGGCGAACTGGCCCGGCAGCTTCTTCACGAGGTCCTTCAGGCTCCCCATCTTCTGGACCTGCTCGAGCTGCATGAGCATGTCGTCCAGGTTGAACGACTTGAGGAACATGCGTTCCGCGACGCGCTGCGCCTCGTCCTTGTCGATCTTGTCCTGCGCCTCCTCGACGAGGCTCACGATGTCGCCCATCCCGAGGATGCGGCCCGCCATGCGCTCCGGATGGAACAGGTCGAGGGCGTCGAGCTTCTCGCCCACGCCGACGAAGATCACCGGGCAGCCCGTGACCTGGCGGATCGAGAGCGCGGCGCCGCCGCGCGCATCGCCGTCGAGCTTCGTGAGGATCACGCCGGAGAGGCCGAGCCGCTCGTGGAACGCGGCGCTGCTCTTCACCGCGTCCTGGCCCGTCATCGCGTCGGCGACGAGGTAGACGAGGTGCGGCTTCGCCTCGCGCTTCACCGCGGCGAGCTCCTCCATCAGCGGCTCGTCGATGTGGAGCCGGCCCGCGGTGTCGAGGATCACGACATCAGAGCCCTGCTTCCTCGCCTGCTCGACCGCGCGCGCGCAGATGCGGGGGGGCCGGCCGCCCTCCTCGAAGTGCACGGGCACGTCGAGGCTCTTGCCGAGCACCTTCAGCTGCTCGATCGCGGCCGGGCGCTGGATGTCCGCCGCGACGAGCATCGGGCTCTTCTTGTGCTTCCTGCGGAGCCAGAGCGCGAGCTTGCCGCACGTGGTCGTCTTGCCCGAGCCCTGGAGGCCGACCATCATGATCACGGTCGTCCCGGAGACGTCGAACTCGATCCCCTTCGTCTCGCCCCCCATGAGCGCCTGCAGCTCGTCGTGGACGATCTTCACGAACTGCTGGGCGTGGGTGACGCCCTCCATCCCCTCGCGGCCGACCGCCTTCTCCTTGACGGCATCGGTGAACGTCCGCGCGACCTCGAGGCTCACGTCCGCCTCGAGGAGCGCCCTCTTCACCTCGCGGACCGCCTCCTTGACGGAGTCCTCCGTGAGGCGGCCCGCCCCCCCCGTGAGGCGGGAGAAGAGGCCCGTGAGGCGTTGGGTAAGGGACTCGAACATGGGCGAAACCCCGCAGTTTACGGGCTTTTCGGCCCCGGTCAATTCGACGAGAGGAGCCGCGTCACTTCTCGGCCGGCAGCGTCGCGAGCCCGGCGTCGGTCGCGAAGTGCACCTCGGGCGGCCGGCCCTCCGCCAGGAGCTCGCTCCGGGTCCAGCCCACGGCAGGGACCGGCGCCGCGGGATCGTGGTAGTAGGCGACCGTGGCCCCGTTCCGGTGGCCGTAGATGGCCTTCAGGAGCAGCCTCTCCTCCCCGGAGCCCCTGCTCTCCACCACGGGCCGGATCTCCATCAGCCACTCCTGGGCCGTGAGCGCCCCCATCTGGCAGAGGGCGAGCGCCTCCGGCTGCCGGTAGGCCCATTCGCCGTCCTCGAGCTCCTCCGTGCCCGCGCGGAGGTGCGGCACCGGGGCCATGTCGTCGTCCGGAAGCGGGTCGGTAACCCTCACGAGGAACGTGTACCGGAGGGGCAGCAGGCCCTCGACGATCGGGCGGAGCATCACCCGCTGGCCGCGCGCGACCGCGAGCGTCGGGTTCGTGAACGTCCACTCGACCGGCGCGGGAGTCTCGAGCCACCCGAGGCGGCGGACGAGGAGCACCCCCGCGGCGACGCAGAGGAGGAGGAGGAGCGCGGCCGCCGCCGCGAGCGCGCGCACGCTCACTTGCCCGCCTCCGGCTGCGTCCGCTTCGGCTTTTCCATCCGGTGGAGGACGAGCAGCTCGCCGCCGCGCTCCGCGCGGGCGACGCCGAACACGGGGACCTCCTCGGTCATCCAGTACCGCTCCGCGATCTCGGTGAGGCTCTTCCGCGGGATCACCGCCTCGACGAGGAATCCGTGGACGGGGGGCGGAGGGGGCCGGGGGGAGGAGGGAGGATGCTCCTGCAGCGGGAACGTCGCGGTCGAGATGCGGGAGACGACGGCGCGCTCGCCCGCGGGGAAGTCGTCCTCGTCCTCGAAGCGGGGCGGGAGGAACCCCTTCATGAGCGCGCGGGGCTGGATGCGCAGGATGCGCTCGCGCGACGCGCTGTTCGTGTCGCTCTCCTTGATCGCGAGCACGATCTCGGGGCCGATCGTCGTGCCCTTCGTGATGATCACCTGGCGCACCTCGTAGTCGAGGTATCCGAGCACCTTGCCGGTCGCGCGGTCGCGGCGCTCGTAGCGGACCATGTCGCCGATCCGCGTGTCGTGGAGCGGCGGCCGGAAGACCGGCAGCGGCGGCGAGGGCCGCTCGAGGCAATCGAGCCCTCCGAACAGATAGAGGCCGAGCCCCCCCGCGAGGAGTGCGCTTTCGACGGCGATGACGATGAGCAGCGCCTTCTTCAAGGCGCCTCAGCCTACCCGGTCTCGGCGGGTTTGCCCGGCCCCCGGAGCCCCCCCTATTCCCCCTCCGGGATCCTCCGCGTCCGGGCGCCGAGCGCACGGAGCTTCTCCTCGACCCGCTCGTAGCCCCGATCCACGTGGTAGATCCGGTGGACCGTGGTCGTGCCCGTCGCGGCGAGGCCGGCCACGAGGAGCGCCGCGCCGCCGCGGATGTCGCTCGCCATCACCTGCGCGCCGTCGAGGCTTTTGACGCCGTGGATGATCGCGCTCGGCCCCTGGGTGCGGATGTCGGCGCCCATGCGCGCGAGCTCGGGCACGTGCATGAAGCGCTCGGGGTAGATCTTCTCGGTGACGACGCTCATGCCGTCCGCGAGGGAGAGCAGCGCGGTGAACGGGGCCTGGAGATCGGTCGGGAAACCGGGGTACGGGAGCGTCGTCAAGTCGAGCGGGCCGAGCCGGCCGTCGCGGCAGATGCGCACCCCTGTCTTCTGACGCTCGACCGCGACGCCGCACGCCTTCAACGCCTCGAGGACCGCGCCCATGTGGGAGGGATCGGCGCCCTCGAAGAACGCGTCGCCGCCGCTGGCCGCGACCGCCGCCATGAAGGTGCCGGCCTCCATGCGATCGGGGATCATCCGCCACGAGGTGCCGCGCAGGCGCTCGACGCCGTCGATGACGACCCGATGGCTCCCGATCCCCTCGATCTTCGCGCCGCACGCGACGAGGAAGCGGGCGAGGTCGCTCACCTCGGGCTCGCAGGCCGCCCCCTCGATGATCGTCCGCCCCTCGGCGAGCGTCGCGGCCATCATCACGTTGGCGGTCCCGAGCACCGTCGATCCGAAGGCGCCCGAGAGGAAGATCTCGTCCCCCTTGAGCGCCCCCTCGGCGTGGACGTCGCCGCCCTTGATCGTGATCTTCGCGCCGAGCGCCCTGAGCCCCTTCAGGTGGAGGTCCACCGGCCGGACGCCGAGGTTGCACCCCCCGGGCATGGAGACCATCCCCCGGCCACGGCGCGCGAGGAGCGGCCCGAGCACGCAGAAGCTCGCGCGCATCTCCTTGACGATCCGGTACGGGGCCTCGACCGCCCGCTGGTCCGCGACGGTCAGGGAGATCGTGCCGTCGGCGTTCTTCTCCACGGCCGAGCCCAGCTCCTGGAGGAGCCCGAGCATCGTGCGGATGTCGCGCAGGTCGGGGACGCCCTCGAGGCGCACTTCCCCGTCGACGAGGAGCGTCGCCGCGAGGATCGGGAGCGCCGCGTTCTTGGCGCCGGAGATCCTGACCTTGCCCTTGAGGGGAATGCCCCCCTCGATGACGATCGTGTCCATGGGCCCTTCCTTGGAGGCTGCCGCCCGGCCTCAGCCTCCCATGCGGGGGCCTTCGGACGGGCTCTTGCGGCACACCCTAGCGGCGCGGGGCGACGGTCCAGGCGGTTTGACTGCGCGTGCGGGCGCCTCTATCCTAATCGGCTTCCCGCGGGCCCCTTCCCGATAAACCGCGCCGGGGGCCCCTTCGCGAACGCACCGCCCGGAGGTTCCCGCATGTCCACCGAGATGACCGTCGATATCGATCGCGCCCTCGACAGCGCCATGGCCGACGTGGGCGAGGCGCTCCAGCTGCGCCGCAGGGCGTTCCAGGACGCCGACCTGCACCGGGCCCTTCGCGCCGTCGCGGACGGGTCGGAGGGGGACCGGGACGCGGCGGGCGCCGCGCGGCGGGCGACCGCCAACTTCCTCCTCGACCGCCACGACCGGGTGGGCGAGGACGCGCAGCGGAGCGAGGCTCCTCGCGTCCTCTACCTCTGGGGACTCTCCGAGCTCTACCTCGACCGCCCCCTCCAGGCCGTCGAGGCGCTGAAGCTCTGCGTCGAGAAGGAGCCGCGCTTCGAGCCGGCCCGCCTCGAGTACGCCGCTACGCTCGCACTGGTCGGACGGCCGGAGGAGGCGCGCGCGGCCCTCGGGGATCTCGCCCGGGAGACCGACCGGCCGCAGGTGCTCTTCGCTCTCGGGACGATCGCCGAGGCCGAGGGGAACTACGCGCAGGCAGGCAAGTACTACGAGGACGCCCTCTCGCACGACCCCGAGCACATCGACTCGCTCTTCCGCCTCGCGTACCAGCACGACCTCTCGGGCGACGACGACGCCGCGATCGCGCTCTACGAGCGCGCGCGCCGGATCCGGCCGACCCGCGTCAGCGTGCTCGTGAACCTCGGCGTGCTCTACGAGGACCGCCACGAGTTCCCGCGCGCGGCGGAGTGCTACCGCGAGGTGCTCCAGGTCTATCCGAGGCACCCGAGGGCGAAGAGCTTCCTGCGCGACGCGGAGTCGTCGCGGTCGATGGTCGTCGACGAGGACATGGAGCGGAACGAGGACCGCCGGAACCAGCTCCTCCGCACGCCGATCTCGGACTTCGAGCTGTCGGTGCGCTCGCGCAACTGCCTCGCGAAGATGAACATCCAGTCGCTCGGCGACCTGATCCAGCGGACCGAGGCCGAGCTGCTCTCCTACAAGAACTTCGGCGAGACCTCCCTCCAGGAGATCAAGGACATCCTCGTCGCGAAGGGGCTCCGGCTCGGCATGCGCCGCGAGGAAGTGCTCGTCGCCGAGGCTGCGGAGCCCGAGGTCACGCTCCCCGACATCGAGGCGCCGGAGAACCCGGAGGATCCCGAGGTGCTCAACATGCCGATCTCCGACCTGGACCTCTCGATCCGGTCGGCGAAGGCGGTGGCCACGCTCAGCGTCCAGACGGTCGGCGACCTCGCGCGCGTGTCCGAGACGGAGCTTCTGAAGCAGAAGAACTTCGGTTCGACGAGCCTCTCCGAGATCAAGGCGAAGCTCGGCAAGCTCGGCCTCTCGCTCCGGGACTAGGCGCCGCCGGCCCGCGGCGGGCAGCAGGCCACCGCGACCCCGTTGGAAGCCTGAAGCTGCCTCCTGCGGCCCTGCAGCGCTCCTGGCCCCCCGGCCTGCTACGCTTCCCGCGCCATGTACGAGTACCTGCGCGGGGAGGTCGCGGCCCGCGGCGAGGGCGCGACGGTCCTCGAGGTGAACGGCATCGCCTATCGCCTCGCCTGCTCCCTTTCCACGATCCGGAAGGTGCCCCCCCAGGGGCCCTGCCGGCTCTTCGCCCACCTCATCGTGCGCGAGGAGCGGCTCGACCTCTTCGGCTTCGCGGACGAGGCCGAGCGCCACCTCTTCCGCCAGCTCCTCCAGGTGACCGGCGTGGGCCCGGCGGCCGCGCTGGGCCTCCTCTCGGCCTACGAGCCGGCCGCGCTCGCGTCCCACATCGCCTCGGGGGAGATCGCGCTCCTCGTGCGCGCCAAGGGGGTGGGGAAAAAGACCGCGGAGCGCATCGTGGTCGAGCTGCGCGACCGGCTGGCGAAGGGGGAAGGGTCCGGGAAACCCGTGTCGCCCGTCGGAATCCGCGGCGACGCGGTCCTCGCCCTCTGCTCCCTCGGCCTGCCGCGCCCGGAGGCCGAGCAGCGCGTCGCGACCGTGAAGGGGGACGACCTCCCGCTGGAGGAGGTCGTGCGCTTGGCCCTGCGGTAGGCTACCGCCCATGCAGGCACCTGTCGTCGCGATCAAGGATCTGAAGGCCCACGAGGGGAAGTCCGTCCGCGTCCAGGGGTGGCTCTACGCCCGGCGGTCGGGGAAGAAGCTCCACTTCCTCCAGATTCGCGACGGGACCGGGCTCGTCCAGGGCGTCGTCGGGCTCGAGGAGGCCGGCGAGGCGGTCTTTCAGCGGGCGGCGGCGCCCGGGCAGGAGGCGTCGATCGTCGCGACCGGCACCGTGCGCGCCGACGCGCGCGCGCCGGGAGGCGTGGAGCTCTCGGTCACCGACGTCTCCGAGATCGGCCCCTCGACCGACTACCCGCTCGGGAAACAGACCCACGGACCCGACTTCCTGCTCTCGAACCGCCACCTCTGGCTGCGCTCGCGGCGGCCCGCGGCGACGCTGCGCGTGCGCGACACGGTGATCCGCGCGATCCGCGACTACCTCCACCGCGAGGGGTTCGTCTGCGTGGACGCGCCGATCTTCACGCCGAACGCCTGCGAGGGCACGACGACCCTCTTCGAGGTGCCCTACTTCGAGGACCAGAAGGCGTACCTCACGCAGTCGGGCCAGCTCTACATGGAGGCGGCCGCGATGGCGCTCGGCAAGGTCTACTGCCTCGGCCCCGCGTTCCGCGCCGAGCGCAGCAAGACGAGGAAGCACCTGACCGAGTTCTGGATGCTCGAGCCCGAGATGGCCTTCGCGGGGCTCGAGGACGTGATGCAGGTCATCGAGGCCCTCCTCTGCGAGATCGTCCGGCGCGTCCTCGCGGAGAACCGGGCCGACCTCCAGGCGCTCGAGCGCGACGTATCGAAGCTGGAGCAGGTGGTGCCCCCGTTCCCGCGCGTGACCTACGACGAGGCCGCGGCGCTTCTCAAGCAGAAGAGCGGATTCGTCTACGGCGGGGACTTCGGGGCGCCCGACGAGGAGGCGCTCGCGGCGGGGCACTCGAAGCCGCTGATGATCCACCGCTGGCCGCACGAGGTGAAGGCCTTCTACATGCGCCGCGACCCCGCGAACGAGAAGCTCGCGCTCGGGGTCGACGTGATCGCGCCCGACGGATACGGCGAGATCGTCGGCGGCGGAGAGCGCGCGACCGACCTCCTTTTCCTCGAGCGCCAGATCGAGGCCCACAAGCTGCCCAAGGAGGCGTTCGAGTGGTACCTCGACCTGCGCAGGTACGGCTCGGTGCCCCACGGCGGCTTCGGCATGGGCATCGAGCGCACGGTCGCGTGGCTCTGCGGGCTCCCCCACGTCCGCGAGGCGATCCCGTTCCCGCGGATGCTCTACCGCATCTACCCGTGAGATCAGGCTGCAGGCCGTAGCCTGCGCAGGCTGAAGGCCGCTTCACGCCACCGAAAAAAAAGGGCGGCCCGTCCGGGCCGCCCCTCTCGGTTTTCGAAGAGCGTCTACCGGCTCCACCAGGAGACGATCATCACCACGCCGGGCGTGCTGATCTCCGACCCGATCACGCCGCCCAGGTAGCTGCCCGTGCTCACGCGCCCCTGACCGGCGTTCGCGACGTAGTAGGTCGTGAAGCGCGGGCCGCAGGGAGTGAAGTGGGTGGCCGTCTGGGGATCGCCCGTCACGTCGACGGGACCGAGGCCCGCGAGCAGGCTCGGGTTCGTGATCTGGAAGAGATTCGTCGGGAACTCCGCCGTGACGTCCATCTCGACCAGCTGGTTGGCGCCGGTCTCGGCGACGAGCGCGGAGTACGAGTAGCCGGACTGCGCCTGCGAGCCGCCCGTGCCGCTCGTGATCCACTGGATCGCGGAGGGAAGGTCGAGGCCGGTGATCGAGTTGATGATCTTGTTCGGCGAGAAGTTGCTCGCGGACCCCGGCCGCACCGAGGGCGTGCTGGCGAGGTAGCCCGACGCGAAGAGCTCGACCGTGCCGCCGATCGACGAGATGAAGAAGTAGTAGGACCCCGTCGAAGTGCTGAAGGGGGCCCATGCCACGTCGGTCGGCTGCGACGAGAGGTTCACGCCGTCGAGGTCAGGCTCGATCGCGAGGCTCTGGTTGAGGCGCTGCAGCTCGGTGAAGTCCACCGTGTTCTCGCCGGCGTTCAGCGCGCACACGATCGGGTTGGCGCTGAGCCACGGGCTGTAGCAGGGGAAGCCGGGCGAGCCGAGCGAAGCCGGCAGGCCGGTGATCCTCACCTTGCTCGGGCTCACGCCGACGTTGATCGTGCCGAGGACCGGGGGCCCCGGGGGCGAGGAGATGTCCTGCTTCTGGCGCGGGAACACGACCTTGAAGTCGTCCTCGCTGAGGACCAGCTTCGCCGTGCCGGCCTGGACCGCCGCCACGAGCCCGCCCTGCGTCGCCCAGAGGTTCGCGCCCGTGTACCAGCGCACGTCCCGGACGTCGTAGACCGTCACGGTGTTCGCGCTGAAGTTCGAGACCACGAGGCGGCAGTTGGTACCCGTGCCGACGGCCGTGAGCGCCACGCCGCCGGGGGACGGCGTGCCGAACCGCCCCATGGGGACCATGTTGAACGTGTCCACGACCACGATCTGGCCGCCGCCGATCGCGCCGCTCGCAGCATAGAGGACCGGCATGGCGAACGTGGTGACCGGGAACACGCACTGGAAGCTGTAGAACGCGCTGTAGGGCCGCGTGTCCGTCGTCATGTCCACGAGGTCCGGGATCGGGACGCGGACGACCGTCTGGTTGAGGCCCGTGCCGACCGTCACGACCGAGTTCGGCTGGCGCGGCGGGTTCGGGCCGACCTGGTACGGCGTGCGGGACGGATCGACGTCGATCACGCCGACGCCCACGGTATCGCCGTAGTAGAGCGCGCCCACGTTGTTCGGGGCGAAGACCGCCTCCGGGCGCGGCTTCGTCTGGAACGTGAAGCTCAGGTTCGGGCTGCCGGCCGGGATCAGGTTCCCCGCGGTGTCGGAGACGCCCGTGCCGACCGTCACGAAGCTCACCGTGATGGCCTGGCCGAGCGGGAATCCCGTGTTGCCCTTGCGCGGCGGATCGGAGAGCAGCGTGCAGAACGGATCCTGCCAGTCCTCCGCGGTCATGTTGACCGGGAAGGCCCGGAGGTCCGGCCGGAACACGATGTCCGCGCCGTTGCGCGGGCTCACGCCCGAGCGGCCCGCCACGCCCTGCGCGTCGAGCTGGATGTTCGGGAAGTTGTTGCCCGGGCCGTTGCCGCCGTCCGTGTAGAAGTTCCCCGGGATCTGGGTCGGGGCCGCGGCGCCCGCGGGCTGGAACGACACGCTGATCGTGCTCGAGTTCACGGTGCTCGCGAGGATCGTCTCGGACATCGTGATGCGGACCTCGGCATCAGGCTCGACGTTCGTCGCGCCCGGCACCGGGGACGTCTTCACCACCACCGGGCCGAGGTTGTCCTGGCCCACGCGGAAGAAGAAGAAGTACTCGGCGCCCTTCATGCCGTCGCCGTCCGCGCCACGCACGCCCGGCTGCACGATCACCGAGTACTGCCCCTCGGGCAGCGGGTTGCTCGGCGTGACGCCGCTCGGCGTGATGATGAGCATGTCGTTCGTCGTGTTGTACGAGTCCCACGTCGTGGTCCCCGGCACGATGATGTTCGCGCCCGGCGGGTTCACGCCGGGAACCGTGGGCTGCGTCGGGTCGTAGGGCCCCTGGGTCGTGTCGAAGTAGAAGAGGCGGACGTTCCGCGACCCCTGCGGATCCGCGGGGTCGTCGTTGATCACCGACGTCAGGTCGAGCGACCCGGAGAAGATGATCGCGACGCCCGGCTCGCGCAGGAGCGTCACGTTGTCGAGCGCGTTGTAGCCGTTCACGGAGTCTTCCGTGTCGAGCTCGTCGCCGTTGCCCGGGCTGTGACCGATGACGAAGATGTCGCCGATATCGTCATCGGGATCGCCGGCGGCAC
>WYBS01000047.1 GCA_011525755.1 Planctomycetaceae bacterium
CCCTGCCCGTTCCCGATCGCGACGAGGCGGATGCCGTGCGTCTGCACGAGATCGAGGATCTTCTCGCGCGACGCCCGGACCTTCGCCTCGTCCTTGTCGTGGAACTTGAGGCGCGCGTGGTCGAGGATCTCGCCGCGCTCGTCCACGCAGGCGAGCGGGATCATGCCGCGCGGCGCCGGGTCGACGCCGAGGACGCGGCCCGGCCCCGCGGGCGGGAAGAGCAGGAGGTCGCGGAGGTTCCGCTGGAAGACCGTGATCGCCTCGCGGTCGGCGCGGTCCTTCGCCTCGCGGAGCGCGTCGTCGAGGACGGCCGGCCGCATGAGCCGGACCGCCTCGGCCGCCGCCTGGTCGAGGAACGCCTTCACGGGCTCCGCGGGCTCCTTCGGGTAGAAGCGCTGCGCGACCGCGGCGAGCACCTTCTCCTCGGGGACCACCACCTTGATCGCGATCGCGCCCTCCTTCTCGGCGCGGCGGAGCGCGAGGAAGCGGTGGCTCGGGACGCGCGAGAGCTTCTCCTCGTACGTGCGGAGATTATTGAAGCGCTCGGGGATCTCGAGCTTGCCGGGCGCGGGGATCGCGCTGACGACGCCCTCCTTCTCGGCCGCGCGGAACATCGCGCCGCGCACCTCAGGATCGACGGCGAAGCGCTCGGCGAGGATCTCGCGCGCGCCGAGCATCGCCTCCTCGGCGGTCATCTCGGGCGTGACGAAGGGCTGGGGGTCCGGGGGCTCGTTCCGGAGGCAGGCATCGGCGAGCGGCTCGAGGCCGCGCTCGCGGGCGACGGCGCCCGGCGTCTTCCTCGGCGGCCGGAAGGGCTCGTAGAGGTACTCGAGCTCGACGCGCGAGCGCGCCTTCTCGATCCGGCGGATGGCCTTCTCGGGGGCGTCCCCGCGCCCCCGGAGCCCCCTCACGATGAACTCCCGGCGCGTCTCGAGCTCGCGGACGGCCTCCGCCTCGTCGCGGAGCTCGCGCAGCGACCCCTCGTCGAGTCCGCCGACGTCGTCGCGCCGGTAGCGCGCGAGGTAGGGGATCGGGTGGTTCGCGCGGATGAGCTCGAGCGCGCGGGCGACGACGCCCGGCTGCATCTGCCAACGATCGGCGATGACGCCGGCGACGACGGCGTCTAGGGACGGAACGGTTTCGCTCATGCCGGCCAAGGCTCGCTGCGCTCCCGCGGGGGATTCTAGCAGACGGGCCGGGAGGGGCCGCAAACGGCGCGCGAGGCGGCCGGGCGCGGCCCCCGGACCCCCTCTGCCTCCCGTTCAGGAGGATTACGCCCCGCCTATACTGGAGGTATGCCGCTCTCCACCGTCCAGGAAGCGCTTGCCGACATCAAGTCGGGGAAGATGATCATCCTCGTCGACGAGCCCGACCGCGAGAACGAGGGCGACCTCACCATCGCGGCCGAGTTCGTCACCCCCGAGATCATCAACTTCATGGCCACGCACGCGCGGGGCTGGATCTGCGTCGCGCTCGACGACGAGATGGCCGACGCGCTCGACCTCCCCGTGATGGTCGCGCAGAACAACAGCCGCTTCCGCACGAACTTCACGGTGACCGTCGAGGCCGCCACCGGCGTCACGACCGGGATCTCGGCCGCCGACCGCGCGCGCACGATCCAGATCATGGTGCGCCCCGGCAGCAAGCCGGCGGACCTCGTGCGGCCCGGCCACATCCAGCCGATCCGCGCCCGCAAGGGCGGCGTGCTCGTGCGCACCGGCCAGACCGAGGGCTCGGTCGATCTCGCGCGGCTCGCCGGGCTCCGCCCCGCCGCCGTCATCTGCGAGATCATGAACCCCGACGGCACGATGGCGCGGATGCCGCAGCTCGAGGTCTTCGCCAAGGAGCACGGGATGAAGATCCTCTCCGTGACGCAGATCATCGAGCACCGGCGGATGCACGAGCGGCTCATCTCCCACGAGGAGACGGTGAAGCTGCCGACCGCCTACGGCGACTTCGACCTGCACATGTTCCGGAGCGTCGTCGACGAGCGCCCCCACTTCGCGCTGACCGTCGGGCTGCCCCTGCCCGACAAGACGATCGGCAACGAGCCGATCGACGAGCCGATCCTCGTCCGCCCCCACTCCGAGTGCCTCACGGGCGACGTGTTCCACTCGCTCCGCTGCGACTGCGGCGCCCAGCTCGACCAGGCGATGCGCATGGTGCAGGAGGCGAAGAGGGGCGTCATCCTCTACATGCGGCAGGAGGGGCGCGGCATCGGGATCCAGAACAAGATCCGGGCCTACAAGCTCCAGGACGAGGGGATGGACACGGTCGAGGCGAACCAGGCGCTCGGCTTCCGGGCCGACCAGCGCGACTACGGCGTCGGCGCGCAGATCCTCCGCCACCTGGGCGTCCGGAAGATGCGGATCCTCACGAACAACCCGCGGAAGTTCCGGGCGCTCGACGGCTACGGCCTCGCGATCGTCGAGCGGGTGCCCTTGCAGATCGCGCCGAACCCGGCGAACGAGAAGTACCTGAAGACCAAGAAGGACAAGCTCGGCCACCTGCTGTAACCCGTTGCCGGACAAGGGATTGGGGGGGCTCCCGAATCCGCCAAGGCTACGGCGGGCGAGCCGGGGGGGGTCCGGGGGCTGGCCCAAGGATCGTGGAAGATCCGCTCTCCCCGTGGCGTCTCACGCCCGGGCGATGCGATGCTCCTGAAGATGAGCGGAAAGGCCCGCACCGACGACACGGACCTGGTCCGGCGGATCCGCGCGGGCGACGCCGAGGCGCTGCGCCTCGTGGTCGAGCGCTATCAGGAGCGGATCTTCGCCCTCATCCACGGGATCGTGCGAGACGCGCACGAGGTCGAGGACGTGGCGCAGGAGGTCTTCCTCAAGGTGTTCACGAGGATCGAGGCGTTCGACGGGCGCTCGCAGTTCTTTACGTGGCTCTACCGCGTGGCGGTCAACGCCGCGAAGGACCACGTGAAGAAGCGCGTGCGGCGGCCCGCGGCGCCGCTCGAGGAGGCGGACGCGCTCCCGGGCGGCGCCGAGGGCCCCGACGCGGGCGCCGCGCGGGGCGAGACCGCCCGCCTCGTGCGCGCGGCGATCGACGAGCTCCCGGTGCGCTACCGGGAGGTGCTCGCGCTGCGCGAGCTCGAGGGGCTCTCCTACGACGAGGTCGCGCAGGTGCTCGGCATCTCGATCGGCACCGTGGAGAGCCGGCTCCACCGCGCGCGGGCGCGGCTGAAGCGGAAGCTGACGAAGGCCCGGGAGGCATCCTGACGGGGCAGCGGAGGAGATGATGTACGACGACCGGACGATCTGGAGGCACCTCGACGGCGAGCTCCCCGAAGGGGAGGCGCGCGCCTTCGAGGACGCCCTCGCGAAGGACCCGGCGCTCGCGCGCCGGATCGCGGAGCTCCGCGAGGTCTCCGCCGCCGTGCGCGGGGGGGTTCCGAAGCCTCCCCCCGATTTCGCCGCGAAGGTGGCGGCACGGGCCATGGCGGGCCCCATTGCCCCGGTGCTCCCGCTCGACGAGGCGCGGCGTTTCCTCCAGCGCGTGGTCGTCGCCGCCGCGATCCTCGCCGCGGCGGGCGTCGCGTACCTCGTCGTCAAGATCCTCCCGAGCGTCCTCGACGCCCCCCTGTGGGCGGGGCCGGACAACATCCTGGGAAAATAGGCATGCGGCAGCTGAAGGCACTCCTCCTCGCCTCGCTCGCGCTCGTCTTCGTCGCGGGGGTCGGCACGGGCGCCTGGATCGGGACGCTCGCGGCGGCCACGCCGGCGCCGACGCTCGACCGGCGCGTACGCGACTTCACCAAGGTGTACGACCTCTCGCCGACGCAGGTGCGCCAGCTCCGCGAGATCCTCTACGACCACGACCAGAAGAAGGAGCGGATCCGGCAGCTCACGCCGGAGCAGTTCCGGGAGCTCCGGGCGCTCGAGGCGGAGAGCCGTGGCCGCATCCGGGGAATGCTTACCGAGGATCAGCTCCTCCAGTACGACAGGCGCGCGGCACCGCGCTAGAATACACCTTCTATGGGCAAGTCGGTCGGGCTCGATATCCACGAACGCGGCGTGCGCGCCGTGGAGGTCACGGGGTCCGGCAAGAAGTTCCGCGTCGGGCGGTACATGGAGCGCGAGGTGACCCCCCGGGGCGGCGCGCCCGACCCCGAGGAGATGCGGGTCGCGCTCGCGGAGGTCTTCAAGCACTACTCGAAGCACCACGTGATCGCCTCGGTCGAGGCGAGCGACACGGTCGTGCGCGAGATCCCGGTGCCTTTCCGCGCGGACGACCAGATCCGGAAGGTCGTCAAGTACGAGGCCGAGCACCACCTCCACGACTGCGACGCGGACGACGTCGTCGTCCAGTACGCGAAGGTCGGGGAGTCGAGCGACGGCACGAACCTCCTCGTCTTCGCCGTGCGGAAGGACGTCATCGGCCGCCGGATCGAGTTCGCGCGCGCGGCGGGCGTCGAGCCGCTCGCGATGGATCTCGACGCGCTCGCGCTCTTCGGCGCGGTGAAGACGGCGGGGCTCATCGACGAGTCGCCCACGTGCGTGCTCCTCGACATCGGCCACCGGTCCACGGGCATGGTCTTCGTCGTGGACGGAACCGTGCGCGCGCTCCGCTCCGTGCGCCTCGGCGTCGACTCGATCTCGCACGGCATGGCCCGCGAGATGGAGATCGACGCGGGCGAGGCGGGCGAGAAGGTGAAGGAGATCGCGGGCGAGGACGAGGGCGACCTGCTCGTGCCGCTGCACCCCGGAGAGGCGAAGCCGGAGACGGCGAAGGGGCACGCGGAGCTCGAGCGCGACGTCTTCCACCAGAAGCGGGACGAGTTCGCGGGGCGGCTCAAGCGCGAGTACGTGCGGTCCGTCGCGGCGCTCCGCGGCGGCGCGTCGCCCTCGCGGGTGATCGCCACGGGCCCCGGCCTCTCGGTGCCCGGCCTCCTCGAGCTGCTCGCGGAGCGGCTCGGCGTCCCGGTCGAGCCCTTCCGCCCGTCGGAGGCGTTCTCCTGCAAGCTCGACGGCCAGAAGGCGCGGTTCGACGAGAGCGGCGCGGTCGCGCTCGGCCTCGCGCTCAAGGGGATCGGGCAGGACCCGCTGTCGCTCGACTTCCGGCAGGAGGAGCTGAAGGTCGCGAACAAGTTCGAGCTCCTGAAGAACAGTCTCGCGGTGACCGTGACGCTCCTCTTCTTCGGGCTCCTCGCCTTCTCCGGCCACTGCGTCTACAAGATGCGGCAGCTCGAGCATCAGCGCTTCGAGGGCATCGTCGACAGCGCGTACAAGCCCTTCGCGGACGTGGTGGCGAGCTACAACGGCCTCGGCAGCATGATCGAGGAGCGACACCAGGTGGACCCGAACGCCGTCGAGCGGGGCGGGCCGAAGCCGGAAGCGGTGAAGCGGTTCCTCCAAACGCTCGAGCGCATGAAGCGCAACCTGCACACGATCGTCGGCGACGCGAAGGGGCTCCCGCAGATCACGAGCGCGCTCCAGGTGTGGAACGACATCTTCGCGACCGTCGGCAAGCTCCACGAGCAGATCGACTTCGTCGACTTCGAGTCGATCGAGGTCACGCAGAAGCGGGTCACGCTCGTGATGGTCCTGCCGGACGTCGAGGCGGGCCAGCGCCTCGAGGAGGGGCTGAAGCGGGTCGAGTTCCTCTCCGCCATGACCCTCGAGGAGTGGGGCGCCTCGCCCTACCCCGGCACCAACCACCAGAAGATCACATTCAGCTTCAAGAGGATCGAGAGATGACCGAGGACCCCGTCAAGCTCTACGTGATCGTCATGGCGATCCTCCTGTGCGTGCTGTCGTACGTCGCCTACGACTCCTGGAAGCAGGCTTCCGCGTACGAGGCCGCGATCCACCGGGCGCCGCGCGAGGCGGAGCAGATGAAGACCCTCGCCTCCGAGGTGAAGGCGCTCGTCGACCAGATCGCGAAGAGCGAGCTGCGCGACGGGGGCGAGAAGGTGCTCATCGAGCGCGTCGAGAAGACGATGAACCTCACCCGCTCGCAGTACGGCTCCGACACGGTCCCGATCGGTCGCGGCGTCAAGGGCAGGGAGAAGCGGTTCACCTACGACTACGGCGGCGGCCGCGGCTCGCCGGCCCTCCGGCGGCTCGAGGTGGCGAAGTTCTGCGAGTCGGTCGAGCGGGCGTCCGGCGGCATCGTGAAGACGATCGAGCTGCAGCTGCGCCGCGCGACCGGCGAGGGCGCGCCGGAGGTCGGCAAGACCGAGAAGGTGACCGACGACCGCTACAAGGCGAAGATCGTCTTCGGCCTCCGCGTCGTGGACTAGGTCAACGGTTAATGTGCGCGGGCAGCCGAACCTGTTGCCCGAGAGGGACTTGCGCCACTCCGACTGCGGAACGAGTTCCGCACTCCCTGCCCCCGGGCAGGCCTAACCCACGAGCAGCAGGACGACCCCGCCCACGGCGCAGTAGACGGCGAACACGTAGAGCGACCGGCGGTTGAGGTAGCTGATCAGCCAGCCGATCGCGAGCCAGCCGGAGATCGCGGCCGCGACGAAACCGACCGCGAGCGGCAGCAGCAGCGCGCCCGGCTCAGGCATCGCGAGGATGTCGCCCGCCTCCCAGACGCCCGCGGCGAGCATGACGGGGACCGACAGCAGGAAGGCGAAGCGCGCGGCCGACGGCCGCTCGAAGCCGAGCAGCATCCCGCCGGAGATCGTCGCGCCCGACCGGGACGATCCCGGGAAGATCGCGAGCACCTGGAAGAGCCCGACCGCGAGCGCGTCGCGCCACTTCATCGAGTCGAGCTTCCGCGTCCGGCGGCCGAGGTACTCGGCGAGCGTCAGGAGCCCCGCCGCGAAGAAGAGCCGGATCGCGGCGCCGAGAAGCGGGGTGCTGAAGAGGCCCTTCACGAACGGCTTGAGCAACGCCCCCGCGACGAGCGCGGGGACCGTGCCGAGGATGACGAACCACGCGAGCGTGTTCGCGGCGGTCGAGAACGGCCGCGCGAAGAACGCGCGCACGAGCGCCGTCACGTCCGCCCGGAAGTAGACGAAGAGCGAAACGAGCGTTCCGAGCTGGACGAGGACGGTGAACGCCTGCACGCCGGCGTCACCCGGAGGCAGGCCGAGGAGGTGCCCCCCCACGAGAAGATGGGCCGTGGAGGAGACCGGGATGAACTCGGTCAGTCCCTGGACGATGCCGAGAACGAGCGCGGAGAGGAGCGTCATTGGGGGAGGGCCCGGGAACCCCGGAGCACCCCCTACGTATCGGACGGCCGGCCCGGAAGCGCGAGGGTCGCGACCGCGGCGAGCGCGGTAACGCCCGCGGCCATCAGGTAGGGCACGTCGAGGTTCCGCGCGAGGAGCATGTTGCCGACGTAGGGCCCGAGGATCCGCGCGAGGCTCGTCGCCGACTGGCCGACGCCGAGGACCTCCCCCTGCATCCCGCCCGGCGTGTGGAGCGAGAGGAGGCTCGCGAGCGAGGGCGTGAGCATCGCGAATCCGAAGACCGCGACCGCGAACACCGGCATCGCCCAGGCGAGCGAGGTGCCGCCGAGGGGGATGCCGACGAGGCCGAGCACGAGGCAGAGCGCGCCTGCCCGCGCGAAGTTCCGCTCCCCCACCCGCGGCATGAGCCGGCGCACGAGGACCCCCTGCGCGACGAGCAGGCACGCCCCGATGTAGGTGAAGAGAAGGCCGTTGCCGCGGACCTCGAGCCCGTACTTCCGCTCCGTGAGCAGCGCGAGCGTCCCCTCGAACGCCGCGAACGCGAACGTCGCGACGAACTGGAGCGCGACGACGAGGAGCACCGGCCCGTGCCTCGCCACATGGCCGAACGCCGCGAACCGCCGTACGGCCTCGCGCTCGGCGTGCCGCTCGGGCTCCGGCAGCTTCCGCCACGCGAGCAGCAGCGCGCCCCCGGAGAGCAGCGCCGCGGAGAGACCCGGCCACATCGGCCCGAGGAAGTCGTGCGTGACCCACCCGAGCACCGGCCCGAACGTGAACCCGATCCCGAACGCGGCGCCGATGAGCGCCATCCCCCTGCCGCGCTCCCCCGTGCCGGTCACGTCCGCGATGTATGCCTGCGCGGTCCCGATCGTCGCCGCGAACACGCCCGCGAGCGCGCGCGAGACCAGCAGCAGGACGTACGTGTCCGCGAACGCGAAGAGCAGGTAGGACGCCGCCGACCCGCAGAGCCCGAGCATGATGAGGGGGCGCCGGCCGAACCGGTCCGAGAGCCTCCCCCACAGCGGCGCGAAGAGGAACTGCATCCCCGAGAAGGACGCGAAGAGGAGCCCGATCTGCCCGCCCGACGCGCGCATGTCGTCGGCATAGCGCGGCAGCAGGGGAAGCACGATCCCGAATCCCAACAGGTCGATGAAGACCGTCAGGAAGAGGACGCCGAGCGCGCCGCGCTTCAGAGCTCGACTTCCGGCCGGTAGCAGGGGCGGTCCGGGATGCATGCCTTGAAGCTCGCCTCGCGGCCGTCCGGCCCGACCGCGTGGCTCGTCTTCAGGCACCAGCAGGGCGTCTTCGGCGGCTCGGCGCCTTTCGGCTCGGGCCCGCAGTAGAACGCCTTGTTGCAGAGGTAGTAGCACGCCTCGAGGGGCTTCATGACGCCTCCGCGAGAGGAAGAAGGGGGGGTCGGGGGGCAGCCGTCATGACGAAAGCTCCGTGAGCGCCCGGCGGACCAGCTCCCCGAGGATCGGGACCTTGTAGCCGTTGCCGGAGAGCGGCGTCGCGCCCGCGACCGCGGCCCTCGCCGCCGCCTCGACGTCGAGCTTCCTCCCGCGCAGCAGGTTCTCGGCCGCCGTCGCGCGGTAGGGGACCGGCGCCACGCCGCCGCAGACGATGCGGACGTCCTTCACGATCCCGCCGTCGAGGTCGAGCGCCGCCGCGACGGACGCGAGCGCGAAGTCGAAGCTCTGCCGCTCACGGAGCTCGACGTACGTGGAGCGCTTCGCGAGGGGCGAGGGCTCGAGCAGCACGGCGCGGATCAGCTCGCCCTCGCGGAGGATCGTGTCGCTCCTCCTTCCGGACGGCCCCTCGTCGTAGAGGATCTCCGCGTCGAGCGTGCGGTCGCCGTCCGGATGGACGCAGGCGACCTTCGCGCCGACGGCGATCAGCGCGGGCGCGAGGTTGCTCGGGTGCGCCGAGACGCACCGCTTGTGCGGGAAGATCGCGTGGTAGCGGTTCTCCGCGCCGTCCGGCGCTGCCGAGCAGTCGCCCGTGCCGCGCTTGAAGCAGGTGTAGCTCGCGTCGCGGAAGTACCAGCAGCGCGTGTGCTGGCAGAGGTTGCCGCCCACGGTGCCCGCGTTCCGCACCTGCGGCGTCGCGGCCTCGAGCGCGGCCTTCGCGACGGCGGGGAAGTTCTCCTTCACCCAGGCGTCCGCCGCGACCTCGGCGAGCGTCGCGAGCGCGCTCAGCTCGCCCTTGCCGGCGCCGCGCTTCGCGCGCGAGAGGTTCACGACCTCGTCGGGCTCGAGGAGCCGGCTCTTGAGGAGCGTGAGCAGGTCGGTGCCGCCGGCCTTCGCGACCGCGCGCGGCCCCTTCCCCGCGAGCGCCTTGGACGCGGCCTCGAAGTCGTCGGCCGTGAGATAGGCGAAGGCCTTCATCGCACACCTCCGAGCGCCGCGAGCACCTTCGCGGGCGTGATCGGGAGCGACCGGATCCGCACGCCGAGCGCGTTCGCGACCGCGTTCCCGATCGCGCCCGAGGTCGGCACCGTCGGCGGCTCGCCGAGGCTCGACACACCGGTCGTCGTCATCCCCTGCGAGACCGAGAAGGGGATCGAGACGATCTCCGGCATGTCGAGCGCCCCCGCGATCTTGTAGCCGAGGAAGTCGGCGTTGACCTGGTCCCCCGTGCGCCGGTCGAGGATCCGCTCCTCGAAGAGCGCGTAGGAGATGCCCTGGATGACGCCGCCGTGGATCTGGCTCCTCGCGGTCAAGGGGTCGATCACGAGCCCGCAGTCCTGCACGGCGACGACCTTCACGACCCGCACGACACCCGTGCGCGTGTCGACCTCGACCTCCGCGAACTGGACGCCCGCGACCTCGCCGGTGAAGGGCGGGTAGAGGTGCCCGCCGCCGCCCGGCTTCTGCTCCATGCGACCGAGCGCCGTCACCTGGTCGACGGCGAGCATGCCGCACGCCTGCTTGAAGGTCAGCTCGCGCGGGGCGCCCGTGACCTTCCCGTCCTTGAGATCCATCGCGTCCGGGTCGCCGCCGACGGCGGCCGCGACGTGCCTCAGCAGCTCGCGTTTCGCCTCGAAGGCCGCGGCGCGCGTCGGCGGCGTGATCGACGGCGTCGTGACCGAGCCTCCGCTCCCGTGGCCGTAGGGGTCGTTCGTGTTGCCGAGCCGCACCTCGACGTCGTCGAGCCCGAGCCCGAGCTCCTCGGCGCCGACGAGCCCGATCACGGTGCGGGTGCCGGTGCCGATGTCCTGGGATCCGTTCGCGAGGATCACCGAGCCGTCGCGCCCGATCGTGCAGCGCACCTCGGCGCCGGGCCTCGCGTTGTGGCCCCAGCGCGCCGAGGCCATGCCGAGGCCGCGCTTCACGGGACCCGCGTCGGAGCCCGACTTCTTCCGGCGGTGCCAGCCGATCTCCTTGGCGCCGATCTCGTACTCCTTCAGCCGCACCGGGTTCGGGTCGTTCTTCCTCCGCAGCTCGAGCGGGTCCATCCCGATCGCCTCGGCCAGCTCGTCGATCATGCCCTCGAGGGCGAAGACGCCCTGCGGGTGGCCGGGCGCGCGGAAGGCGCGGCCCGACGAGGCGTGGGTCAGCACCGTGTCCTGCTTGCTGTACGCGGCGCGGAAGCGGTAGATGCCCGGGTTGTAGACGTTCGCGCCGCCGGTGGCGTTGCCCGACGTGCCCTGCGAGCGCACCTCGGCGCCCATGAGCGTGCCGTCCTTCTTCACGGAGAAGCGGCACTTCTGGATCGAGTCGGGCCGGTTGCCCGCGAGGTGCTCCTCGCGGCGGTCGAGCATGGCCCGGCAGGGCCTTTGCGTCGCGCGCGCCGCGCGGGCGCAGAACTGGTCCCAGGCGTCGGGGCCGAACTTCGACCCGAACCCGCCGCCCATGTGCTCCGTGATGACCGTGACGTCGGACTGCGGGATGCCGAAGGTCCGCGCCATGCCGTCCCGCACGGCGAACGTGCTCTGCGTGGAGGACCAGACGGTGAGCTTTCCGCCGTCCCACCTGCAGACGGAGCCGTGCGTCTCCAGGCAGGAGTGCGTCTGCACCTGCGTGCGGTACTCGGCATCGACGACGATGTCGGCCTCGTCGTGGGCATCCTGGACCCTCTTGAGGTTGCCCTGCTCGCGGCCCGCCTCGAGGTTCCCGCGACCCTCGATGACCCCCGGAGCCCCCTCGTTCGACGCTTCCTCGACGGTCGTGACGCACGGGAGCACGTCGTACTCGACGACGATCGCCCGGAGCGCGTCGTCGAGGATCTCCTCGCTCTCCGCCGCGACGCCGGCGACATGCTGGCCCGCGTAACGGACGGTCTCGCCCTCGTAGGACTCGGTGTAGAGGACGCCCTTCATCGCCTTCGCGTTCGCGAGGTCGACGCGCTTCACCTTCGCGTGCGCGTGGGGCGAGCGGAGGAACTTCGCGTAGATCAGGTCCTTGAAGCGGATGTCGTAGGAATACTTCGCGCGGCCCGTGACCTTCGCGACCGCGTCGAGCCGCGTGTGCTCCCTGCCGACGACCTTGTGATCCGTGGAGAGATCCCAGGGCGGCGGGGTGCCGGGGGGGATCTCGACGTCCGCCTTCCTCTCGTTGTCCGGGAAGCCGAGCCTCAGTTCGCTCATCGCGCCGCCTCCCCGGCGCCGCCGTCGGCCCCCCGGCCCCCCCCTGCCTCCCTCACGGCGGCGAACACGTGCGGGTAGGTGCCGCACCGGCAGAGGTTGCCGGCGACCGCGCGCCGGATCTGCTCTTCGGTCGGATTCTTCGTGACCGACAGCAGCGCGGCGCACGACATGACCATGCCCGGCGTGCAGAAGCCGCACATCGCCGCGTCGTGCTTCACGAATGCCGCCTGCACGGGATGGAGATCGTCGCCCTTCGCGAGCCCCTCGATCGTCGTGACCTCCCGCCCCGAGACGTCGACCGCGAGGACGAGGCAGGAGTTCACGGGCTTCCCGTCGAGGAAGACGGTGCAGCCGCCGCACGCGCCGTGGTCGCAGATGCGCTTCGTGCCGGTGAGGTCGAGGCGATCGCGGAGCGCGTCGAGGAGCGTCACGCGCGGCTCGACGGAGACCTCCGCGGCGGCACCGTTGAGCGTGAAGGGCACGCGGACGGCGCCCGGGCCGACGCGCGCGAGCCCTTTCGCGGGGGGCGCCGCGGGCTCCTGGCCGGCCGCGACCGCGCCCACGAGCGCCGCGGCCCCCGCGCCGCGCAGGACGTCGCGGCGGGTGACACGGATCCTGCCGTCCTCCATGGAGACCTCCCTCGAAGCCGGAGGATACTGTACCCGCCCCCGGCCTGCTACGCTTCCCGGCATGGGAGAGGAGCTCCAGAGCTTCCTCAAGGGCTTCGCCGTCCAGGCGTTCCTGTCGCTCTACATCGTCGTGAACCCGACGACGGTCTCGTCGGTCTTCCTCGGCGTGACGAAGCAGGCGTCGGCGGCGGAGCGGAGGAAGATCGCGCTCCTCGCGTCGCTGACCGGGGGGATCGTCCTCGCCGCCTTCGCGCTCGCGGGGACCTTCCTCTTCCAGGTCTTCAAGATCACGGGCGCGGCGCTCGAGATCGCGGGCGGGATCATCGTCTTCAACCTCGCCTACGCGCTCGTGCGCGGGCGGGAGCACGAGTTCTTCGGGAAGGTCGGCGAGGAGGCCGCGGGCGCGGGCGTCCACAAGAGCGTCGCCTACACGCCGCTCGCGGTGCCGCTGATCGCGGGGCCCGCGTCGATCACGGTCGTGATGACGCTCTCGGCGAAGGCGACGGGGCCGCTGACCGACGTGACGGACTTCTCGCGGTTCAAGGCGATGCAGCTCTGGATCCTGCTCGGCGTGATCGGCCTCGTCGCGCTCCGGTGCTTCTTCTCGATGCTCAAGGTGCTGCGGCTCGAGGACCGGTTCGGGCCGGGCTTCTCGCTGATCCTGCCGCGGATCATGGGGCTCGTGCTCGCGGTGATCGCGATCCAGTTCGTCGTGCACGGGATGACCGGGATCCTGCCGGAGCTCGGCGCCGCGTGGCGGAGCAGCGCGCCGGCTGCGCCGGGGTAGGAGGGGGGCCGGGGGGGCCGCCCCTGGGTTGCTCAACGCACTTGGCAAGACTGCTCAGGACATTGAGTAGCCGGTGCCCCCCTCCCCCGCGCCCCCTCCCCTTCACCTCGCGAGGGCCGCCGGATCCGTGACCGGCGCCTCGCACGCGAAGTCCTTGCACACGTAGGCCGCGGGCTTCCCCTCGACCGGCGTCTTCCCCGCGGCGGGCGGGAGCAGCTCCTCGATGCCGGGTGTCACGAGCGCGATCACGCGGTTCGGGTCGGGGTTTCTCCGCGCCGCCTCGATCAGCGCACGCGTGCGCGGGTCGGCCGCGTCGCCCGCGATGAAGATCTCGCGCGCGCCCTCCCGCGCGAAGTCGAGCGCGTTCAGGAGCGCGCCGGTGCCGAGCGGCGACTGCGCGATCGAGCCGCCGAACTCCGCGATCGTGCGCAGGGCGAGATCGCGCGCCTCGCGGTCGCCCGTGAGCCTCCAGATGCGGAGGAGGTTCATCGCCATCGTGCCGTTGCCCGACGGCACCGCGCTGTCGAAGCCCGGCTTGCCGCGCGCGAGGAGCTTCTCGCCGTCCTTCGCGGTGAGGAAGAAGCCGCCCTCGTCGCCGTCGCCGAAGAGCCCGACCGCCTTGCGGTTGAGCGCGAGCGCGTCCTCGAGCCACGTGCGGTCGAAGGTGGTCTCGTAGAGGTCGAGGAACGCGGCGACGAGGTGCGCGTAGTCGTCGAGGACGCCCTCATGCGCCGCCTCGCCGTCGGCCCAGCGGCGGAGCACGCGGCCTTCCTTCACGAGGTGCTTTTTCAGGAACCGGCCCGCCGCGACCGCGGCGTCGAGGTCCTCGCGGTCGCCGAGCGCCTGGTGGGCGCGGCAGAAGCCCGAGATCATGAGGGCGTTCCACGACGTGAGCACCTTCGTGTCCGTCATCGGCTTCGGGCGCTTCTCGCGCTCCGCGTACATGCGGGCGGTCGCGCGCCCGACGAGGTCGCGGAACGCGGCCGGCTCCAGCCCCGCGGCCCGCGCGGCCTCCTCCTCGGTGCGCTTGACCTGGAGAATGGTCTTCCCCGGCCGCTCGTGCCAGTTGCCATCTTCGGTGACGTCGAACCACTCCCTGAGGAGCGCCGCCTCCCTGGCGTCGAAGAGCGCGTCGATCCCCGCGGGCGTCCACGTGTAGAAGCCGCCCTCGCCTTCGGGGCCGCCGGGATCGTCGGCGTCCTGCGCCGCGTAGAAGCCGCCGTCCGGGTGCGTCATCTCGCGCCGCACGAAGCGCGAGATGTCGCGCGCGGTCCGGGCGAAGAGCGGCTCGCCGGTGACGAGGTGCGCCCACGCGTAGAGCCCGAGAAGCTGCGCGTTGTCGTAGAGCATCTTCTCGAAGTGCGGGACGAGCCAGTCGCGCGTGACGGAGTAGCGGTGGAACCCGCCGCCGACGTGGTCGCGGATGCCCCCGCGGGCCATGCGATCGAGCGTCGTCACGGCCATCGCCCGCGCGTCGGCGTCGGCCGGGTCGCGGAGCGACGCACGGAGCACGGCCTCGATCGTCGTCGGCCCCGGGAACTTCGGCGCGAATTGCGGCGGGCTCGCGAAGCCGCCGAGATCCCGGTCGTAGCCGGGCGCGATGTCCCTCCGCGCGTTCGCGAGGGCGTCCGCGTCGAGCGGGCCCGACTGGTCCATGCCGGACACGGCCTCCACGACCTCCGCGAGCTTCCCCCCCTGCTCCTCGAGCTTTCCGCGCGTCTCCGGGTCCTTCCAGAGCTCCTCGATCCGCTCGAGGAGGTCGAGGAAGCCGGGCCGGCCGAGCATCGGGTCGGTGCGCTTCGGGAAGTAGGTGCCGCCGAAGAAGGGCTTCCCCTCGGGCGTCAGCCAGACCGAGAGCGGCCATCCGCCGCCGGAGCCGCGCTGGATGCCGTAGACGACGGCGGTCATGTAGATGTCGTCGACATCGGGCCGCTCCTCGCGGTCCACCTTGATGGCGACGAAGTGCGCGTTGAGGAAGGCGGCCACCTCCTCGTCGGCGAAGCTCTCGTGCTCCATGACGTGGCACCAGTGGCAGGACGAGTAGCCGATGGAGAGGAAGACGGGCTTCTTCTCGGCTCTCGCCTTCGCGAACGCCTCCTCGCCCCACGGGTACCAGTCGACGGGGTTCGTCGCATGCTGGCGCAGGTAGGCGCTCTTCTCGCGCGCGAGCCGGTTCGTCTTCGCCACAGCGGCCTCCTGCGCCGCCAGGGGCCCGGTGCCGGCGCAGGGAAGGAGCGCGAGCAGGAGCCATCGCATGGGGCAGCCCCCGCATGATACTAGGCGTACGGTGCCAGACCCCGGTTGCCTAACATCTCCCCGAAGGGCCGATGGCAGGCGGCCTTTCGCCCGACAACTGTCAGTCAATTCGTGCCTGGCATCGTAGAACTAGCAAATGCGGATCGACCTCACGGGGAGGCGCGCGCTCGTGACCGGCGCGTCGCGGGGCATCGGGGCCGCGATCGCGAGGGCGCTCGTGGACGCGGGCGCCGAGGTCTTCGCGGGCTACCGGGAGCGCGCCGACGTGCCGCACGGAACACCCTTCCGCTGCGATCACGCGAGCCCCTCCTTGCCCCCGGGCCCCCTCCACCTCCTCATCAACAACGCGGGCATCTGGATCCCGACGCGCATCGACGGGCCCGAGTGGGACGACAACTGGAGGACGGTCCTCGACACGAATCTGCTCGGGGTCGCGCGACTCTGCCGGCTGTTCGCGAAACAGGGGGGTCCGGGGGGCGCGATCGTGAACGTCTCGTCGCGCGCGAGCCACCGCGGCGAGGCGGGGTACTCGGCGTACGCCGCGAGCAAGGCGGGGATGAACGCGCTCACGAAGTCGCTCGCGACCGAGCTCGGGCCGCGGGGAATCCGCGTGAACGCGGTCGCGCCGGGCTGGGTGCGCACCGACATGAGCGCGGAGGCGCTCGCCGCGAACCCGCGACCGGAACCCGTGCCCCTGGGGCGGATCGGCGAGCCCGAGGACGTCGCGGGGCCCGTGCTCTTCCTCTGCTCGGATCTCGCGCGGTACGTGACCGGCGTCGTCCTCGACGTCTGCGGCGGCGCGTACCTGCACTGAACATCCCCCGGGCAAAAGCGCGGACCCCGATGCCGCATCGAGCCGCCACAACCTGCCTCCGCCCAAAGGGTTAGCGCCGCCGGTTGGCGCATGGGATACGATGCCCCCCGTGACGTCGCCGGGGTTTCTCTATGCCGTCTCGTGGGAGGTCTGCAATCCCGGGGGCGGCGTCCATACCGTGCTCGCCACGTCGGCGCCGGTGGTCCACGCGTACTACGGGAGCGACCTGCTCTTCGTGGGCCCCGACCTGTGGGCCGAGCGCGAGGCGCAGGCGGATTTCGTGCCGGACGCGGTGCAGCCGCCGCTCGCGGCGCTCGCCGCCGAACGCGACGTGCCCGTCCGCTTCGGCCGCTGGAACGTGAACGGCTCGCCCGCGGTCGCCCTCGTCGACTACGGGCGGCTCCTCGAGGCGAAGAACAGGATCCTCGGCGACCTCTGGAACGACTTCGCCGTCGACTCGATCCACGCCGACTGGGACACGGTCGAGCGGATCCTCTTCGGCTACGCCGCGGGGACGCTCATCGAGCTCCACTACCACGCGACGGTGCGGCCGCGCGCCGTGCGCGCCGTGGCGCACTTCCACCAGTGGGTCGGCTGCGCCGGTCTCCTGCGCCTCGCGCGCACGTGCGCCGAGATCGGCACCGTCTACACGCCGCATGGCACCGCGCTCGGCCGCGCGATGGCGACGGAAGGGCTCGACCCGCGGAGCGCGCTGGACCCTGCCGACGCGCTCGCGTGGGCGAGGGAGCGCGGGATCGAGGCTCAGCATTCGCTCGAGGCGGCCGGCGCGCGCGAGGCGAACGTGCTCACCGTGGTGAGCGAGCAGGGACTGCACGAAACGTCAAAGCTCCTCGGGCGGCGTCCCGACCTGATCACCCCGAACGGCTTCTCCCTCCGCACGCCTCCCGACCCGGCGCGGCGCGGCGAGGTGAGGAAGGCCATCCTCGATGCGGCATCGAAGATCGTCGGGTCGCGCATCGACGGGCGGAAGACGCGCGTCGTCTTCTCGTCCGGCAGGTACGAGTTCCGGAACAAGGGATTCGAGGTCGCGCTCCGCGCCGCGAGCCGCCTCCGGAAGCACGATCCGAGGCCGCCGCGCGACCTCCTGCTGCTGATCTTCGCGTCGGCGCCGCAGACGGGCCGGCGTCCGGAGATCGTGCAGCGGCTCGACGCGAAGGAGCTCGCGGGCGCGCCGTGCGGCATCTGCACGCACAACCTCGCGCGTCCCGACGAGGACCCGATCCTGCTCACCTGCAAGGAGGAGGATCTCGACAACCGTCCCGAGGACCCCGTGAAGGCGGTCTTCGTGCCGGTGATCCTCAACGGACGCGACCCGCTGTTCCCCTACTCGTACCTCGACGTGCTCCAGGCGAGCGACCTGTCGATCTTCCCGTCGCTCTACGAGCCGTGGGGCTACACGCCGATCGAGAGCCTCGCCGCGGGCGTGCCGACCGTGACGACCGATGTCACGGGCATCGGCCGATTCCTCCTCGCGCTGCCGCCGAACGAGCGTCGCGCGGCCACCGTGCTCCCCGCGGGAGAGGGGCTTGCCGCCGCTCTCACCGAGGAGCTCTACCGCTTCCTCGCGCTGTCCGACGACGAGGTCGATGTCCTCCGGCTCGCGGGAGGCGACGTCGTCGCGCGCACCTCGTGGGAGAAGCTCATCGGCCCGACGTTCGAGGCGCACCGCCGCGCCTTCGCGGCCGCGCGGAAGCGGCGCGGGACCGCGATCGGCCCCGGGTTCACCGCCCTCTCCCGGGGAGCCCTCACCGTCATCGAGGCGAAGAGCGAGGACCGCCCCCGCCTGCACGCCTTCGTCGTGACGGCGGCGGTCCCGGAGCGCATCGGCCGCCTGCAGGAGCTGGCGAAGAACCTCTGGTGGTCGTGGCGCCCCGAGGCGCGCGACCTCTTCGAGGGCATCGACGCACACGCGTTCGCCGCGGCCGACGGGAACCCGATGCGGTTCCTGCGCGAGGTCGATCCGAACCGGCTGCTCGCCGCGGCGAGGGACGAGGCGTTCCTCAAGCGGTACGACGCCGTGCTCCGGGACCTGGACACGTATCGCACGCTGCCGCCCGCCGACGCGCCGCGCACTGCCTATTTCTGCGCGGAGTACGGGATCCACGAGAGCCTTCCCGTCTACAGCGGCGGGCTCGGCGTGCTCGCCGGCGACCACCTGCGCTCCGCGAGCGACCTGCGCCTGCCGCTCTGCGCGGTCGGGCTCCGCTACGCGAACGGCTACTTCGTGCAGCGCATCCAGCCCAACGGGAGCCAGGGAGTCGAGTTCGTGCCCGTCGATCCCGCCGACATGCCGGTCGAGGAGGTGCGGGCGGCGGACGGCACGCCGCTGCGCATCGCGATCAACATGCCGGAGCGCACGCTCAAGGCGCGCGCGTTCAAGGTCGACGTCGGCCGCGTCCCCCTCTACCTGCTCGACACGCTCGTCCCCGAGAACGACCCCGCCGACCAGAACGTGACCGACCGGCTCTACCCGTCGGACCGGGAGCCGCGCCTGCGGCAGGAGATCCTGCTCGGCATCGGCGGATGGATGCTGCTGAAGGCGCTCGGCGAGCCGCCCGAGGTGTGCCACCTGAACGAGGGCCACTCCGCGTTCCTCCTCCTCGAACGCCTGCTCAACCTCGTCGAGGAGAAGGGGCTCACGTACCACGAGGCCGCGGAGGTCGTGCGCGTCTCGACGGTCTTCACGACGCACACGCCGGTGCCCGCGGGCCACGATCGCTTCTCCGAGGGGCTCATGCGCCGGTACTTCGGCCACGTCGCGAACCGCCTCGGCCTCTCGTGGGAGGCGTTCCTCGACCTCGGGCGCTCCTCGCGCGACGAGCAGGAGTTCTCGATGACCGTGCTCGCGCTCAAGCTCTCGGCGCGCGCGAACGGCGTGAGCCGCCTGCACGGCGACGTGTCGCGGAAGATGCTCTCGAACGTCTGGCCCGGGTTCCACCGCGCGGAGACGCCGGTCTACTCGATCACGAACGGCGTGCACCTCGGCGCGTGGGCGGGACCGGAGGTCGACCGCCTCTTCCGCCGCCACCTCGGGGAGGACTGGGCGCTCCACCACCCGCCGCCGGCGCGCTGGCAGGGGCTCCGCTCCGTCCCCGACGCGGAGGTGTGGCAGACGCACACCGCGCAGAAGCTGCGCATGCTCGACTTCCTCCGCGACTCGGTCGAGCGGACCGGGCTCCGCCGCGGCGAGAACCCCGTGACGTTGCGCAAGCGCCTCGAGGGGATCGACGACGACGCGCTCTGGATCGGCTTCGCGCGCCGCTTCGCTCCCTACAAGCGCGCGGCGCTCGCCTTCCACGATCCCGCCCGCCTGCACGCGATCCTCGCGGACAGCGAGCGGCCGGTGCGCATCGTGTTCGCGGGCAAGTCGCACCCGGACGACCGCGAGGGGGCGGACCTCGTGAAGAAGGTGATCGAGTACACGCAGGATCCCCGGTTCGCGGGCCGCGTCTTCTTCGTCGAGGACTACGGGCTCGCGGCGGGCCGGATGCTCGTGCAGGGCTGCGACGTGTGGCTCAACACGCCCACGCGCCCGCTCGAGGCCTCGGGCACGAGCGGGATGAAGGCGGCGCTCAACGGCGCGCTGCAACTCTCGATCCTCGACGGGTGGTGGTGCGAGGGCTACGACGGTACGAACGGGTGGGGGCTGGGGGAGGGTCGCGAGTACTCGAACCCGGAGATGCAGCTCGAGTACGACAGCCGGAGCCTCTACGGGCTGCTCGAGACGCGCGTCGCGCCGCTCTACTTCGACCGCGACACGAACGGGGTCCCCGCGGGCTGGATCGACATGATGAAGAGCGCGTGGGCGACGATCCCCGACGAGTTCAACACGCACAGGATGGTCGAGGAGTACGTGCGCACGGCGTACGTGCCGCTCGCGCAGGAGGTGGCGCGGGTTGCGAAGGACGGCTTCGCCGGCGCGCGCGAGCGCGCGAGGATCCACGCGCAGATCTCGGACGCGTGGAAGAACGTGCACATCGAGGACGTCTCGGTCACCGACCCGAAGCGCGGGAACCTCGGCATCGGCGACGTCTTCGAGGTGCGCGCAAAGGTGCGGCTCGGGGCCATCTCGCCGGACCTGATCTCGGTCGAGCTCTACGTCGGGCCGGCGGACCGGAAGGGCGAGCTCGAGGAGCCGGTGGTGATCCCGCTCCTCCGCGAGGGCGAGGTGACGAACGGCACGGCGACCTACACGGGCGCCTACCTCCCGAGGGGCGCGGGATCCTTCCTCTACGGCGTGCGCGTGCTCCCTGCCGTCGACGGCCTCCACGAAACCGCCCACCTTGGCCTCGTCCGCTGGGCGTGACCTTCACGGCCGACGCGAACGTAACCCGTTCGCCCCATTGAGCTTGCGACCGTGGGGTGCGGCACTCGTGCCGCAGAGGGCCGCGTGGACCCCGGGCCTGGCCGGGGTCCACGTTCGGGCTCTCGGACTCAGCGCCGCTCGTACGCCCCCATGTCCACGATGACCTTGCCGTCGTTGTCGCCGTCGACGACGCGCGCGTTGCCGTCGAAATCCGTCGCCGGCAGCTTCTGGCTGCCGGGAGCCACGAGGTCGGTGTCCACGGCGTTGAGGCCCGCGTCGACGCAGGGCGAGCCCGCGTCGAGGCGCAGGTCGCGCCCGCCCGCGTCCACGAAGAGGGGGCTGCTCTTGATGTTGGTCGCGGGATCGATGAGGCCGGCGGATCCGAAGGGTCCGGTCCCGAGGCTCCTGATGCAGCAGTAGATCGCGCGGCGGGAGAGGGGGTTCCCTGACGAGTCCCGCTCCCCCAGCATGAGCTGTGCGGTCTCGGCGGTGCTCGTGTTCGACCCCGAGAGATCGCGGGCGAGGTTGTCCCAGAAGATCGAGTTCGCGACCTGCAGGTTGCGGCACCCCCGGAGGTCCACCACGGGGTAGTCATCGAACCCCGGCGAGAGCAGGCCGACGCGGTTCACGTTGCCGACGACCGTGCACTGCGTGAGCGCGATCTCCACGCCGGGCTGGGTGACATCGAACGCGCCGAAGATGCTGATCGCTGCTCCGGTCGCCGGGGGAAGAAGCCCGGCCGAGGTGTTGGGGCTCTGCTGCACCGTGTTGTCCACGAACCGGCAGTTCAGGATGCGCGTGTCCGCCGTGACCGTCCGCCGGACCTGCCCGCTGTCCGTGTTCTCCGAGACGAAGAGGTAGACCCCCGCGCCTCGCCCGGTCTTTCCCCCCGCGCCAGACGCGGGAGGGCCCGCGTAGTTGTCGTGGAAGTCGCACGTCTCGAGGTGGAGCTTCGTGCAGAAGCGGTCGCCGTAGATGCCTCCGCCCTGCGGCTGGGGCCCGAAGAAATCGTCCGTGATGGCGCGGTTCCGGTCGAACTCGCACCGCACTGCCGTCAGCGACCCGCCGGAGCCCACCACCGCGATGCCGCCGCCCTGGTTGGCGTCGTTCTGACGGAAGACGCAGTCCGAGATCTCCCCGTTGCGCAAGAGAACGGCCCCGCCAGAGGCCGTGGCCGTGTTGTACTGGAACGTGCAGTTCGAGATCGTGAGCCGGCCGCCCGACGCGGTGTCCGCGACGGCCGCGCCGGACCGCGCCGCATGGAAACTGAAGATGAGGTCGGTGAGATCGATCCGGCCGCCGCTGTTCAGAAGGCCCCCGCCATCGACGTTCAAGCCGTTCCCGCCGAAGATCTGGAATCCGGCGACCCGCGCGGACCGCACCGACGCGTCGGCGCGGAGGACATGGAGGCTGTTGTCCGAGCGGCTCGCGTCGTTGAGATCGGTGTGTCCGGCGTCATTCCCGGCGAGGTCGCCGGAGAGCACGCAGTAGTTCGTGAGCGGATCCGGGTTGCGCTGCTCAAGCGTCCCCTCGAACCCGGCGAACCCGCCGTAGAGCGAGATCCCGTCCACGAGGACGAAGGAAGCCGTCCTGTCCGACGCGTGCGGCGTGTACGTCCCCTCGGCGACCCAGATCTCGCTGACGTCGTTCGAGCGGTCGGGATCGGTCGTGCCCGGGATCGTATCCACCGCGGCCGCGCCCGCGAGATCGAGCGCGTCGCGCAGCTCCTTGAACGCCGTGGCCCAGCTCCGGCCGTCGCCGCCGGCGGGCGCCAACTGGCTCACGTAGAGCCGCAGCGCGGGCTGCAGCGGGTCGGGATCGACGGGATCCGCGAGGGTGTCGTCGTCGGTGTCCGCGTTGCTCGGATCCGTGCCCGCCGCCTGCTCCTCCGGATCCGTCCAGCCGTCGCCGTCCGCGTCGGCCGCGCGCGGATTGGCGAGCACCTTGTACGAGACGTTCCTCGTCACGTCGTACGTGATGTCCACGACCCACCCCACGCGCGCCTCGACGAAGTCCGAGAGGCCGTCGCGGTCCGTGTCGAAGCCGTCCAGCAGGCCGTCCGGCGTGTCCTCGCCCGTCGCGTTGTCGGTCACGTCCTCGCCGCTGTCGCTCGTGCCGAGGATCGCCTCCTCGCGCTCGAACAGGCCGTCGCCGTCGCGGTCCTCCATGTAGACGAGGAAGACCTCGTCGCCGTGCCGGACCACGAGGTCGTCGAAGTGCACGGACGGATCCGCCGACTCCTCGCGCGAGGTGGTGACGAGCCAGAAGCCGAAGGGGTTCCGGGGGACGCCGGCCTCGGGATCGCCGGTCTCGCCCACGATCTCGGAGGAGACGCCGCGCACCGACTTGAGCGCCCGCACCGTAACCACGTCCCCGTCGATCTCGCGCTCCACCTCGAGCGTCTCGAAGGGGATGCCGAGCAGCCCGAGGATCTCCCCCATCGTGATGCCGGCGAGCCCGCCGTTCTCGTCCCGCGCGACGTTGGTCGCCACCTGGTAGCGCTCGTACGTGCCGTCGCCCTGGTCGATGGCCACCGTGGCGGTCCGCGCGAACGTCTTCTCCGTCAGGAACTTGAAGTCGATGCCCTCGGAGTTCTGGAGCGAGATCCCAGCCGGCCCGTAGACGATGCCGCCCGGACGCGCGAGGAACTCCTTGATGATGCTCGGGTCGACGTCGATCGCCGACAGCTCCACCACCGGGCTCGTCTCGCCCGGCGAGAGCACGAGCGACTCCACGGCGGGCTTGAGCGTCGCGAGGGTCCGGAACGCGCCGGCGCCGAGCGCGGCGGCCGGGTCCGGCGACGGCTGCCAGTGGAGCATCGTCACGAAGAGGTCCTCGACCGAGACCGTGGTGACCCCGGTGTTGCGGATCGTGGCGCCGACCTTGACCGAGCCCGAGGCCGTCGTCTCCGTGCGCGAGCGCGAGTCGCGCCGGTACTTCGAGTAGCTCTCCTGCGCAGACCTGACGGACTCCTCCTCGAGCGTCGTGCTCGACGAGTCGGTCGTCTTCGGCGCGCACAGGAATCCGGATACCTTGTCGTTGACGTTGGCCGACTTCTCCGCCACCGCGCCGCGCGTGGCGTCGGGATCCTCCTGCCGGAAGTGGATGGGCCCGTCGGCGTCGCGCTTCCCCGCCGTCGCGCAGTAGACGAGCGCGGTCCCGATCGCCACCGTGGCGCAGACCGCGATGGTCGCGAGCACGGCGCTCCTCGCCTCCGGGTCCGGGCCCTTCTGCTTGCCGTCCTTCTTCGGCAGGAAGTTGCCGAAGAGCCCCGCCGCGTCCTTCAGGAGGGCCGTCGAGGCCTCCGACTCCACGACCGCGCTGTCGAGCGTGGTCGTCTTCGCCGTCGTCGTGTCCGTGGTCGTGAAGGTCTCGCCGTACTCCGTCTCCTGGCCCTGCGTCTCCGAGTAGGTCACCCGCAGCCGGATGTCGACCTCGCCCTCGAACTGGAAGCTCGCGGACGGGATCTCGGCCACGAGCGGGTCGCGCACGGGGTCGTCGAACTCCTCGAAGTCGGTTACCCCGTCGCCGTCCGTGTCGTCGAGCGAAGGCGACGTCCGGAGGACCGCGAGCTCGTTGCCGTCGAAGAGGAAGGAGTTGGGCGCCTCGAGGCCGAGGGGCCCGGTCGCGTCGCCGTCGCTGTCCACGGAGACGGGAGAGGTCATCCACCGCCGCACCTCGTCGAAGTCCGTGAGTCCGTCCCCGTCCGTGTCCGGGTCGCGGGGGTCGGTCCGGTGCTCGAACTCCTCGAGGTCGGTGAGCCCGTCCTCGTCGGTGTCGGGGCAGGTCGGGCTGCTCGTGACCCGAACGACCGCGAGCAGGCCCGCCTCGGTGCCGAGGCCGTGCGTGTCGACCTGGATGTCGTAGCCGAGCGTCTCCTGCACGTCGGAACGGCCGTCGCCGTCCGCATCCCCCGGAGAAGGGACGCCCACCGTGGGGCACGACGTCGGATCCGAGTTCAGGGTCCCTCCCGACCCCCCATTTCCCGAACAGGCACCCAGAAACACCGCCAGCAGGGCCAAACGTCGCGCGAGCATGACTTCCTCCTTGGTCCGGAGGGAAAGTGCGCAATCGGCACCCGGACTCCCCGGCTTTTTTCCGATAGCCTTTCGGGCTCTCATGGACCCCCGCTTCGCGCGCGTCGACGCGCTCTTCCAGGCCGCGCGCCGGCTGCCCCGGGAGGCCCGCGCGGAGGCGATCGAGAGGGGGTGCGGGGGAGACGAGGAGCTCCGCGCGGAGGTCCATGAGCTGCTCGCCGCGCTCGACTCCGCGCCCGACGCGGAGCCCCGCCTCGAGGTCGCGGGGCTCATGGCACGGGCCTGGCCCGCGGAGGCGACGCCGGAGGGCTTCGGCGGGTTCAGGATCCTGCGCCGGCTCGCGTCGGGGGGCATGGGTGTCGTCTACGAGGCGGAGCAGGCGCACCCGCGGCGGCGCGTGGCGCTCAAGGTCCTCCACGCAGGCACGTCCGCGGAGGGCCGGAGGCGCTTCGACCGCGAGGCGGAGATCCTCGCGCGGCTCCAGCACCCCTGGATCGCTCAGGTCCACGTCTTCGGCACGACGCCGACGCCCGATGGCGACAGCCCGTTCCTCGCCATGGAGCTCGTCGACGGGAGGCCTCTCAACGAGCACGCGCGCTCGCTCGGCACGCGGGGGCGGCTCGAGCTACTCGCCAAGGTGTGCGATGCCGTCGCGCACGCCCACGCGAACGG
Source organism: Planctomycetaceae bacterium (assembly GCA_011525755.1). Classification (GTDB taxonomy): domain Bacteria; phylum Planctomycetota; class PLA2; order PLA2; family PLA2; genus PLA2. The sequence goes on from WYBS01000047.1 coordinate 25,267, forward strand.
CGTCATCCACCGCGACCTGAAGCCGAGCAACATCCTGATCACGCCGGCGGGCGAGCCCAAGGTGCTCGACTTCGGCGTCGCGCGGCTGCTCGACGCGGACACGGTGCTCCGCACGCGCACGGGACAGGTCATCGGCACGCTCGCCTACATGAGCCCGGAGCAGGCATCCGGCGACCTCGACCGGGTGGACACGCGCACGGACGTCTACGCGCTCGGCGTGCTCGGGTACGAGATGGTCTGCGGGCGCCTGCCGCACGAGATCGGCGGGGGGTCGATCCCGGACGCGATCCGGCGGATCGTCGACGAGGAGCCGCCCGACCCCGGCACGCTCGACCGGGACCTCCGCGGCGACGTCAGCCTGATCCTCATGAAGGCGCTCGCCAAGGAGCCTCTTCGCCGCTACGACGGGGCGGCGGCGCTCGCGGAGGACATCCGCCGGCACCTGCGCGACGAGCCGATCCTCGCGCGGCCGCCGACGGCCACGTACCAGCTCCGGAAGTTCGTGCGCCGCCACCGCGCGCTCGTCGGCGGGGTCCTCGCGACGATGATGGCGCTGCTCCTCGGGCTCGTCCTCTCGGTGCGTGCGGCGCGCGAGGAGGAGCGGCAGCGCATCCGCGCGGACCGGAACTCAGCAACGGCCCGGTGGGAGGCCTCCCGCGCGCTCCTCGAGGCGGCCGCCTCCGATCTCCGGGCGTCCGCCGGGCAGGCCGCGCGGCACCGCCTCGAGCGGATCCCCGAGGAGCACCGGGGCTGGGCCTACCGCCACCTCGCCGCGCAGGCCGACAGGAGCATGCGGCTCGTGCCGCTGGACGTGACGATGCCCTGCGTCCTCGGGTTCGGCGGGGACGCGGGCTCTCTCGGCGCGATCGACAGCCGGGGCCCGGCGCTCTTCGAGGCGCGCTCGGGCGCGCGGTCTGCGCCGGAGCTGCCCGCGCTGAAATGGCAGCGCGTGTGCATCCTCGGCGGCGTCCCGGCGGCGGTCGGCCACGACCGGCAAGGGGTCGGCTGGGCGCGCCTCGACGGCGGCGGAATGGCTTTCGCGAAGCTCGGGCCGAAGGCGGTCACGGCGGCGGCCGGCACGCGCGACGGATCGAGGATCGCCGTGGCGCTGCACGGCGACAGGAAGGCGAGCCGCATCTGGATCCTCGACGCGGCCTCCGGCGAGCGCGTCGCCGGCCTCGATGGCCAACCGGTCGAGATGTTCTCGCTCGCCTTCAGCCGGGACGGCAGGCTCCTCGCCGCCGCAGGCTGGACCTTGGCGATCGACGTGATCGACGCCGCGACCGGCGCCAGGGTGCGGACGCTCAAGGGGCACACCGGCGGGTCGGCCGCGCTCGCATTCAGCCCCGACGGGCTGCTTCTTGCGAGCGGCTCGGACGACAAGACCGTCATCGTCTGGCGCCTCGAGGACGGCAACGCGATCTGCCGGTGCGTCGCACACGAAGGGAAGATCGGCGCCGTGGCCTGGAGCCCGGACGGTACGCGCGTCGTCTCCGGGGACACGCTCGGCACGATCCGCGTGTGGGACGCCGCGACGGGCACGTGCGAGCGCGTGCTCCACGGGCACGACTCGACCGTCGCGGCGCTCGGGTTCCGGGGCGACGGGACGCTCGTCTCCGCCGGCGCGGACGGCGCGCGCGAGTGGGACGTGGCGGCCGGGGTCGACCCGGACGTGCTGCGCCACCACAGGGGCCCCGACGAGGGCAACATCTATGCCTACGTGTCCGCGGTCGCGTTCAACCCCGACGGATCCCTCCTCGCGTCGGCGGGCTGGGACAGGACCGTACGGCTCGTGGATCCGGCCACGACGGAGCTGCTTGCGACGCTCGCGCCGACGGAGGACATCCGCTTCGTCGACGTCGCCTTCGGACCCGACGGCCGCCGGCTCATCGCGGGCGGCGGCACGAGGTACCTCTTTGACGCCGACACCGGCCGGCGGCTCGCGACGGGGCACCCCGGGGCCACCGACTGGAGCTACGCCGCCTCGCCCGACGGCCGGCTCTTCGCCGTCACGGACCACAACGTCCTGAGGCTCCTCGACGCGGAGACGCTGGAGCCGCTCAGCCACCGGGCGCGCTACGTCGGCATCGCGGCCAACGACTGCGCATGGAGCCCGGACGGACGGCTGCTCGCGACCGTGGGGGCCGACGGCCGGTGCGTCGTCGAGACCGTGCCGGAACACGAAGTCGTCCACGACTTCAAGGCGCATCGCGGCGGGGCGCGCGCCATCTCGTTCGATCGGCCCGGCAGGCGCTTCGCGACCGGCGGCGAGGACAAGGTCGTACGGGTGTGGGACACGGGGTCCGGCCGGCAACTCATGGAGCTCAAGGGCCATGTCGCGCGGATCTACGCCCTCGCGTTCCATCCCGACGGGACGCTGCTCGCGTCCGGCGCGGACGACAACACGATCCACCTGTGGGACCTCGAGCGCGGCGTCGAGGAGATCGAGCTGCGCGGCCACGAGAACTACGTGCACGGCCTCGCGTTCAGCCCCGACGGCGAGACGCTCGCGTCGGCGTCCGGCGACAACACGGTGCGCCTCTGGACCACCCTCACGTTGCGCGAGCGCCGGGAGCGCGCGGAGAGGGAGCGGGAGGCGCGCGCGGCCATGGCCCCGAAGGTCGACGCCCTCTTCGGGCGGCTCGGCGACGCGCGCGCGGTGGCGGACGCGATCCGCGGCGACGAGACGCTGACCGCGGCGGAGCGCCGGGCCGCGCTCCATCTCGTCCTGATGCGCAGCGGAGGCGCGCGGTGAGCGACCGGCGAACGTTCATCACGGCCATCCTCGAGGCGGCGGACGCGGGAGACCGCACGCGACTGGACGCGCTCGTGCCCGACGTCTACGAGGAGCTCCGGCGGCTCGCCGCGGCGTACATGAGGAAGGAGCGGGAGACGCACACGCTCCAGGCGACCGCGCTCGCGAACGAGGCCTACGTCCGGCTCGCCGACGAGACCAGGATCCGGTGGCGCGGGCGCGCGCAGTTCCTCGCGATCGCGGCGCGCGCGATGCGGCAGATCCTCGTCGAGCACGCCCGCCGCCGCGGCGCGGAGAAGCGGGGCGGCGGGCTCGCCCGCGTCACCCTCTCCGACACCGCGGCGACGTTCGGCCAGCCGGTCCTCGACATCGTCGCGCTCGACGAGGCGCTCTCGGCCCTGGGCGCGCTGGACGACCGCAAGGCCAAGGTCGTGGAGCTGCGCTTCTTCGCGGGGCTCTCGACGCAGGAAGCCGCCGAGGCGCTCGACATCTCCGAGACGACCGTGGACGACGACTGGGCGCTGGCCCGCGCCTGGCTCCGCCGCCGGCTCGCGGGCTGAGGGAGGGGAGGGGAGGGGGCACGGGGGAGGACCCCCGCACCCCCTCGACATCCAATGAGGCGGCCGTCCCGCGATCGAGCCGGGACGGCCGCCGTGCAAGAGACTACTTGAAGACGACGTACCGCACGGTCACGTCGTAGGACTTGTAGGTCTCCCAGAAGTCGCCGCCCTCCACGATGCCGGTGACCTGAAGCTTCGCGTAGCGGCCGTCCGTGGTGATGATCGCGAGCACGTCGTCCACCTGGATCCCGTTCGCGCCCGACTGCTTCACGGTGAGGTTCGCGTCCGAGGACGGTTGCGCATTCACAAGGTCGGCCTTGGTCAGCGCATCGAAATCGACCTTCCCGAGCTTCGTGTAGCTGGTGTACGGGAAGGACAAGGATGCCGGGGAGTCGTTGCCGTTGTGATGCACCCAGAAGTAGACGTCGGTCGAGGTCGGCACGGGTTCGCCGCCGTAGACCTTGACGCGTGTCTTGGCCCCGGTGTCCAGGTTCAGGCGCACGTCGTAGCGATAGGGGTCCACGCCGATCTGGGGGAAGGGCCACTCCGCGTCCGCGTCGAGCGTGACCGAGCCGACCCGGTGCGCCTCGATGACCTCGGAGGACAGCACCCGCCGCTTGACGAACACGCCGTCGGTCACGAACGCGACGATGTCCACGTCCTTGCCCGTGAAGTTGGTGGGCAGGTCCACCTCGTAGCCGTCCGGATCCTCGAAGAAGAAGATCGTCGTGCTCATCGTCAGGAACCCCTCGGGCAGCGCGGGGTGATAGGCACGCACCCACTGGATGTCCGAGACGGGATCGCCCGGGTTCCCGCTCGAGACGTTCACGTAGAGGTGGTGGTTGGGCACGTCCAGCGTCACCTCGTTGATCACCGGGACCTGAGGACCCGCCTCGACGAACAGCCTCCCGAGATCGGCCTCGGCGCGCTGGCCGGCGAGGTTCTCGACGACGACCTTCAGCAGCCCCTCGGCCTCGCTGGGGACGATCCCGGAGTAGAAACCGGCGCCGGGGATGTCCTCCAGGAGGGGCATCACGGCATCTCCGCCTGCGTTCACGACGTCGACCGAGAAGATGCCCTGGTAGTCGGCCACGGAGGTCTTCACCTCGCCGGAGAGCGAGTCGAGGTAGGCGAAGTGGATCACCGGCCCCGGCGCCGCCTGCGGGCCGCGCGGCGCGCGGACGAGCAGTGACGTGCCGGGAAGCAGCCGGGTCTCCTCGAGCACGAACCCCGCCGGCGGGGATGTCGCGGGCGCGCCGTCCCCCGCGAGCGTCCAGCCGTTGGCACGCAGCGTGTCGTCGTCGAAGGCGAAGTTGAACTCGGAGAGCGAGCGCGTGCGGAGCACGCCGTTCTTGTCGGCATAGTGGATGATCCCGTCACGGTCGACGCCGATCCGCTCGAGCGCGTCGCCCACCGTCATCCGGGGGGCCGAGGGCGAGTCGTCGGCATAGACGAGGTGGTGGATGAGCTGGCCGTCGCCGAGATCGATCCGGACGTTGGCGCACACCGCGTCGCAGCGCGCCACGAACTCGTTCACGTCGCCGATGCGCTCCCACGTCGCCTGCGACGAGAGCCGCATGACGTCACCGCGGATCTGCGTCACCGTGACGCTGACCGGTGCGCCGCGCTCGAGCGCGCGAAGCTCGGTCATCGTGAGGCTCAAGGGCGAACCGTCCGACATCGTGGAGACGGTCCAGTAGACTCCGACCTCCGACGGGTACGTGCCGCCCGGGACCAGCATGTGGACCTGCGAGCTGCCCGGCTCGAAAGTCGTTACGTTGAGCCCGCCGATCTTCAGCGTGAGCGTCGGGGAGAGGTTCGACAGCGGCGCGGTCCCGCGGTTGTGGACCTTGAGGAAGAGCTTGATCCGTGCCGCGTCCGTCGGATTCGTGCTCCGCGCCATGGACCAGTTCTCCGCACTCGTCACCGAGTCGCCGACGGCGACCGACGAACTCGTCGAGTTGGTGCCGGACCACTTCTCGCCGTAGTTCGCGGAGACTTTCACCCCGCTCTCCGTGCCGTAGCTCGCCTCGCCCCCCACCTCCCAGCCCGCCTCGTTGGTCTCGGAGTAGGACTGCTCCGTCTCCCGCGTCCACGAGCGGCCCTTCTCCAGCGACGTCCCCTGCGTGATCTCGATCTCCTCGTTCAGCGTCACCGTGTATCCCGTGAGCTCGACCACGATGTTGGGGTAGGCCGGCACGAGCGGGTCCGTGCCCGGTCCCTCGACGGACGGATCGAGCAGCGTGCCCGAGGCCTCGGTGGCGTCGGAGTAGGCGTCCTGGTCGGTCGATGCCTGGAGCGGGTCGGTGAAGTAGTGCGGAACCGCGGGGTCGCCGTTCCAGATCATGAACTCGCCGGTCAGGAAGTCGTGCGTGTACCCGTAGTACTCGAGATAGTTCGGGATGCCGTCGCCGTCCGTGTCCACGACCTCGCCGTCGTTGATCCGGTCGGCGTCGTCGTCGCTGTCCAGCGGGGCGAGGATGCCGTCGCCGTCCCCGTCCGGAAGCGGATCGTCCCGGTAGAAGCCCGTCCCGAACAGCTCGAAGTTGTCCGACAGGCCGTCGCGATCGCTGTCGCGGTCGCCCGGATCCGTGGTGAGCCTCGCCTCGACGGAATCGGGGAGCGAGTCCCCGTCGCTGTCCGGGACGCCCAGCTGCCGGGCGCGCTCCACGTCATCCTCGAGCTCGCCGAGGCTCGCATAGGGCCCCGCGGGCAGCTGCGGCTGGGCGCTCGTGCTGCCTCCGCCGCACCCCGCGAGGAAGAGGGCGAGGAGAACGAGCCCCCGCCGGATCCATGAACTCTGGCACATCACCGCCTCCTTTTTTGTCTTTCTCCAGGAGGCAAGTGCGGATTCCGGTCGCGGATCCCCCGCTTTTTCCCGGACCACGTTCCGAGTACACCCGTCGGCGGTCGTAACTCGCTGCAGGAGCTTGGGATAGGACGCCGGCCCCCGGACACGGGGTCCGGGTCCGTCTTGGCGGCGGCGCGGTCACCAATGTCCGCGTCTCCGTCAGGTACCGAGCACCGCCTCCGACTGCTGGAGCCCGTGCTGCGCCGTGGGTCAGGGCGTCGCTCCCCGGACTACGGACTCCGGGGTCCGGCTTCCGTGGCGCCGGAGGCCTTACTTCGACGCGTCCGGTACTCCGTGGAAGTCCACGGCCGTGATGCCGGCGTCAGCGAACCGAGCGAGGACCCTGACCACGTCGGCGTGCGGGACGTCATGGCTCGCGCGGATCGTCCCACGCACGGGGACTCCCCGGCCGTCCGCCTCCCGCTTCGCTCCGGCGACCCAGCCGCCGAGCTTCCCGAGGTCGTCCGTCTCGCGTTCACCCATCCGGTAGCGGACCACGCCGTCCTTCAGGAACACCGAGACGACCGGCTCGACCGCCGCGGGTGCGGTCCCCACGCGCGCCCGCATCGGCAGCGCCGTCCAGTCGACCGTGCCCGAGGCGACGTCCGCGCCCACGCCGACGTTCCGCACCGCCCAGTTCTCCGAACCCTCGCGGTCACCCCAGGTCGTGCCGTCGCGCTTCGCGTCGCCGTAGTCGTCGGCGCCGCCGATGTCGAGGAAGAGCGCAAGAGACGACGCCTCCACCCAGTAGCTCGCGATCGCGTCGCGATCCGCGAACCGGGGATCGAACCGCGCCGTGCCGGGCGGCCCCTTCGGCGCGCGGTACGTGTCGTTGCCGCCGACGTCCACGAAGAACGAGAACGACCGGTTGATCGAGTACGCGATCCCCTCCCCCGCCGTGCCCTCGTAGAGGTCGCTCGCGACCATCTCGTACGTGTCGTTCCCGCCGAGATCGACCAGCGGCGTGATCGCGAAGTCGTGGCCGAACGCGATGCTCGTCCGCCGGCCCACGTGCCTGTCGTCGCCCCCCTCGTCCACCAGCGCGCCGATGCAGAAGTGCGCGCCCGTCGCCTGCGACCACACGTGCCCGTCGTACGAGTCGTTCCCCGCGCCGTCCCAGAGAAGCCCCGTCCCGAACCAGTAGCCGGTACCCATCGACCAGTTGCCCGACACGTACCGGTCGTCCCCCTCCGCGTCGAGGAGCGCCCCGAGCCCGCCCGCCCAGTTGTGCCCGTCCGCGCCGTCGCCGCGCCGCCCCATCGCGCACCCCTGCGCGTTCGAGACCGCGATCTTGCCGTCCGAGTGGTAGCTCGGCCGCCCCGACTTCGGCCCGTCGGGCTCGGCCACGTACGAGTCGTCGCCCGCGCGATCCGCGAGCACTCCGACCCCCCCGACCCCCCCAAATCCTTGCCCGTCAGCGTGCAACCGGTAGTCGTCCTTCCCGGCCGCGTCCAAGAGCAGCCCGACGCCGAAGTACCCGCACCCCTGCGCCGACCAGCGCGCGACGTACGCGTCGTCGCCCGCGAGATCCACGAGCGCGCCGAAGCCGAACTGCCCCGCGCCCTGCGCGTACTGCTCCGCCTCGTACCGGTCGGCGCCGCCCGCGTCCATGAGGATCCCGATCCCGCAGACCCCCGCGCCCTGCGCCACGCGCTCGCCGCGGTACACATCGTCCCCGCCGAGGTCGAGGCAGAGCGAAACGAGCCGCCCCGCGCCGTTCGCCCCCGCGCCCCCCGAGTATCTGTCGTTCCCGCCGAGGTCCACGAGCAGGAGCGCGTCGCGCGCGTCGATCTCGTCGTCGCCCTTCCCGCGCACGCGGATCCAGCCCCAGGGCGTCTCCCAGTCGAAGGACGCGTCCGAAGGCCCGAGCGCGCGCCGCGCGTCGTCGAGCGCCTGGAGGCACTTCCCCGCGGCGTACCAGAGCGACGCCTCGTCCCACGCGAGCGCGACGTCGTCGAACGCCGCCGGGTACTCGAGCGCATCGACGCTCTCCGCGCCCGCGTCGAGCCGCCCGCGCGCGGCGGCGAGGGTCTCGCCGTCCACGCGCCGGAACGCGAGCGCCGCCCAGCGCCGCGCGTCCACCACGGAGAGCACGAGCCGCCCGACCGCCGAGCTCACCTCCGGCGGCAGCCGCCCCGCGGCCTCGCGCAGCTCCTTCTCGACGAGCGGGTAGGGCGAGTCTTTCCCGAACGTGACGAACCTCGTCTGCCGCCCGGCGGCGCGGTAGAGCTCGAGGATCGCGGCATCCAGCGCCACGGGCTCCGCCAGGAGGTTCGGCGAGTACGGCCGGATCCCGCCGTGCTTCGGGCCGAACCCGACGAGGTGCGCGAGCTTGTAGATCCCCCCCGCGCCGTACTCGTCCGGCGCGGCGTCCGTTCCGAGGTAGTCGCGCACGCCGCGGCCGAGCGAGCGCGTGAAGGGCACGACGGCGAGCGGCTCCGCGAAGAGCGCGTCGAAGTGGTCGAGCTTCCACGTGACCGCGCGCGGGTACCGGTGCCACGAGCCCTTCGGCTCCCAGCCGAGCCGCGCGCGGTCGAACCCCGCGAGCGCGAGCGCGTCGTCGAGAGCGTCCGCGCCCGCGGGAACGACGAGGAGGAGAAGCGGAAGAAGCCGTCGCATGGACGGCTTCCTACCAGAAACGAAGGGAGGGGGCGCGGGGGAGGGTTCCCCCGGCCCCCTCCCATCAACGTCACTCGGCCTTCGTCTGCGCGACGAGCGCGAGCGCGCGCTCCTCGAGGGACGTGCCCTTGAGCGCCCGCGTCAACGGGCTCAGCAGCTTGCCCGCCTCGGCCTTCTCGCCGCGGCCGATCATCGCCTCGATCTCGTCGAGCTTCTTGCCGGCCCCCTCGAGGACGAGGGCCTCCGTCTTGCCCGCGAGCTCGACGACCGCGGCGGGCTCCTTCGCGACCTTCTTCTGGAGCGCGGCCGACTCGGCGAGCGCCTTCGCGAGGTCGCCCTTCGCGAGGAGCTCCCGGACCTCGGCGTCGGCCTCGTGCACCTTCTTGAGCGTCTTCCGGCTCACGCCCTTGCCGTGCGCCTTCTCGAGCTCCTTTCTCTTCTGCGCGACGAGATCCGTCAGCGCGCCGAGGGCGTAGGCGCCCCTCAGGTTCCCCATCTCGGCGAGCGTGTGCGGATCCACGACCGCGGTGTAGGGAAGCCCGCCGGTCGTGTTGTAGCTGCCGGCCTTCGACGAGTTCATCGCCTTGAGCTCCTCGACCGTGAGGCTGGGCCAGCTGAGCAGGAACTCCTTCTCCTGGCCGTCCACGTCCTTCCGCGTGTAGGTCCCGGCGCGCTTGTCCTTCTCGTCGATGCCCTGCTGGAGCCGGTCCATCGTGAGGACGTCGACCGCACTCTCTTCCGCGAACGCGATGTACTTCTTGTTCTGGAGCACGGACCCGTGCACCGACCAGCAGCCCCCTCACTTGAAGCCGTGGCTGTGGACGACGATCGGGACGTTCAGGAGCTTCGCCTCCTCGACCGCCGCGTCCCAGGAGCGTGCGTAGGTGACCGACGGCTCGGGCTTGTCGCCGCCGCCGGCCGTGACGAGCGTCGCGGCGAGCGCGAGCGCCGCCGCGGACAGGAACCGTTGCTTCATGTGTATCGAACCTCCGTGGTGCTACTTCGTCCTTGCTTCGATCGCGGACGCGCGGTCCGCGAGATCCGTTCCCTTGAGCAGCTTCGCGAGCCGGGAAGCCTCGGCGCGGGCGTCGGCCCCCCGGCCCCCCCCGATTCGCTTCTCGATCGCGTCGAGGAGCGCGGCGGCGTCCGCCATGACGGACTGGCGCGCGGAGCCGACCTTGCGCTTCGCGATCTCGTGCTCGCGCGCGGTCGTTCTCTCCATCTCCTCGACGAGCGCGAGCGCCTTCTCGATCTTCTCCTCGCCGAGGAGGAGGTCGACCTTCGCCTGCGCGTCGAGGATGTACTCCCAGAGCTTGGCATCGACCCCCTTGCCGTGCTCCTCCTCGAGAGATCTCACGTGCTTCGAGATCACCGCGATGAACGCGTCCGCGCTCGTCGCCTCGCCGCGCTGGATGCCGCCCATGTCCCTGAGGCTGTGCGGATCGACGACGGCGGTATAGGGCATGAGCGGGCCCTTCATGTACTCGAGCGGCTTCCCCTCGTGGAGGGCGAGCATCTGCTTCACGGTGACGCCCGGGCAGCACTCGAAGCACTCCACCTCGTCTCCGTAGGGGTCCTTCGCCGTGTAGGTCTTCGCGCGGTCGGGCTTCTCCTTGAGCGCCTGCTCGATGTCCTTCATGCACATGACCTCGACGCAGCTCTCGCGCGAGAACTTGATGTACGAGGGGTTGTCGAGCACCGACCGGTGCAGCGTCCAGCAGGGGCTTCAGTAGAAGCCGTGCCGGTGGATGACGATCGGCACGTTGCGGGCGCGCGCCTCCTCGACCGCGGCCTCCCAGGTGGGCTGCCAGCGGATGGTCTCCTTCCCCTTGCCGGCGGCGGCGAGGGGGACGAGGAGGAGCAGGGCCGCGAAACCGCGGTGCATACCCGCTACTACGCTACCGCGGGGGTCGCTTATTGACCTTGATCGAGGGGGCCGCGAGGATCCGGGTCCCGCCGGGGCCTTTCAGCGTTCGGCCGCGGGGCGCTCCCCTCGCTCGGTCTTCCCCTCGGGGGCGATCGCCTCGCCGTTGATCCTCCAATCCGAGAACGTGAGGACCTTCTTCAGCTCCATCTCGTTCGGCGGCGACCCCACCTTGGAGTGGACGACGGCCCTTGTCATGACGAGGAAGCCGCCCATTCTCGCGGTCGTGACCGTGTTCGTCTCCACGTACTTCGAGCCCTCGACCGCCAGCTCCAAGATCCACCCGCTCCAGGCGTAGAGATCGCCCGCCTTCTCGTATTGGAAGGTCAGCGTCGTATCCACGGGGCCGCTCGGGCCCTGGACGGTCGACACCACGGCGGTCAGGATGCCGTCGCGATCGAAGCGGATCTCCCTGAGGTCCCCGCCCTCGACGCGGATGACCGCACCGCCCTCGCTCTTCTTCGCGTTGAGCCTCGTGCCTTCGAGGTCGATGCGACGGTCCGCCTTGAACCACATGTCCAGCTTCCCGGCGGACCAGCCCTGCCGATCCAGCGTTCGCGCCACGCGCTCGTCGTCCCACCGGAGCGAGCCCGAGTTGCCGTCCCACCTGTACTCGCCCGTCGCCTCTGCGGTCTTGCCCGGCGGCTCCCCGACCGTCGCCCGGACCTTGCACGAGGCCTCCTTCACGCCGGCGCGCTCCAGGTCGTATTGCATCTTCATCCAGGAATCGAGCAGCTCCCGGCTGAGCGGGTCCGTAGCGGCCGGGCCCTTCTTCCCCGCCTCATGCGTCGCCTCGTCCTCCCTGGCCACCGGCTTGCCGCCGCCCGCGGCGTCCCGAACCCAGGAGCGGATCTTCCGGACCGTCGGGTCGTCGTCGCTGATCACCGGCACCATGCTCTTCATCAGCGGCGGGCCCTTCGCACGCGGGTCCACGAGGATGACATAACGTCGATGCGGCAGCACCTTCGGGAGCCTGTAGGGGACGGGCATCTTCTCGCTGCGTGCGAACCTGTCGTCGTACTTCTCCGGGTCATGCACCCAGAGGCGGTTCTTGGCCTTTCCCCTCGCGAGGTCCTCCAGGATCTCGACCTGCCAGTCCTGCGCGATGAGCGCTGCGCCCTTCGAATCCACGAATCGGACGAGGAGGACATCCATCCCCGCCTTGACGGCTTCCCGCAGGCCCTCTGGCGTGATCCCGAACGGCTCGGGATCCACGTAGCCGTCGGCATGAGGCGTCTGCACGCCGGAGACCTCCAGCCCAAGCCGCTCACCTACCTCGCTTCGCAAGTACCGGCTTGATCCGTAGACCGCGTGCTTCTTGGTCTCCGCGCGGATCTCGTCCAGCAACCGCGCGTTGTCCGCCGCGCCCAGATGGAACGCCTCCTTCACGTACAACGGGCTCCAGGCGGCCCACTCCAATCGCGTCACGATCAGGTAGCGCTCCCCGGCCCGCAGCCGCGGCTGCCCGTCGACCGGCGTCCTCTCGTTGATCGTCAGCGGCACGAAGTACGCGCCCTCGTCGTTCCGGTACGGCTTCAGCACGTCCTCGACGGTGAAGATGTGCCAGACCGCCCACCGAGCCAAGCGGTCCGTACCCTCGATCCTGACCACGAACACCCCGCCCTTGCGACTCCGGATGGCCTCCTTCGCGGACTCGAGGACAGTCGCCGGGTCCTTGACGACCACTCCGTCCCCGGCCTCGCTGCGGCCGGCAAGGGCGAGCACGGACGCAAGCGTGAAGAGCGCGAGATCGCCGCGGAGCGCGCGGGCCGCGAAGCCGCTCCCGGTCTCCCGCATAGGGGCCATCATAAGCCCGCGTGCGCAGCGCGCGGACCGCGCCACGAGCAGCCCGGGGCGGCGGCTCCGCCGTCTGCGCCGAGGCCCCCCGGAAGCGGGGTAGCTGCCCGCACGCGGTGGCGCGCGCGACGCCCATCAGGTATCAAGGCGTGGCTTGACCAGGTCCGCGCTGCTCCTCGAGATCGGGGTCGTCCTCTGCCTCGCTTGGCTCCCGCACCTCGCGAACGCGCCCTTCGTGGACCCCGCCACGGACCGCCCGTTCTTCGGCGGCATGGTCATCCTGGCCTTCGTCGCGGTGCAGATCGCGGTTCCCCTGCTCTACATCATGCTTCGTTCCGGGGAGCCGTGGTCGAAGTTCGGCGTCGTGAGGCCAAGGCCCATCGACCTCATCGGCGGCACGCTCCTCCTCGGGCTCCTCTACGTGCTGGATCCGGTGTTCTGGATGTTCATCGGCGCCTTCGGGACCTGGGACCCGCCCGCGACGTCGTTCCCGGGCCCGTCGACGGTGGCCGACTACGTCATCCTCGCGCCCGCGTTCCTCGTCGCCGCGTTCGCGGAGGAGATCGCGATGCGCGCGTACCTGATCCCGCGGCTGCGGGACCTCGGACTCGGCTGGGTGAGCGCGCTGCTGATCTCGAGCGCGCTCTTCGCGTCGTACCATCTCTACCAGGGCGCCGCGTCGACGGCCTACATCTTCCTCTTCGGGCTCGTCCTCGGCGGCGTGTTCCTCCTCTCGCCGCGGCTCTGGCCCATCACGATCGCTCACACGCTCCAGAACGTGCTCCTCGCCCTGAGCGCGTGAAGCGGAGGGAGCGGTCGAGCGCTGCCCGCGCACCTTCCGTGGGCGCGCAACCCGGAGCCGTCCGATGCAGGGGGGCTCGGGGGGCAGGGCCCGGATCGCCCGGTAGAATCCCGAGCTGGAGGACCTGTCATGATCCCGCGCGTCCGTATCCTGCTGCCCATCGCGCTCGTTGCCGCATCCCTCGCGGCGTCCGGGGAGGAGCCCGCGCCCGCGGCCGAGAAGCCGAAGCCCGTCGAGGCGAAGGCGCGCTCCGCCGACGGGATCGAGATCGTCTACGACACGCGCGGCGAGGGCGAGATGGCGCTCGTCTTCGTCCACGGCTGGTGCGGCGACCGCTCGTTCTGGAAGGAGCAGCTCGACGTGTTCGCGGAGAAGCACCGGGTGGTGGGCCTCGACCTCGCGGGGCACGGGGCGTCGGGGAAGGACCGCAAGGAGTGGTCGGTCGACGCCTTCGCGGCGGACGTCGAGGCGGTGATGAAGGCGGCGGATGCGAAGCGCGCGATCCTCGTCGGGCATTCCATGGGCGGGCCCGTCTCGCTGCTCGCGGCGAAGCGGATGCCGGACCGCGTCCGGGCGGTCGTCGGCGTGGACACGCTGCACAACGTGGAGTTCAAGTGGCCGGAGGAGCAGACGAAGCAGTTCCTCGCGATGTGGGAGGCCGACTACGAGGGGACGACGCGCATGTTCCTCAAGGGCATGCTTCCCTCGGACGCCGATCCCGCGCTCTCGAAGTACGTCACGGACAAGGTGCTCGGCGCGGACCGGAGGATGGCGACCGGGGTGATGCGGACGCTGACCGCCTTCGACGCGAAGGCGGCGCTCGAGGGCGCGAAGGTGCCCGTGCGCTGCATCAACGCGGCGCCGGGCACCTTGCAGTTCGCGATGCCGACGGCGGTGGAGACGAACCGGAGGCACGGCGACTTCGACGTGGTGCTGGTCGAGGGTGTCGGCCACTTCCCGATGCTCGAGAAGCCGAAGGAGTTCAACGAGAAGCTCGCGGAGTGGCTCAAGAAGCTCGAATCGTCGACCGCCAGGAAGGAGTAGACGCCTCCGGGCGCGAGGCCCCTCGCGCCTGCATGGAATCGGCAGCCATGGCCGCGCCGAGAAAACGAGTGGACCCGGAGGGTGACTCCCTCCCGCCCGACGCGTCGGCGATCCTCGCCGGCCTCGGGGGGCCGATCGCGCGGCCGCCCGTCCGGCCGCTCTACCGCGTGGGGCTCGCGCTCGCCGCGCTCGCGATGATCGCGCTGCCGCTCCTCTACGTCGGCCTCATCGCGGCCGTGGGCGTCGGCATCTGGCTCGCGGCGGACGCCATGCTGAGGTCGTGGGCGCACCCGACCCCGGGCATCGTCATCGTCTCGGTCCTCGGAGGCGTGGTCGTGCTCTTCCTCGTGAAGCCTCTCCTTGCGAGGCCCGGGCGCGCCGCGGCGCGCGCGCCGCTCGCGCTCCGGCGCGACCGGCAGCCGCTGCTCTTCGCCTTCGTCGACCGGCTCTGCGCGGTCGTCGGTTCCCCGAGCCCCTCCCGCATCGACGTGGACACCGAGGCGAACGCATCTGCGTCGCCGCGCCGCGGCCTCGTGAGTCTCCTCCGGAGGGACCTCGTCCTCACGATCGGGCTGCCGCTCGCGGGCGCGTTCGACGTCCGCAGCCTCGCCGGCGTGCTGGCGCACGAGCTCGGCCACTTCGCGCAGGGCGCGGGGATGGGGCTCACCTATGTCGTGCGCTCGATCAACGTCTGGTTCGCGCGCGTGTGCTACGAGCGCGACCGCTGGGACGAGCGGCTCCTCGCCGTGCAGCAGTGGCTTCCGCACGTGGGAATCGTGCGGGTCTGCATCGAAGGCTCGCGCGCGCTGCTGCGCGCGTTCATGTACGCCGGCCACGCGGTCAGCTGCTTCGCGCTCCGCCAGATGGAGTACGACGCGGACCGCTACGATGCGCTCGTCGCGGGCCGCGCCGGCTTCGAGGACAAGATGCGCAGGCTGGACGAACTCGCCGCGGCATCCCACCTCGCGTGGAACGAGCTCGGCGCCCTCTATCGCGAGGGCCGCCTCGCGGACGACGTCCCCGCGCTGATCCTCGCGCGCCAGGCGGCGCTTCCACCCGAGGCGCGCGCCGAGATCCGGAAGGCGGGGAACGCGGAGCGGACGGCGCTGTTCGACACCCATCCGTCCGCGCGCGACCGCATCGCCGCGGTCCGGGAGCTCGCGGCCGCGGGGCTCGTTCGCGACCGGCGGCCGGCGCGAGCCCTCTTCGCCGGCTTCGAGGCGCTCTCGCGCGAGGCGACCCGGCGCGTCTATCAGGCGCGGCTGGCCGGCGAGGCGGGGCCGATCCGGCTCGTCCCGGTCAAGACGCTCGTGGAGGACGCCGCGACCGACGACCTCGCGCACGCGGCGCTCGAGAGGATCGTCGGCGCGAGCCTGCACCCCTCGATCACTCTTCTTGGCGACGACTCAGGGGGGGCCGGGGGGGCGGCCGAGGACCGCGCCAAGGCCGCGAAAGAGGTCGCCGACGCATTCGACAAGATCGTCGTCCTCGCGAGGGCGTACTCGTGCATGAAGGCGGGACGGTGGCACCTCGCCAAGGGCGTCGGATCCCCGCCGGCGCTGCCCGCCGACGTCCGCGCGCGGATCCGCGTCGAGAACGAGCGTTTCCGGGTCGCGCGCGAGCGGGCCCGCGGCGCGTACGCCGACGTCTCGCGAAAGCTCGTGTCCGCGCCCGCCCCGGGACGGGTGCTCGCCGCGGCCCGCGCGATCGAGGGCGCATGGCCGCTCGTCGAGAAGCTGACCGTGCTCGCGCACGGCCTCGACGAGCTCGCACCGTTCGCGCACGAGGCCGGGGAGGACGGCCAACTCGCGGGCCACATCGCGACGATGGCCGGGAGGATCCGGAAGGCGCACGAGGAGGTCGCCGCGGCTCTCTCGGGCGTGCCCCACCCGTTCCTCGACGAGCCGCTCGGCACGCACGCGATCGAACCCACGCCCTTCGCCGAGCCCGGGCCGGCGCTCGAGGCCGCCCGGGCAACCGTCGAGTCGCTGGCCACGCTGAGGCTGCGCGCGCTCGGACGCCTCGCGCTCGCCGCGGAGCGGGCGACGACCCAGCCTGGCTAGAGTCCGAGGTCGCCGCTCTCCCGCGTGGCCCCCCGCTCCACGAGGGCCGCGAGCACCGGGCCCTGGCCGTCCGCGGGCGCGAACCAGATCTCGCCCTTGGGCCTCATCTTGCGGACCATGATCCTCACGAACCTCCCCTTCGGGTCCCCGAGGAAGCCCTGGACGTTCTCCCACGGAATCGGGATCGTCCCCTGCCGCTGCCGCTGCCGCAGGCGCAGGAGGACCGCGAGGGCAATCACAAGGCCGACCAGCGCCGCGAGCCCCCAGACGCCCGCCAACAGGAACGTCGCAGCGCCCACCGCCGGGATCGCCACCGCGATGAGGACGAACCCCGGCGCGGAGACGTAGAGCAACCTCGTGCCCGAGACCTCGATCCCGCGTGCGTGGATCGCGAGGCTGCCCTTGCCGCGGAGCGGGAAGGGACGCTGCTCGCTCGCGAACAAGGGAGGCCCGTACATGCCCTCGAAGGTCGCGGGCGCCGCTCCCGGGGACGCCGCGCGCGCCGGCGGCGGCGCGGGGATCCACCTGGCATCGGGACGCATGAGCCGGCTCACGCGCCCCTCGAACGCGGACGGGATCGCCAGCATGCAGAGGCCCATCCCAACCGCGAAGTAGCCGAGCCAGGGCACCGGGATGCGGGAAGGGGCGAATTCGTAGCCCGAAAACAGGAACGCGAGCACAAGACCGCAGAAGATCACGACGGCGCCGAACGCGCGAACCTGTGCCGGGGATGCACGGGGGGGCGCCAGCGGCGGATCCGGCTCGGCGGACCGTTCGGGCGCGCCGCAAGCCGTGCACGTCTCGCTCCCCTTCGCGGCGCGGCGCGCGCACTCCCCGTGGACGGGGGAACGGCAGACGCGGCAGAATCCTCCCTGCGAGACGGTGCCGATCCGCTCACCGCAGATGGCGCAGGCGCGCCCGACGACCTGGGCCATGGGCCGACCTCCACGGGAACGATGATAACGAGCGGACGGGCCCGGCACGCGCCGGACGCGGGGCGGGGCGCTAACGGGCAAGGATCGGGCCGAGAAGCCCCTCGATCCGCGCGCGATCGCGGAGCCTCGCGAGCCAGGCGTCCGGCACGCCGTCCGTCGCGCCGCGGATCGCGCCTGCCACGAGGAGGCGGCCGGCGCTGTCGCCGCCCGCGAGGATCGTGCCGCGGACGGCCGCCGCGTAGTCGGGGCCGGAGAGCGCCGCGTGCAGCGCGAGCGGCAGCGACCGGCCCACGGGACACGCCTGCCCCGTCTTCCGCGCGAACGCGAGGTGGTCCTTGCCCGCGTCGAGCGCCATGCGCGCGAGCCTGCCCCCTTCGCCGCCGCGCTCGACCGCGGCTGCCACCGCGCCGTGCGGGTTCGCGCCGAGGATCGCGGCGCGGATCGCCGCCGCCGCCGCGAGGCCGCACTCGACCGCCAGGTCGTTGTCGTGCGTCACGCGGATCGCAGCCTCGAGCCGCGCGTCGCGCTCCGGATCGTCGAGATGCACCGCGAGGATCGGCGCCAGCTTCGCGAAACAGCCCGCCTGGTCGTCGTCCGCACCCGTGCGCGTCGCGACGAGCCACTTCGTCGCCTTGTCGAGGTAGCCGTCGTACGCGCGGTCGCCGAACCGCGCGAGCATCCGCCGCTTGTAGTCGTCGAGGTCCAGCCTCCCCGTCTCCGCGAGGCTCTCGAGCACGACCATCGCGTGGTCGCCGTAGTGCGTGAAGTCGCCCGCATGCCGCCGCGCGTGGTACTGCCCCGGCGGGAGGAACTCCGGCGCCGCGCCCCCGCGCCTGCGCGCCTCGTCCGTGTCGTAGACCCAGTGGAGGCCCATCGCGGCGGCGTCTCCGACGAGCGCCCCGAGGATCGCGCCGCGCGCACGTTCGCGCGTGTCCATCACAGCACCTCCAGGACGACGAGCGACGCGTCGTCCGCGAGATCCTCGCCGAGCTCCTCGAGCACGTGCTCCTTCAGCTCCCAAGGCTGCATGGTTCCCGCGCCCTCCAGCAGCCCGATCAGGCCCTCCTCGCCGAGCAGCTCGCCGGCAGCCCCCCGCGCCTCGGTGAAGGCGTCGGTGTGGAGGACGAGGACGTCCCCCTTCGCGAGCTGCGCGCGGTGCTGCTCGTAGCGGAGCGCCTCGCCCGCGATGATCCCGAGCGGCATCCCCGGCGGCGCGCCGCCCGAGGGCCGCACGGGCTCGAAGCGCCCGTCCCTGCCGCGGAGGATCGACGGGTGGCCCGCGTACGCGTAGACGAGCGAGCGGTCGCGGCTGTCGATGATCGTCGAGACCATCGTCGTGAAGCGGAAATCGCCGGTGCGCCGCCTCAGGAACTCCTCGTTCACGCAGGCGAGCATCTCCGAGTTGTCGTGCGCGCCGATCGAGTGCTGCAAGGCGTCGTGGATGATCCTCGCGACCTCGGCGCTCTCCGCGCCGTGCCCGGAGACGTCGGCGAGCACCGCCTTCGTGAGGATCGACATCCCGCAGACGGAGAGGAAGTGGATGTCCCCCCCCGCGGCCCCCCCCTGATAGACCCGCGACCAGCACTCCCCGCGCACGCCCGCGAGCTTCACGGAGACGTCGCAGGGCCCCGAGCCCCCCCAGACTTCGGAACAGAGGATCTCGCGCATGCGATTGAATCCTAGCCTACGGCTTCGCCCACGCCGGCAGGACCCCCGCGTCGATCCCCATCGCCGGACCGGCGAGGAGCCCGAACAGCGCCGCGATGAGCGCGATCCCGAGGATGTCGAACCAGATCCCCGCGCGCACCATGTCGCGCACCGGGACGAGGCCGGTCCCGAAGACGATCGTCTGCGTCGGCGAGCCGACGGGCATCATGAAGCCGCAGCTCGCGGCGAGCGTCGCCGGGATCATCAGGTAGCGCGGGTCGGTGCCCGCCGCCGTCGATGCCGCGGCGAGCACCGGCAGCACCATCTGCGTCGCGGCCGTGTTGCTCGCGAACTCGGTCAGCACCGCGAGGCCGACGCACACGATCAGCATGAGGAGGAACGGCGGCATGCCGTGGAGCGCCGCGAGCCGGTCGCCGAGCCACGCCGAGAGGCCCGACGTCTGGAACCCCGTCGCGAGCGCGAAGCCGCCGCCGAACACGAGCAGCATCCCCCACGGCAGCTGCGCCGTGTCGCGCCACCCGAGCAGAGGCTCGCCGGGCCGGTCGAGCGACGGGAGGACGAAGAGGGCGATCCCGGCCGCCATCGCGATCACGCTGTCGGTCTTCTCGTCGCCGATGCCGAGCGGTCCGCGGAGCACCCAGAGGAGCGCGGTCGCGAGGAAGACCGCGGCGGCCATGCGCTCGTCGCGGCGCACGGGCCCGAGCTCCTTCCGCATCGCAAGGACCGCGTCGCGGCTGCCGAGGAGCGCCTCGCCGCCGAGGCGGAAGGTGACGCGCGTCAGCAGGAGCCAGCCGACGCCCAGGTAGGCGGCCGCGACCGGCACGCCGAGCGTCATCCATCCGGCGAAGGAAGAAGAGGGGGCGCGGGGGAACAGCTTCGCCAGCTGGTCCCGGTAGATGAGGTTCGGCGGCGTCCCGACGGGCGTCGCGAGGCCCCCGATGTTGGCCCCGTAGGCGACCGCGATCAGGATCGCCGACGCGAGGCGGCCCGACGCTGCCTCGTCGCCGCCCTTCGCGCGGACGGCGGCGAGGACGGAGAGGGCGATCGGGAGGTGGACCATCACGGCCGCGGTGTTGCTGATCCACATCGAGAGGAGCCCCGCGGAGAGCATGAACCCGAGCACGAGCCCGCGGGGACGGCTGCCGACCTTGTGGACGAGGAGCAGCGCGAGCCGCCGATGCAGCCCCGTCCTCTCGAGGCCGATCGCGACGAAGAAGCCGCCGAGGAAGAGGAAGATCGTCGGCTGGCCGTAGTCGGGCGCGACCTTCCCGACACCCGCGATGCCCGTGAGCGGCAGCAGGACGAGCGGCAGCAGCGCCGTCACCGGGATCGGCACCGCCTCGGTCACCCACCACGCCGCCATCCAGAGGGTGACGGCCGCCATCCACGCGATCTTCGGGTCGTCGCCGGGCCGGAGCAGGAACGCGGCGGCTCCGAGCGCCGGCCCGAGCAGCAGGCGCCAGCCGCGCCGGACGGGTCGGGTCGCGCCGGAATCGGGCTCGTCCACCAGGGATTCAGTGTACGGAGCCTGACACGTTTCAATGAATGTGCGAGGTGCGACGCGTCGCCGGGCCCGGCCGTGCGGTGCGGGCCGCCTGCATTTGTCGAATGGTGTCAGGCTCCGTACGATGAATGACCGTTGGAACTGACCGGGAAGGAGCTCGGCGGCTACCGCGTCGGCAACGAACTCGGCCGCGGCGGGATGGGCGCCGACCGGGCGTTCACTCCGGGAGACGGTAGGCGTCGTCCGTCGGGCGGACGGCGCGCGCGAGCCAGAGGGGCCGGCGGAGCCCGCCCTTCGGGGGCCGCGCGAGACGCGCCCACTCCTCGTGGACGGCGCGCGCGCGGGTCCGGTCGACGACCACGTCGCCGTACCGGTCGGAGGGGTCCGCCTTCCGCACGCGCACGCGCTGGTGCCAGCAGTGCATGCCGCTGATCGGGTCCGGGTGGACGGGGAAGGTCATGTTCTGGTGGACGCCCTGCTCCCTCCACCACGCCGCAGCCTCGCCCGCCGGCTTGCCCGCCGTGGCCTCGGCGGGGGCGGGCCCCCCTGCCCCCGAACCCCCGTCACCCCCCTCCACGCGGCGCCAGCGCCAGACCCCGCCCTCGACGTCGAGTTCGACGGCCGCGCTCGCGAAGGGCGAGATCTTGTCCGCGTCGTGCCTCTGGTGCCAGCGGCCGAGGTGGTGGCTGCACGCGACGATGCCGGGTGCCAAGCCCTCGGTGACGAACGGACGCAGCACGAACCAGCCGATCTCGGTCTCGACGCGCACGAGGTCCTTCTCGCCGACGCCGAGGCGCTCCGCGTCGCGCGGGTGGATCCAGAGCGGGTTCTTGTGGCTGATCTCGTAGAGCCACGGCGCGTTCGCGGAGCGCGAGTGGATGAGCGTCGGCAGCCGGAACGTCGGCACGAGGCACATCTCGCCCTCGCCGAGCCGCGCCTTCGCGACGTGGCTCTCGATCGAGCCCGGCATCGCGTGCTCGGGCCAGCCCCACTCGGCGAGCGTCTTCGAGAAGATCTCGATCTTCCCGCTCGGCGTCTTGAAGCCGCCCTTCTCGTGCAGCCGGTACTGGTCGCGCTTCACCTCGAAGCAGCCGTAGCGGCGCATGTAGGCAAGCGGCGTCAGCCCCTCCTTCGCGGCCGCCTCGGGCAGCCCGGGGACGGAGTTCTCGAAGATCCAGCGGTAGTGCTCGTCGATCGTGAGCTTTTCGCCCGGGCGGTAGGGCGACTCGAAGTGCTTTCGCACGCCGAGCGAGCCGTCCGGGTCGATCCGCCACGAGAGCTCGATCCAGAACTCCTCCTCCTCCCAGACCTCGCCGGGGTTCGTCTCGTACGTGAACCGCACCTTCCGCCCGTCGCGCTCCGCGAGCACGCGCGCGACCGGCTGCCTAAAGCCGATCCACGCGCCCGCGTGCGTCTCCTGGCTCATCAGGTCGTGCCGCTCCGGGCCGTGCCCCATCGGCAGCACGAAGTCCGCGTAGCGCGCGGTCTCGTTCCACGTCGGCGTGAGCGCCGCGTGGCATTGGAGGCGCTCCTCGTCCGTCAGGAGCTCGATCCACGCGCTCCCGTCGGGGTAGGTCCAGACCGGGTTGAAGACGCGGGTGAAGTAGGTGTCGATCCGCCGTTCGCGCGTCGCGAGGTACGGGAGCAGCGGGCTCATCTCGTGGTACGCGAGCGGGTACTCGCGCGGGTAGAGGAGCTCGCTCCACACGTTTACCGGCGGCGGGTCCA
Source organism: Planctomycetaceae bacterium (assembly GCA_011525755.1). GTDB lineage: Bacteria > Planctomycetota > PLA2 > PLA2 > PLA2 > PLA2. The sequence goes on from WYBS01000047.1 coordinate 47,517, forward strand.
TGAACGCCTTCGGCACGAACTTGTGCCAGACGTTCGGCGACGTGCCGCCCGACGTCCCGACCGATCCCGTGAGCACGACGAGCAGCTCGAGCGCGCGCGCCGTCTGCCAGCCGCCGAGGTTGCCGGTCGCGGGGCCGCGCCAGACGTGCGCCGCGAGCCCGCCCCGAGCCTCCGCGACCGCGTCGGCGACCTCGCGCAGCTTCGCCACGGGAACGCCGCTCTCCTTCTCCGCGCGCTCGAAGGTGTAGGGCGAGAGCTGCTCGATCAACGCCTTCACGAAGGCGTCGAAGTGAGGGGGCTCCGGGGGCCGCCCGGCGCCCGCGCCGCCGCGCAGGTGCGCGAGCGTCTCCTCCCAGTTCACGTGCGCCTTCACGAACTCCGCGTCGAACCGGCCGGTCTCGAGCAGGTGCCGCGCGATCGCGAGGCAGATCGTGGTCTCGGAGCCGGGCCAGGTCGGGAGCCAGAGGTCCGCCTTGGCCGCGGTGTTCGAGAGCCGCGGGTCCATGACGACGAGCTTCGCCCCCTTCGTCTTCCCCTCGATGATCCGCTGCGCGTGCGGGTTGAAGTAGTGGCCCGCCTCCAGGTGCGAGCTCATGAGGAGGATCACCTTCGCGTTCGCGTAGTCGGGCGACGGCCGGTCGGCCCCCCACGTGAGCGCGTAGCCGACGCGCGCGGCGCTGGAGCATACATTTGTATGGCTGTTGTGGCCGTCCACGCCCCACGCGCGTAGGATCCGCTCCATGACCCCGTCGTGGCCCGGGCGGCCGACGTGGTACATGACCTCGGTCTTCCGGTCCTCGCGGAGCGCCTTCCCGATCCGCGCGCCGAGCGTCGTGAGAACCTCCTCCCACGTCGTGCGCTCGAACTTCCCCCCTCCCCGGGGCCCCACCCGCTTCAACGGATAGAGGATGCGATGCGGATCCTCCACCTGGTTGAAGGTCGCCGGGCCCTTCGCGCACACGCGGCCGCGGCTTCCCGGGTGCACCGGGTTGCCCTCGAAGCGGCGGATCTTCCCCGTCTCCCTGTCCACGTAGGCGAGGAGTCCGCACGCGGACTCGCAGTTGAAGCAGATCGTCGGGACGAGGCGCATCTCGCGCTTCACGCGGCGCGGCCACGCCTTCGCGTCGTACTCGACGAAGCGGTCCCACTTCGCGGGCGGCGGCGCGGAGGTGAGCTGATCGGGGAGGTACTTCACGACAGCGGCACCTCCTGCCCCGCCTTCACGTACGCGTGGTCGAGGCACGCGAAGGAGAGGATCGAAAGCGGCGGCAGAAGGATCGCGCCGAGCGCGAACGCGACGCCGAGGCCATAGAGCGGGTCCTTGAGCATGAGATGGTGGCCCGCGCGCGCGCCGGGCGTGGGCTGCGGCCAGAGCGCGTGGGCGACGACGATGGCGGCGTGGAGCGCGAGCCAGAGGACGCTCCATTCGCCGAGGAACCACCCGATCGCGGAGGCCGCGGCGAGCGCCTGCGCGCCGAGGTGGAAGGGGAGCAGCCGGTCCTCCGACCAGAGCTCGCGGCCGCGCGCCTGCCGGAAGAGGAAGGCGGTGTAGACCGCGGTCGCGAGCGCCACGGGGATGCAGAGGATCGCGAGCGCGGCGCTCTCCGTGACGAGCCACGGGAGGCTCAGGAGCGCGTGCGCCGTGAGGATCCAGCCGCCGCGGACGAGCCACGAGCGCGTGTTGGGCTTCGTGAGGAGGAACCAGAAGCGGCGCGGCTGGCCGAGGTCGCCGACGAGGAGCAGGAGCGTGACGGCGGTGAATGCGAGGCTCAGGACGCCGCAGAGCGGGCCATCGAGGTTGTCGCTCCACGCGCTCGCCGCGGCGCAGAGGAGCGCGCCCGCGGCGATCGCCTTCGTGACCATGTAGGCGGAGATGTGGCCGCCCCAGAGGCGCGGCTTCGGCACGTCGTAGACGGCGCGTGCCTCCTTGGTGCCGAAGGCGGGGAGGGGATCGGGGACCTCGGCGTGGGAGAGCGTGCGCGAGCCATCGACCGCGAGCGGGTCCAAAGCCGCGGGGTCGGCGCCGAGGTAGAAGGTCTGCGGCTTCGTCCCGCGCTCGGGCTTCCGGACGAGCGCCTTCCGGTCGCGGAGCTCGGCGCGGATCGCGGGATCGTCGAGGTCGACGACCTTGATGGCCTGCTCGGGGCAGACGGCGACGCAGGCGGGCGCGAGGTCGACCTCGAGGCGGTGGGCGCAGAAGTGGCACTTGGCGGCCGTTCCCTCGCGCGGGTCGATATGGATCGCGTCGTAGGGGCAGGCCTGCATGCACGAGGCGCATCCGATGCAGCGGTCCCGGTCGAGATCGACGATCCCGTCCGTCCGCTTGTGGAGCGCGACGGTCGGGCAGATCTCGACGCAGGGCGCGTCCTCGCAGTGGTTGCAGCGGAGGACGGCGGCCGCCCGCCTGGTCTCCGGGAACTGGCCGTGCTCGATCCACTTGACCCAGGTGCGGAATGCCCCGAGCGGGACATCGTTCTCCTGCTTGCAGCCGACGGTGCAGGCGTGGCAGCCGATGCACGCATCCTGATCGAGGACGAACCCCCAGCGCATGGGCGGGGAGGGTACCAGACGGGTCCTCGTGGCTCTCCGCGGAGCCCGGATCGCGGGTTCTCGTCATGTCGTGGCCGGTTGCCTAGCTGGGACGCGCACCTCCTTTCTTGTGATGCGGAGGGGGTGGAGGGGGCAGGGTGTGCGAACGTCTGGCGCTCGGGCGGCGGGACGGGCGACTCGGGGCCCCGGAGCGCCCGGCACCAGGCTCCGGCGAGGGCGGGTGCGCGAACATCTGGCGCTCGGGCCGGCCCGGTGCCCGCGCCTCCCCGGAGGGAGGACCGGAGTGCGAACATCCGCCGCTCGCGCGGCGCGGCGAACACGATCCGCAGGCAACCTGCGCCCTAACAGGGCTCAACGTCCGGCGGAAGTCCGGAGGTCCGGCGCTCGGGCCAGAGGGCGCCTGCGCCTCCCGCGAGGACGGGAGCGCGATCACCCGGCGTCCGGAGGCCCGCGAGGCCGCCCTTTCCGCGCTTGCACTCATTCAATATATATGTATGGCACAGGTCCGACGGAATCCGGCGGAGCGAAGGCGAGGCGCCCCCGGAGCCCCCTCGGATACGTTCTCACCGGCGTGCGCACCCTTATGGCCCTCCTCCTCCTCGCCGCGGGCCTCCGGGCGCAGGCGGAGGAGCGCCTCGTCCCGCTGCTGAAGGACAAGGACCGCGGCGTCCGGTACGCGGCGGTGATGGCGCTCGGGAAGGCGGGCGTCGGGGAGAAGGCCCTCGCGGAGGCATTGCGGGATCCGGAGTGGTGCGTGCGCGCCGAGGCGGCCGTCGCGCTAGCGCGCGTCGGGCCGCGCGCGCTCCCGTTCGTTTTGGAGGCCGCGCGCGACCCGGACCGCGAGGTGCGGCTCGAGTCGTGGACCGCGCTCCGAAAGCTCGGGACCGACGCGATCCGGGCGGGCCACGACGCGCTCCGGAGGGGGCTCGCGGCCGCGGATGCCGAGGAACGCCTCGAGGCCGCGCGCTGCCTCGCGCTCCTCGGGCCGGAGGAGAACGACGTCCTGCTCCCGGTCGGCCTCGCCGCGCTTCAGGAGGAGAAGGACCCGGACCTCCTCTGCCGGGCCGCGTGGATCGTGAGGTCGATCGGGCCGCCCGCCATCGAGGCCGAGCGGATGCTCCAGGCGCGGCCCGGCGACAAGGACCGGTCGCACTGGGGCGCGTTCCGCGCGGCGCTCGCGGCCATCCGGCCCGAGGCGCCTTTCGCCGAGCCCCCGCTCACCGAGGCGGCCGCGCGGGAGCTGCTCGCGGGCGAGGCCACGGGCGACATCCTCGACGGCGCGATCGGCCTCGAGAAGCTGGGGATCGACCCGCGGCCTCTCCTCGCCGAGCGCGACGACGAGGGCGCCGCCCGGGTGTTCGTGATCCTCGGGCCGGGATCGACGCCGCCGCCCGAGCGTTGGCTCTGGAACGGCTGCGGCGAGTGGGCCGCGATCGCGCTGGGGCAGCGCGGCCTCGCCGCGAACGCGCTCGTCGGCATGAACCCGCGCATGCGCGCGGCCGCGGTCTGGAGCCACGGCCGCGCCGGCATCCCCGTGCCCGACGCGATGCGCGACGAGGACCCCGTCGTCCGGGAGATGGCCGTCCGGACGCTCGGCCCGCGCGAGCTCGCGGCGGCGCTCCTCGACGACGACGTCCTCATCCGGCGCCTCGCCGCGAACCGCTGCGCCGAGGGGGCCATCTACGTCGCCGAGCTCCTCGGGGCCGCGCGCGCCGAGGACCTCGACGTCCGCATCCTCGCGACGCGCGCGCTCTCGCGCTGCGGGAAGCCCTTCCTCCCGGCGCTCGCCGACATGAGCCGCGCGGTGCGCATGGAGGCCGTGCTCGGGCTCGCCGCAACCCACGAGGACCAGATCCTCAAGGCGCTCGCGGACGAGGACTGGCGCATCCGCCGCGCGGCGCTCCAGCGCCTCGGCCCGTCGAAGCGCGCTGCGGAGGCGGCGGCGCCGTTCGTCGCCCACCTGAACCCGCTGCTCAGCGAGGCCGCGGCGGACGCGCTCTCGCGCATGGGCGCCGACGTCGCGCTCCCGCTCTCGCGCGTGATCCCCGGAAACCGGGCGGTCCAGTACCACGCGCCGAGGATCTTCCGCGCGATCGGCGCGGACGGCGCCGCGGCGGTGCCCGTCCTGGTCCTGATGCTCACGGATCCCGACGCGAGCGTCCGCGAGTGCGCCGCGCGGTGCCTCTTCGGCATCGGCCCCAGCGCGCGCGACGCGAGCGCCGCCCTCGTGAACGCGCTCGGCGACCCGCGCCTCTGCGTCGTCAGCAACGCGGCGCTCGCGCTCGGGGCGATCGGCATCACGCCGGACCTCGAACGCGCGCTCGAGGACCCGCGCGCCCGGGTCCGCGCCTACGCGGCGTTCGCGTACGGCTGGGCGTGCGGCGACGCGCGCGGGCTCGACCAGGTGCCGTTCGAGGTTCGCCTTCCGGTCCTCGACTGCGGCGACGCGCCGCCGGGGAGGTTCCCGGCGCTGCGCTCGAAGGACCCGGAGGTCGCGATCCCCTGCGCGGCCGCGCGACGCGCCGAGGAGCTCGACGCGTGGGAGTGCGAGCGCGTGACGGAGCTGCTGCTATGCGGCGGTTGCCGGCCGGGCGCGCCGGGCGACTTCGACAGCTACAGGGACGTCCTCGGCAGCGCGGAGCTGCCGGCGCAGATGCAGTACCTCGTCCGCGCCCGCCGCACCGACGGCGGCAAGGAGCACATCTTCGGCGAGAACCACCGGATCGCCCGGCGCGAGAACATCCCGGCGTTCCTCTGGTTCGAGAGGACCGAGGACGACGATTCGCTCAGCGGCGTGGGCTCGGTCTACATGCCGGTCCACGCTACATACGACCCGCGGCTCTTCGTACGCGACGAGAGGGGGCTCCGGGGGCCGGGGATCCCGCCCGCGCTGCGCGCGTGGCTCAAGGGAGAGGGGGATCTCTGGATCCCGTGCGGCCTCTGGTGGCTCGACGAGGTGGCCCCGCTCGAGTCCGACGCGCCCGACCTCCTCGACTTCGCGCGCTGGGCGTTCGGCCCCGGCGGCGACGAGTACTCGCGCTGCGCCGCGGTCCGCGCGCTCGGCAGGGTCCGGGACGCCGCGTCCGAGCGGTTCCTCCGCGAGGTCGCTGCGAGGAGCTGGCCGAAGCGGTCCCCCTACATCGACGAGAAGCTCCCCGCCTTCGCGAATGCGTCGCTGGCACGACGCGGTCACCCTGTCCCGCTCGCGGATCTGCTTGCGAGCGACGACTTCGCGCTCCTGCTCGAGGCGTCACCGGGCTTCGCCGTCGCGCGGCTGCGCGAGCGGCTCGTCGACCCGTCGCGCGTGGACGAGGCCTGCGAGCTCCTCCGGACCGGGCTGGATGACACGCACTACGGCATCCGGTTCGAGGAGACGCTCTTCGCCGGGATCGCCGAGGCCGCGATCGCGAGCGAACTCGGGGGCCACGTTCTCGCGCGGATCGCGGTCACCGTGCCGGGCTGCCGGCGCGCGGCGCTGGCCGACGCCGCCTTCCGGCGCCTCGACCCGCGGCAGTGGCTTCCGGAGGACGAGGAGGCCCGCATCGAGCCGGACATCGAGGCGGCGGCCTTCCTTCACTCCGCGGATCCCGGGCGGTTCGTCGCCGCGCTGCGCCGGTGGTCCGAAGACGCGGACGCCCGCGTCCGGGCGCTCGCGCTCCGGATGCTCGTGCGCATCGGGGACGAGGCGAGCGCCGGCAAGCTCGTCGCGACCGTCGACGAGTGGCGGGACGACTGGCATGGCCTCGACCTCCTCGCGCGCGTGCGCTCGAAGGAGGTCGAGCGGTTCCTCGCCGAGCGCGCCGGGGACGGGGACGAGGAGGCGCTGGATGTCCTCGTCGCCTGCCTCGGCCTCCAGTGGCTCTATCCCGAGAGCACCCTCGAGATCCTCGAGCGCATCCGGAAGGGCGAGGCGGTCCCCCATCTCCTGGAGGCGCTGGAACACGCGGAGGAGAGGAACTTCTACCCCGAGCTCGGCCTCGTGAAGGACCCGCGCGTGCTCGAGTGGCTGCGCAAGCACCGGCGGACCGGGATCTTCGAGTACGGGGACGTGCTCCGCGCCCTCGTCCTCGCCGGCGACCGCGACGCGAAAGACGAGCTCTGGTCCATGGTCCGGTGCGGACGTCACCGGCTGCTCTACGGCTCCTTCGACGAGCGGGTCTTCACGCTCGACTGGGACTTCTCGACGCTCCCCCACTGGATCCTTGAGCTCGACAGCAACTGCTGCCGCGTGGCGGGCGGTCTCGAGAGCATCTTCGAGGACTACCTCGGCACGAGGTGGCTCTACGGCCGGCCGTCGTCCGGGCTCGGCGAGCCGCGGTCCCGGCGCGTGCGGACGGAGCTCCTCTGGCACGGCGGGACCTACGTCTGGAGCCCGCTCGTGGACCGCTTCGTCGCGAAGCCCGACTGAGAGCGCCCGCCCCCCATGCCCCTCGGCGGCCGGATGTCCCCCGGACCCCCCCCGCATCGCCCTCCCGGGGCCGGCGCTCCCGGCATGCCCGCCGGGCGGCCGCTCTTCGCGGATCTCCGCCGGGGCTGTCACAAATCCCCGGCCCCGTTCGTCCCCTGGACGAAGGAGGCGATCATGGCCCGCATCCAAGGAATCAAGCCGCGCGGTCTCTACCAACGCGCCATCTACCGGTTCATGAAGCGCTGGCTCGGCCGCGTGCCCGAGCCGCTGCGCATCGCGGCCTACAGCAAGCGCCTGTTCAAGGCCCGCATGGGCATGGAGCAGGCCCTTCAGAAGCTGACCGTGCCCTCCGGGCTGGTGTCGCTCGCGGGCTTGCGCGCCGCCATGCAGATCGGCTGCCCGTTCTGAGTGGACATCGGCGCTGCCGTGAGCAGCAAGCAGGGAGTGGACGGGAAGAAGCTCGCCGCGCTCGCCGACTGGCGCGGCAGCGACGTGTTCAGCCCGCTCGAGCGCGACGTGCTCGCGCTCGCCGACGCGATGTGCGACACGCCCGCGAACGTGGACCAGGCGCTCTTCGACAGGCTCCTCTCCGCGCTCGGCCCCGAGCGGCTCGTCGAGCTGACCGCCGCCATCGGCTGGGAGAACCTGCGCGCGCGCACGAACCGCGTGTTCGACGCGCAGTCCGAGGGCTACGATGAGGGCGTCGTGTGCATGCTGCCGCAGGAGCAGATGGCGTGAAAGAGGCCGAGACGTACTTCGGGGAGCAGCGGGCGTACCTCTTCGCCATCGCGTACCGCATGCTCGGCAGCGCGGCCGACGCGGACGACGTCGTGCAGGAGGCCTGGCTGCGCTGGCGGTCGGCCGAACGCGCAGCGGTGGACGATCCCAAGGCGTACCTCGCGAGCGTCGTCACCCGCCTGAGCATCGACCGCCTGCGCGAGCTGAAGCGCCGGCGCGAGGAGTACGTCGGCCCGTGGCTGCCCGAGCCGCTGCTCACGGCCGCGCCGCCCGACGGCGGCGAGCTGGCGGAGAGCCTCTCGCTCGCGTTCCTCGCCCTGCTGGAGAGGCTCTCGCCCGTGGAGCGGGCCGTGTTCCTGCTGCGGCAGGTGTTCGGCTACGAGTACGGCGACATCGCCGCCATCGTCGGCAAGTCGGAGGCCAACTGCCGCCAGCAGTTCAGCCGCGCGCAGCGCCGCGTGGCGGACACCCGCCCGCGCTTCGAGACCACGCCCGAGGCGCAGCACCGCATGCTGCAGGGTTTCCTGGATGCGCTCGGCAGCGGCGACCTCGGGCGGATCGAGGGGATCCTGCGCGAGGACGTCGAGCTCGTGTCCGACGGCGGCGGCAAGGTCCCGGCCGCGCGGCGCGTGCTCTCGGGCCGTGAGGTGGTGGCGAAGTTCCTCCACGGCATCGCGCAGCGCCGCTCGCCCGAGTTCAGCTTCGAGTTCGCCCCGGTGAACGGGCAGCTCGGGCTGCTGATCCGGGCCGGGGGGAAGCTGGAGACGGTGTTCGTGATCGAGTCGCTAAAGGGCAAGGCGCGCACCATCCGCGCCATCCGCAACCCCGACAAGCTGGCGCGCATCGCGTGACCGCGGAGGCGGGCCTGCCGCGCCGCGGCAAGCGCCCCCGGAGCCCCCTCACATCGCCGGCCGCAGCGCGTAGAGCAGCCCCAGCGCGCCGAGCACCAGCAAAACGACCAGCGCCGCGTCCGGCTCGATCAGCCAGATCCGCTTCTCCGCACGGTAGACGATGCCGAGCACCGCCACCGCGGTCACGATGATCACCGCGAGCGCCGTGATCGCGTGCGCCTGCGACACGTCGCCGAGCAGGCAGCCCGGGTGCGCGAGGTCCACGGGCAGCAGGATCACCATGTTGAACGCGTTCGAGCCGAAGATGTTGCCGACCGCGAGGTCCTGCGCGCCGATCCGCACCGCCGCGACCGTCGCCACGAGCTCGGGGAGCGACGTCGACAGCGCCACGAGCGTCGAGCCGACGAACGTGCTCCCGAGACCCGAGAGCTCCGCAATCCGGCCCGCGGCGTTCGCGAGGTAGGGCGCCGCCACGAAGATCACGGCAGCGGCCACCACGAACCCCGTCGTCGCCGCCTTGAGCGAGAGCTTCCTCCCCTTCACCTCGGGCACCGGCGGCTTCTCGCCCGCGACCGCCGACGCGTACCGCTGGTCGAAGAAGGTCAGGCGCAGGCCGAGCAGGTAGACGATCGCGAGCCCCCACACGCCGGTGCCGATGCCGAGGATCTCCTTCCTGAACGGGACGAGGATCGCCGCGGCGACCATCGCGGTCAAAAGGATCGCCATCGTCGCCGAGAGCGCGTGCGCCGCGGACATCCGCGAGAGCATCCGCTTGGGGCTCCGCACCATGAAGTCGATCGCGGCGAGGATCAGCAGGTTCATGAGCGAGCTGCCGAGGAGATCGCCGACCGCGAGGTCGGGCAGCCCCTCGCGCACGACCGCGTTGATGTCCACGAGCACCTCGGGGAGCGACGTCGCGCCCGCGACGAGCACCGCGCCCACGAGCAGCCGGCCGAGCCCGGTCAGCTCCGCGATCGCGTCCCCGCACCGCGTGAGCACGCTGCCCGCGACGACGATCACGGCGCCCGCTGCGAGGAACGTGAGGACGGCCGACGTCACATGGGCATCGTAAGTCCCGCGCAGCCGCGCCGGTAGAATCCCCCGCCTGTGCGCGCGCTTCCGCGGATCGACCTGCCCCTCCTCGCGATCCTCGCCGTCGCGTTCGCGCTGCGCGTCCAGGGCATCGCCGACGACGGATTCTGGCTCGACGAGATCACGAGCCTCCACGACGCGTCGAAGCCCGTGCCCGCCCTCCTCCGCGGCGCGAAGCAGCCGGGCCACCCGCCTCTCTACTACCTCCTCCTGAAGGGGTGGATCGCGCTCTTCGGCACGTCGGAGACCGCCGTCCGGCTGCTCTCCGCGATCTCCGGCACCGCGGCGGTCGGCATCGCGTTCGCGCTCTTCCGCGCGCTCCACGGCCGGCTCGCGGGCCTCGCCGCGGCGCTCCTGCTCGCGCTCTCCTTCCACCACATCGTGTTCAGCCAGGAGGCGCGGAGCTACGCGCTCTTCGGGTCTCTCGCGCTGGTCTCGGCGCACACGCTCTGGCGGGCGATATCGGAGGGGGGCCGGGGGAGGTGGGCCCTCTACGTCGCAGGCGCGCTGCTCATGGCCTACACGCACCACCAGGCGTACATCGTGCTCCTGGGCCTCGCGGCGGGCGCGCTCCTCGCCCGCCCGCGGAAGGGTGCGCTCAAGGGACTCGCGCTCGCGAACGCCGTCGTCCTCGCGGCGGCGACGCCGAGCATCGTCCTCTACATGCTCGGCATCGGAGACGACGGGACGGTCCGCGGATACCACCACTGGCAGCCGTACGCGTCGTGGGAGGGCGTCGTGGACGTCGGCGTGCTCTGGACCCCCGGCGGCCCGCTCTTCGCGCCGGGCGCGCGCCTCTACGCCCCTGCCGCGCCCGAGGTGCCGTGGCGCGCGTACCTCCCGATCGCGCTCCTGCTGCCTGCCGCATGCCTCGCGCTCGCGGCTGCGCGCGCGAAGCCGGACGCCCCCTCCCCCCGGCCCCCTCCCGTCCTCTTCCATGCGGGCGCGCTCCACGCGGGCGTGCTCGCCTTCGTCGTGTTCGCGATCGCGAAGCCGATGTGGCACTCGCGCTACGTCTTCGCCTTCCTGCCGTTCTTCCTCGGCGCGATCGCGGCGGTCCTCGCCGTGCCGCGGCGCACCCGCGCACGCGCCGTCCTGCTCGGCATGCTCGTCGCGCTCTCGATCCCGGGGATCGTCGAGGAGAAGCGGCGCCCCGGGCGGACGCCATGGCGCGAGACGTCCGCGTTCCTCGCCGGGCGTGAGGGCGACGCCGTGTTCCTCGTCGCGAAGCCGTTCCTCGCGAGGCCGCTCGCGTGGTACTACAAGCGCCCCTTCGACGTCGTCCCCGACGCGTTCGCGCTCAAGGGTGCGGTGCGGCGCGCCGCCGAGAGCGGCGGCCGCGTGCTCGTCGTCTACTGCAACGCGCACGGGCCGCCCGATCCGCGGCACGAGGGCGCACGGGAGCTCGCGCAGGCGCTCGCGCTCCGGGGCGCCACGCGCTTCGGGACGCTCACCGTCTACGAGTTCGAGGGAACACGCTGATTTCGTGCCCCGCGGCCTAGAATTTGCCGTATGGCATTCCCCCTCGGCACGCGCACGGTCCATAAGGTCGGCATCATCGGTTCGGGGCAGATCGGGCCCGACATCGCGCTCCACATGACGAAGGCGATGCAGCCCGCGGGCGTCCCGGTCGTCGTCGTGGACGTCTCCGAGAAGGCGCTCGCGGCCGGCAAATCGAAGCTCGAGAAGAAGATCGACAAGGGCGTCGAGACGCAGGCGTTCAAGCCCGAGTTCGGCGCGGCGATGAAGGCGAACACGACGTTCACGTCGGACTACGGGCAGCTCAAGGGCGCGGACCTCGTCATCGAGGCCGCCTCCGAGGATCTGCCGATCAAGCGGAAGATCTTCCAGCAGCTCGAAGCCTCGCTCGCGCCGGACGCGATCCTCGCGTCGAACTCCTCGCACATGGAGCCGGAGCTGATCTTCGGCGAGTGCGCCCGGAAGGGCCGCACCGCGGTCATCCACTACTTCTTCCCGGCCGAGCGGAACCCGCTCGTCGAGATCGTGCCCGGCCGCGAGACCGACCCCGCGCTCGCGGGATGGCTCATGGGCTTCTACGAGGAGATCGGGAAGATCCCGATCCGCGTCGGGAGCCGCTACGGCTACGCCATGGACCCGATCTTCGAGGGCGTCTTCCACGCGGCGTGCAGAATCGTCGAGGAGGGCCTCGGCACGGTGAAGCAGGTGGACGAGATCGTCCGCCGCGCGCTGCGCCAGGGCGTGGGCCCCTTCACCGCGATGAACCTCACCGGCGGGAACCCGCTCACGCACGTGGGGCTCCAGCACTACAAGGACAAGCTCTACGGCTGGTACGCGCCGACGAAGCTCATGGAGTCGCAGATCGAGAGCGGAAAGCCGTGGGACGGCGTCCAGCGAGGAGAGAAGGTGGAGGTGCCCGCGGAGGCGGAAGGGAGGATCAAGGACCGGATCCTCGGCGCCTACTTCGGGATCGTCGGCGAGATCCTCGACTCGGGGATCAGCAACGTCGCGGATCTCGAGCTCGGGGTCCAGACCGGCCTCGTGATGGCGCCGCCCTTCGGCCTCATGAACGAGGTGGGCGTCGCGCACGCGCTCGATCTCGTGAAGAGGTACGCGAAGGACCACAAGGGGTTCCCGGTGCCGAAGTGCATCGAGAGGCAGGCGGCCGCGGGCAAGCCCTTCGAGGTCCCGGTCGTGATCCGCGAGGACCGGGAGGGCATCGCGGTCCTGACGATCCGGCGCCCGGCCGTCCTCAACGCCTTGAACCGCGAGGTCTACGAGCAGCTCGACCGGCACGTCCAGGCGATCGAGAAGGACCCGGCCGTCAAGGGCGCGGTGATCACCGGCTACGGCCGGAAGGCCTTCGTGAGCGGCGCGGACGTCGCGATGCTCGCGTCGGTGAAGACGCCCGCGGACGGCGAGGCGACGTCGAGGCACAGCCACGCGGTCCTGAACCGGATCGAGAAGAGCGGCAAGCCCTTCGTGTGCGCCTACAACGGGATGGCGTTCGGCGGCGGCAACGAGCTGGCGCTCGCGTGCCACGCACGGATCGCGGCGAAGGGGCTCAAGGTGCTCGCGGGCCAGCCGGAGCCGAACCTCGGCATCATCCCCGGCGCGGGCGGGACGCAGCGGCTCCCGCGCGTGATCCCGTTCGCGAAGGCGTGGGAGATGCTCCGCACCGGCAAGACGATCTCCTCCGCCGAGGCGAAGCAGCTCGGGCTCATCAGCGAGGAGGTGGACGCGGACCGGCTCGTGGCGCGCGCGGTCGAGCTCGCGGCGAAGGCCAACTTCAAGCCGATCGACCGCGGCCCGCTCGCGCTGCCCCCGGAGCCCCCCCACGTCGAGCTCGGCCACCTCTCGAAGGCGGTCGACAAGGTCATGCAGAAGGCGATCCTCGAGGGCCTTAGGATGGGCCTCGACAAGGGCCTCGAGTTCGAGTCGAAGTGCTTCGGCGAGGTGTGCGGCCTCGAGGACATGAAGATCGGCATGGAGAACTTCATCAAGAACGGACCGCGCGCGAAGGCGCAGTTCGTGCACAAGTAGGGAGGAAACCCATGAAGTACGCGTTGATTCTCGCGATCGCCCTTGCCGCCGCGTGCGGCAAGGAGGAGACGCCGACGACTCCGACGACGCCGGGCGGCACGAAGCCCCCGCTGACGGTCCCGGACCAGCCGGCCGTCGAGAAGCCGGCCGTCCCGTCGACCGACGCGGCCAAGGCGGCGCTCGACCAGGCGATCGCCGACACGAAGGCGCTCATCGAGAAGAAGCAGGCGGAAGCGAAGGCGCTGCTCGACAAGATCAAGAGCGACCCGATGAAGGCCGCGACGTACCAGGCCGAGGCCGACAAGCTCAGCAAGGAGATCGCGGATCTCCAGGCGAAGCTCGACGGCTACATGAAGGAAGCGGCGGCGAAGTAGGCCGTCAGCGCGAGAAACCGATGGGCTGCGGCGCCCTGCGCGCCGCGCCCATCGCCTCGAGCCGCGCGATCCGCTCGGCGAGCGGCGGGTGGGTCGAGAAGAGCGCGAAGGGCGCGCGCGCGGCCGCGGGCAGCGCCGCCTCGTCGCGCCGCCGCGGGCCCACGGACGCGATCGCGAGCGGGGAGAGCGACCGCGGCAGCGCCGTCGCGGGCGTCTCGTCCTCGAGCAGCCGCTCGAGCGCCGAGCGCAGGCCCTCGGGGAGGCGCGTCAGCTCGACCGCGGTCGCGTCGGCCTGGAACTCGCGGTTGCGCGAGATCGCGAGCCGGAGCATCCAGAAGAGGAAGGGGAACGCGCACCCGACGAGCAGGATCGCGGGCCCCGCGATGAGCCCGACGGGCGTGAACGCGAGGAGCGTCGAGAGCTTCCGCGGCCTCCGCCGGAGGGGCTCGTCGCCCGCGAGCTTCCAGAGCTCCCACGCGGCGAGACCGACGGCGATCCACGGCAGGTTGCGCGCGAGGAAGCCGAAGATCGCGACGAGCCCGAGCGAGACCGCGAGCGAGAAGGCGAGCAGGAGCACGGCGGCGAAGGGGACCGCGACAAGCGCCGCGGCCATCGCCCCCGCGGAGGGCTTCCCGCCCCAGCGAAGCCTCGGCAGGGGGATCCGCCTCAGCCTGTCGTGGAACGGGATCGCGGCGTCGGGAGAGCCCCCGTCGCGCGACGCCTGCCAGATCGCGGCGAGCGGGCCGAGCGCGAAGCCGGCGGTCATCCCGAAGACGCGCGAGAGCCCGAAGAGCGCCGTCATGAGCAGCGTGTCGCCGTTCCTTATGTGCGCGGTCTCGTGCGCGAGCACGCCCTGGAGCTCGTCGCGGTCGAGGCGCTCGAGGAGCCCGCGCGTGACGACGATCGCGCTCCGGTC
>WYBS01000219.1 GCA_011525755.1 Planctomycetaceae bacterium
ATCGCGACGGCACGCAGTTCGCCCACATCCAGGTCAAGACCTTCGTTCCCGGCATCCGGACGTGCAGCGTCGGAAGGAAGGCCGAGACACCGTACGGACCGAGGTTCTTCTGGGTCCTGGCGGGGATACCGAAGCCGGGGAGCGCGGCGCCCTTCGAGTACTACGTGATCCCCGCGCAGATCATGGCGAAGAACGTCCGGGCCTGCCACGAGGCATGGCTCGCGGCGCCCGGCAAGCACGGACAGCCCCACAAGGACTCTTCGGTGAGAACCGTGGCACTGCCGCCCGGACTCTGCCGGAACGGATGGAGCATCGCCGGGTATCGCGAGCAATGGGACCTCATCGAGAAGGCATGCACCTGACGTGTCGCCGCGAGCGACGGGCGCGCGGAAGCCATCAACCGAAACCGAGGGGCCGGGAATGCGATTCCTGCGGGGTTTTCGGGGCCTCCCGGCGCCGTCCCCCGCCCACGCGCGCCACGGCGGCCCCACGGCGCCGATGACCGCACGCAAACAAACGGCCGCCGCGGGTTTCGCCTAGTGCCGCTCTCGTGCCCGCAGGGCAAGCCAGCCGTTCCAAGACGCGGGCACATCCTCGGCGCCTGAGAGATCCCCGACCAAGAGGGCGTCGCACCAGCCAGACCGGAGCGGAGTGTAGACGGCGTGGACCCTTTGCGACGGGTTCGTGTGCCCGGACGGCAGGGATCGGAGGTCGCTTGCGCGCTCCGAAGAGAGAAAATGAGATGCGAACGTGAACAAGTCGCCGCACCAGATTTCCGCATCCCGATCTGTCTTGAACTCCTGCGCGTTGTACCTGCGGATCCCGTCCTCGCCGGCCTCGCGCAGTACGCGCTGGACAGCGCCCAAGACACGGTGCAGGCGCTCTTCGCGCTTCGCATCGCCTACGGCGCGCGCCGCGGCCAACTCACCGCTCAGCCGCGCGATTCTCCGCGTCCTTGTCCCGGATGACCGATTCGTAGTCCTCCGGTGAGCTGGCGCCTCCCAGACGCCGCACCCCCCACACGGCATCGACGATGAAGAACACCCCAAAAAGCAGGAGCAGGAAGCCGCCGATCCGCGTGGCGACAAACGCCTCCACGTACCCCAGGCGGGTGAACACCCAATCAACGAGTCCGTCCCAGTTGCCGGTGATGGCGACGACGCCTAGAGCGATCGTCACGAACGCCATCACGGCGCTGCCCGTGCGCACTCTTCGCATTGCGTCGAGCATAGCGCCACGCGCCCCCGCCGCGCCGCTTGGGACGGAAGGGACCGTGTTGAGAATAGAGAAAAGGGGGAGCCGCATCCGACTCCCCCTTTGGCGCGCGCGAAGTCCCTTGTTGACCCCTCTACCCGCCCCTGAGGATCCTCCCCAGCGTCCCGTCGGCCTTGCCCAGAAGGTCCCGGACATACGCCGTCCGCGGCCGGTCCCCGGCGTGCTGGTCGATGTAGGCGACCGCCTCCTTGGGGACCCGCAGGACGAGGGCGACCTCGCCGAGCCTCTTCCGGGCGGGCTTCGTATCCGCCGCCTTCGCCATCTTCGCGCCGTTCGCCTTCTTCTTCATGTCGATCTCCTTCCGGTCCCGGCCGCGGGCCGATTCCCGCGGGGGATCCGGTCGGGGACCATGAGGGCGGCGGTGGGCGAGGAATCAACCCCCGCCTCTGTGGTTCCTGGATGTCTGCCATGGGGCGTACCCTTAGCATCTATGAGCGCGCTTGGACGCACCCGCGTCTGCTTGACGGCGCCTTCGTGGCCGTCAAGCCAATGCGCGGTTCCGTCCAGCCAGCCGTTCTGCCTTGGCCTCTCTGAGGACGTTTGGTTGCCTCCCGGCTGCTCGTGGGGACCGCATCACGCGACGCTAGTGTTCCCGGACGGGACGGTCCTTTCCGTGTGCAGTACGCCCCCCGATGAGGACCAGCCGGATCCCGAAGAGGTCAAGGCGCGCATTGATCGTGCGCTGCGAGACCACAGGCGTTTCGTGCTCAGGTCTCCTGCCCGCCAGCGGCGAGAGCGCCGCGAGCGCCTCGTGATGGCGATAGGTTCGTTGGTCGAATCGTTTGCCGACGAGTACGCCGCGAAGCTCCGATCCCAGCTCGGGACTTCGTGCGGGTCCGAACGCGGCTCGATCCGGCAGAGGCTGGGGGCGCTCCGGGACGCCCGCCGCGCGCACCGCGCGAGGTTGACGAGGCGTACCCGGCGCCGGGAGGGGCGGCGCTCAGTGCGGATCGACCGCGCTGTGGGCCGGTCGTCACGAGCGGCCAGAGCAGGCGGGAAGAGGGACCCTCCGGTCCCAGACGACGGCCCACCGCCACACCTCGACGTTCGGGATCACGGTGAGCGGGTAGCGGAAGCGCCGCGGGAGGCGCTGCCGTGAGCGGGCGTCGCCCCTCCCGGATCAGGCGCCTCAGGCGACACCTGCGAGAAGCCGAGGCTCTTGCGCGCGAACTCGGGGACGCGGATGTCGAGGCACTCGTCCGGATCGCGCGGACCTCGCTCGAGGTCCCCAACTCCGGGCTGTCCACGAGAGCGCGAGACTGCATCGTCCGGATCGTCCCCGAGACTGCCGGCCTGCGCGTGGAGCTCGGCTTCCGGGGGCGCCGGCTACGCCCGGCGCGGACTTCCCCGCCGACCGTGATCAAGGTCCTCGGCTTCGCGGAGGAGTCTCCCGAAGGCATCCCCGCAACGCGGCTGAGCCGTGTGCAGGCGCACCGGGTGCGCGAGTGGTTCCGCGGCGAGGCCGGCGTGATCGACGATCCGCTTCCCTGCCGCGGGGGGCGCTACGTCCCGCAGTGGCGCCGGGCTCCGCGAGGGCGCGGCGGCTCCGGGGACCCGGACCCGCCCGCGGAAACCCCCCTCACGGACATCGCTGAGGGCCTCGACGCCGACAGCTTCCACGCGACCGAGGACGGCCCGATCAGGCGGGCCGTGCCGTTTCACCGGCGAAGGGGGACTCGCGAGCCCAAGGACCCGCCATCGGCGCGGGTCTCTCGGCTGAAACGTTTCAGCGATGTTTCGGCCCGGCGGAGGGTGAGGGCGCGCATGCGCGCCAGTGCACGAAAGGAAGCGAAACGATGCTCCAAGTCGATGAAGTCCTGAAGGCTCTCGAAGACCTCCCGCCCGTGCTGGATCTGCGGGATGCCTCGCGGGCCACCGGCCTGTCGTCCGCCACGCTGCGACGCCGGGTCGTCAGTGGCGAACTGGCCGCGCTCCGCACCCGCACGGGCCGCGGCGGCCGCCTCCGGTTCCTGAAGCGGGACATCGCGCGGCTCCTCGCCGCGATGGCGGGGTGATGTTGGAAACAACCGCGGCCCGCGGCGCTCCGCCTTCCGAGCAAGGGCGCCACGGGCCGGGAGATCAATCATGCAGAATCCTACGCCCACCCTCAGACGCGAACTGCGGGCCCTTCTGCTCACCCGTTGCACCGCCGAGGAACGCGCGGGATACCTCGCGCAGATCGAAGCCGAAGGGCTCGACACGACCGTGCTGTGGCACGCCGCCGGCTTCGCGGCCTGCCTCCGCAGGACCGCGGCCATGGTCCGCGACCACGGCCTCAACGTCGTTCACGGAGGCGCGATCCCCGGGGAGCGGTTCGCGCGGGCGCTCGAGCGCGAGCTCGTAAGGCGGGTGCCGGCCGCGTTCCCCGGCCGTGCGGTCCGTATCACACGCGAGCCCCTTGGGCGGGGATGGTGGGCGGTCGTCGCCCTCGTCGGCACCCGAGAGGATCTCCCGTGACAGCCCTCATGGAAGCCGCGATGCACCTGGCGCACGCCGGGCTGAGCGTGGTCCCGGTCGACCCCAAGACGAAGAAGGCGACGCGGGAGTGGAAGGCCTACCAGACGCGCCGCGCAACCGAGGCCGAGATCCGCGATTGGTTCCCGGACGCCGGGGCCATCGCCATGATCTGCGGCGCGGTCAGCGGCAACGCCGAGGCGATCGACTTCGACCAGAGGGCGGAGGTCTACGCCCGCTGGGCCGAGATGGTGGAGGAGGATGCTCCGGGCCTCGTCGCCCGGCTCCATCATCAGCGGAGCCAGAGCGGAGGGCGACACGCCATCTACCGCTGCGAGGTGGTGGTTCCCGGGAACACGAAGCTCGCGCGTCGTCCGCGGGAAGGCGCGTCGCCGACCGTCCTCGTGGAGACCCGCGGCGAGGGGGGCTACATCCTCGTCGCCCCGAGCCCCGGCTACGAGCCGCTCGACGGAGTGGCGCTCATCGACCTCCCCGTCATCACGGCCGAGGAACGCGAGGTCCTGATCCGCTGCGCGAGGGGATTCGACGAGGTCGCGGACGAGCGCCAGCACGGCGGTGACCAGTCGCGGGGAGATGGCGACGGGCTCCGGCCGGGCGACGACTTCAACCGGCGCGGCGACGTCCGGGCCCTCCTCCAGAAGTACGGATGGACCCCGGGGAGGGTCGTGGGCGGGAACGAGCAGTGGCGGCGTCCCGGAAAGACGACCGGGAAGAGTGCATCGCTGCAGACGGAGGCGCCCGGGCTCCTCTACGTGTTCTCCGCGAACGCGGCGCCCTTCCAACGCGACACCGCGTACACGCCGTTCAGCGTCTGCGCGATCCTCGAGCACGGGGGCGACTACTCCGCGGCGGCGCGGGCGCTGGCCGAACAGGGCTACGGGACAAGGTCCGAGGACGCACGACCGGACGGCGCGTCGGGACACTCGAACCGGCGCGTGGAGGAGTACCTCGCCGCGGCGGGACTCGACGGGCTCGCGGACGGCGCGGATCTCGACGCCGTCCTCGCCGCGCTGGCGCGGCTCCGCGAGGAGCTGCGGGGGACATCGCCCGCGGTCCGCGCCATGGTGCGCGAGGCCGCGATCCGCAGGCTGAAGGAGCTCGGGTTCAGGTCGCCCGCCAAGACCGCGGACGAGGCCATCGGCAAGGCGGAGAGGGTCGAGGAGATGCAGGGTGCCGCGGTCGTCTGCGAAGACGCGGCGCCGTGGCCCGAGGCCATCGACGGCGCGGCGCTGCTCGACGCGATCACCTCGTGGCTCCTCGACTACGTCTCCCTGCCGGCCCACGCGGAGGTGTTCCTCGCGCTCTGGCTCGTCCACACGCACGCGATCGACGCGGCGGACGTGACCCCGTATCCGGCGCTGTCGTCGCCCACGAAGAAGTGCGGGAAGACGACGCTCCTGCGCCTCCTGGCGCAGGCGGCGGCCCGCCCCCTGACGACGGCCAACATCTCGAGTGCGGCACTCTTCCGGACGATCGAGAAGTACGCGCCGACCCTCTTCATCGACGAGGCGGACACGGTGTTCCGGCCTGCAGCCGCGGGCGGGAACGACGACCTGCGCTGCATCATGAACGCGGGTTTCGAGCGAGGCGCATCCGTGCTGCGGGTCGCGGGCGAGAGCCTCGAGCCGCGGGCGTTCCGCGTCTTCTGCCCGAAGGCGATCGCCCTCATCGGCACGCTCCCTCCCACGCTGCAGGACAGGTCCGTCGACGTCCGGATGGATCGCAAAAGCAAGGTCCAGAGGCTCCGGCGCGCGCGCCGCGCCGTCATCCGGAAGGAGGGCCACGAACTCGCCCGCAAGGCGGCACGTTGGGCCCGGGACAACGTCGCGGGGCTCCGGGACGTGCTGCCGGCACTGCCCGAGGCGCTGGACGACCGGGCGCAGGACATCTGGGAACCGCTGCTCGCGATCGCGGAGGCCGTCGGCGGGGCGTGGGTCGGGAAGGCGCAGGCCGCCGCCGAGGCGCTCAGCGGGAGCCGGACCGAGGACGAGGCGGGGCTCCTTGTCCTCTCGGACCTCCGCGACTTCTTCGCGACGCTCGACCGCGCGCCGACCGAGACCATCCTCGACTACCTGCACGGACTCCAGGAGAGGCGCTGGGGCGCCTGGCACCGGGGCGGGAAGAAGATGCGGCCGGACGGGCTTGCGGACCTGCTGAAGCCGTTCGGGATCCGGCCGCGGACGATCCGTCTTGAGAACGGGGGCACCCCGAAGGGTTATCTGGCGGCGCAGTTCAGGGAGGCCTGGACCCGCTACCTCCTTCCTCTGGCGTCCGACGCCCCGAACCCCCTTGACGACGCGCAGGGCCCCCCGGAGGGCGGCTACGAGGAGGTCATCTAGTGGCTGGCCTCCCGGAACCCCGCGTTTCACGCCGCCACGCCGCCACAACCGGCTTGGCAGGCCGATTCCCGGCATTTTCGCGCCGCCACAACCGCCCGGCGTGTGGCGGCGCAAGGGCGTTCCGGACCCGCATGGAATGGGGATTGTGGCGGCGTGGCGGCGCCGCGAAAGGGCCGTGCGACCATGCCTGAGACCGGCCCCTCGGACGCCGCCCGGCTGCTCGCCCGGCTGGGCCGTGCCGGGGCGTGGCTGGAGGTCGATGGCGACCAGCTCCGGTACAGGGGCCCCGCGGCACCTACTGAAGAGGTAAGGGCCGAGCTCCGTCGCCTCAAGCCCGATCTCGTCGCTTGGCTCACCGCTCCCGCGTGGACGCTGCCCGACGAGGATCTGGTAGCGCTCGACTACGCCCCGGAGCCCTGGCTCGTCCCGAACATCGAACAGCCCACCTGGAGTGCGCACGAGGCGGGCACCGGCGCCTCCGACCTCTGCGACCGCCGGTGCCCCGACTGCGGGTCGTGGACCTCCGAGCGAACGCTCGCGCTGTTCGGCGGCGTCTGTCGCAACTGCCGGATGAACCGGGAACTCGCGGCCCGGGCGAAGGGGGGCGAGTGACCGATCCCCGCCCGCTTGCTCCCGGCGACCTCCTCACGGCGGGGCAGGTGCTGCAGCTCCTGCCGATCAGCAAGTCCGCCCTCTACAAACTCGCCGCGGAGGGGGTCCTGCCGTCCCTCCGCGCCGGGGCGCCAGGTTCCCGCCGTGGGCGCCTCCTCTTCTGGCGCGGGGACATCGAGGCGTTCGTGGCCCGGGCGCGCCAGGCCGCCACACGGGCGTCCGTGCGCCCCGACGCAGACGGGGTGCTGGCAAGGCTCCGCGCCAGGGGGCGAGGCCTAGCGGAAACCTAGCGAGGAACGAGTTGATGAACGCGGAAACCGACTCCTCCATGTGCAACATGAGCATCCAAGACCGCAAGTCACCCAAGCGACGCCGATCCTACGGCCGCGTCTCGCAGCGTCGACGAGACGGCGCCTGGATCGTGCAGTTCATCGAGCCGGGCGCGCCGCGCGACAAGAAGGGGCGCCGGAAGTACACGACGCGCGCGGTCGAGTCGAAGCGCGAGGGCGAGGACTTCCTCCGCGAACTCCGCAAGACGATCCTCACGGGCACGTTCCTGAAGGCGCCGCCGCAGCCCGAGCCGGAGCCCGTCGTGCAGGGGCTGACGATTGACCAGGCGCTAGCGCAGTACATCGACGCCGCCCGCGCCGCCGCGAAGTCCGCATCGACCGTCCGCCGCTACGAGGCGAACGCGCGGGCGATCGGGCAGTCGAAGCTCGGTAAGAAGCTCGTCGCCGACCTCACGCCGGCGGACGTCGAAGCCTACGTCGCGTGGAGGCGCGAGCGCCGCTGGTGGGTCCACCGGCAGGTCGGCAAGGGGTACGACGCCCCCTCGGTGGTCGAACTCCGCAAGGGCGCGGTCGCGAGCGCGGCGACGACGAATCGCGATCTGCTCTTGTTGAAGGCGGCGCTCAACCGCCTGAAGAAGCTCGGCGCGATCGAGGAGAACCCGGTCGGGGCGATCAAGCCGCTCCGGGAGAAGAAGAGGAAGCGCGCCGTGCTCTCGCGGGAGGAGGCGAACGCGTTGCTCGCCGCGTGCAGCCCGCCCTTGCGCCTCCTCGTCCTCGCCGGGCTCCTCACGGGTGCGCGGCTGCACGAGCTTCTTCGCCTGCGCTGGGGCGACATCGACCTCTCGCGGAAGGTGATCAGCTTGTTCAGGCCCAAGACGGGCAGCGCGGCCGCGATTCCTCTTCACGCGACGCTGGCCGAGGAGCTTCGCCGCGTGAAGGCCGAGCGCGCCAAGACAGGGAAGCGCATCGTCGCCGACGGCGAGCCCGTCTTCCTCTCCAGCGCCGGGACGCCCTACAAGTACCCGACGAGCGCGTGGCGGGCCGCCGTGCGCCGCGCGGGCCTCGCCGACCGGGAGGGGCTCTGCTTCCATAGCTTGAGGCACAGCTTCGCGACCGCGTACCTCGAAGGTGGGGCGGCGATCACGGACCTTCAGGGCCTCCTCGGGCACCAGTCGGTTTCCACGACGCAGATCTACGCGGGGATGGTGGACAAGCGGGCGCGCACGTCGCTGGAGGCGCTGGGGTTCGGGACATGAGACAGAACGCCGCAGCGGTGGGATAATCACCGGGGGAGGGTACCCATGGCAGAATGCCGCTTCTACAAGGTCGAAACCCGCCATATCGAGAGCAGGGAGATCCGTGCCGATCGCCAGCGGGACATCACTACGGTGCGGCTCCCCTGGTGCCGGCATCCCAAGCACTCGCCTGTACCTCGCGAGATTGCGACCGGGACGATTGGCGGGGCGCACCACTTGAAGTGCGAGGGCAGCCTCGCCAAGTGTCCGCTCGGTCGCGAGCAGTTCGACGACGTGGAGTAGGTTAGGGGTGCCAAAGACAGCGCAGACCCGCATCCGACGGAGAACGCTGCCGACTACTGCTTTCCCGAGTGAATCGTGAGCGTCACCCGGGTCTGATGCTTGAGCGCGAGTTCATCCACGAGCTTCAGCGGTGAGAGAAGTTCGAGGACGGTCTGCGGGACGCGCGAGCCGATTCGGCGAAACAACCACAGCCCTAGCTGCCGGCCCGATTCCTCCACCACGAGGTCGCAGTGCCACGCTTGCCCGTTGCCGAGGTAGCCCGGCATCCCGACGAGTTCGTTCCGGGGAATCACGAAGGCAGGTGTCGGGCGCCCGGTGTCGAGTCGGGTGTGTATTCCGGGGATTTGCACATCGACGTTCAAGGAGCCCGGGTAGAGTTCCACGCCGAAGTACCTGCGGAACACATCGCGGTTGTCCAGGATCAACTTGCTGAACATACCGGCGGTGCGCCGCACACCGGGCTCGGAGAGGCGGACGCTGCCGCCCAAGACGTGCGTCATCGATCGCGGATTCTACAGCGCGGCACCGGGGCGGCACGGAATCCCGTCTAGACGCAGTACACTTGGGGTCATGGCCGAGATCGCGCTCGATGACGTACTTGACGAGGCACCGTGCCCCAGCTGCGGCATCGGCAGGCCGCGCGCGCACGGTGTCGATGAGGGCGAGCGTCTCTTGCTGCAATGCCCGATTCGCCGCTGCGGTTGGCGGGGTCACGCATGTCTCCCGCGGCTTCGTAAGAAGATCGTCTACCTGGACACGGCCACCGTTTCGAATATGGCGAAGGCGCTGGCGCGCGTGGACTCCGGGGCGTCGTGGGTGAAGCTCCACGACGCGCTCACTCGCGCGGTCGCCAACGAGGTGATCGCCTGCCCAGCGTCCGCTGTGGTTGAGCAAGAGGTTGAACTCTCGGCAGACGCGAAGGCGATCATCGACGTAGTCCACGGGCTGGGCGCCGTGCGCTTCGTTCTCGATCCAGTGGTCGGTGAGCGGCAGCTCTTCAGGGCGCTGGATCGGTATCTCGCGAGCAAGGGTGCGGAGTTGGAGGCTCGGCCACCTTGGCAGGACGCGTTCGATGCGGACCCCCATGGGTGGCTGGAGCCCTTCTGGCTCCGGGCGGACCTCGGGTCCCCGTCGCAGTGGACCGCGAGGCGACGCGAACGGAAGCAGGCCCTCCGGGCGCAGTTCGAGTCGTTCTTCAGGAAGTACGCGGATGATCATGCCCCGTTCGAGAACGTCCTCGCCGCCGAGATGCGCGGCGTGGGTGAGGGGCTGCTGATGTCCCCAGACTTCTTCGAGCCGCTTGTCCTTCGCGTGCTCGGCCGCCTGCGTTGTACCCCTGCGGAGGCACGCCGAGTGGCGGAGGCGTTCCTCATGAGCGAGCACCCCGTGCGAACTCCCTACGGCTCTTGCCAGGCGACGCTCTACGCAGGAATGGCAATGGCGTGCAGTGGACCGAACGCTCGACTTCCGAAGGCGGGCGACTACTTCGACGTCAACCACATCGCGACCTACGTCCCCTACGTCGATGTGATGATCGTGGACGGCTTCTTCGAGGAGATGTGTAGGAAGGCGCGCACGCAGATCGGTGCGACGTGGGGCACGACGGTTCGTTCCCTTCGGCCGGCGGAGATCCCCGAGTTCATCGACTGGGTCGAGGGCCTGGTCCGCGATTCGCCGACCGCGCAGCTCGCCGAGAGGGTCCACGCCGTCTTGACCCGCGACACCGGCGAGTGGGTCGACAAGTTGAAGCAGTGGATGCCGGACTCGGCTGGCGATCCAAGCGATGAGGTTGCGCATGGATGACCAGGACCGTCCGACGTTCGAGCGCCGGAAGACCTACACCCGCGAGCAGATCCACGCCGCGCTTGGCGGCGACACCTGGTCGTACCTCCCCGTGAGCGGCGGCCGGGTCGTGGCTGGCTGCTTCCGCACCGACCTCAACCCGGGTGCGCCCGAGGTCGTGCTGCCCGGCAAGGGCGACAAGATCGAGAAGAACGCCGAGATCCTCGCAGCGCAGGCCGGGCCGATCCCGGTATTCCTCAAGGACGCCACGCACCGGTGGCGCTACGTCGGCGACTACCGGTGCGTCGGACTGAGCCGCGACAAGGTGGAGATCGACGTCCTCGCGAAGAAGGCGGGGCGCGACGACGTGACGTGCGTGCTTAGGCTGCAGCCCGTTTGACCGTCGCGGTGGAGAAGAACGGCGATTCGACATCGCCGAGCCCCGTCACCCGTCCGGTTCCTTTGGGGGGAGTAGGGGCTATTCTCGGGGCACGATGGTTACGAAAAGCGAGCGAAGCAGCAGCCGGAGGCGAAGCGGTAACGGCGGCTTCCGTTTCAGGGAAGCGAGCGCCTACCTTCGCGCGAGGAAGAAGGCCGATGGCGCGTGGATCTGCAACCGCTGCGGCAGGCCCGCATCGACAGAACATGAGAAGGAAGAATGCCATCGGTGCAGCGGCTGGGGCGGTTGCGGACGCGACTGCACGCTGAGCCTGGTCTTCTGCGAGCCCTGCGGTACACGAAAGAAGATGTAGGCAGTGGATCCTCGTCGATGAGCCGAACCTTTGCCCCACGCCAGCAGCCCAGCAAGGCCGGCGCGGACCTCGCTGGAGGCGCTGGGGTTCGGGACGTAGCGCGCTCCTGCGCCACGCAGTAGAGTGGGCGTCTTCCCCACACAAGGAGGTTCGCCGTGCGCTTCATCCTTCACGTCTCCCTGCCCGTGGACAAGTTCAACGAGGCCGTCCGCGACGGCACGGCGGGCAAGAAGCTCTCCCGCATCCTCGAGGAAACGAAGCCCGAGGCCGCCTACTTCTGCGCGCACGACGGCAAGCGGGGCGGCTTCTTCGTCGTCAACATGTCCGACGCCTCCGAGATGCCGCGCTTCGCCGAGCCCTGGTTCCTCCAGTTCAACGCGGACGTCGAGTTCATGCCGGTCATGACGCCGCAGGACCTAGCGAAGGGCGGGCTCGACGAGCTCGGCAAGAAGTGGAAGTAACCGGCCCGGAGCCGAAGCTACATCCGCGACGGCCTCGGGCGGCCGAACATCCCGCCCGAGGCTGCCGGCCTTGTGTCCGAAGCTGAGCGTCGAGATCTCGAACGGCGCGGCGATCACCGGCCCAGCACCCGCTTGGGCACCAGCCGATCGCCACGTCCATCGTCCGCGACAGGAGGACAACGACGGGGGGAGGGCGTGGTAGCCTCCTGCCCATCGGTTCACCTGAACCGTGAAAGGAGGCGTCGTGGCCAAGCTCTTGGCACGACTCGTGCCTCAAGCCCGTGCCTTCGAACTCCCGCCTGCGGAGCGATAGCCGCAGGAATCGCAGCCGGAGCGGGCCAAGGCGTCCGGCAAGGGTTCGGGAGCCCTGAAGGTCGTGCGGAGAGCCGCAGGCCACACGCGGCATGGCAAGGCAACGCATGACTATCGCGGGGGGCGCGTCGTTCGTGGCGCGCCCATCATCTTCCTCTCCGGCGCACACCTCGCTGGAGGCGCTGGGGTTCGG
>WYBS01000048.1 GCA_011525755.1 Planctomycetaceae bacterium
GGCCGTCGATGAAGCGCGCCATCACCTTCTGCACCTCGAGCGCGAAGTCCGAGCGTGGCATCCCCCGCTTCGGCGCGGTCGGGAGGTCGACCCTTCCGTAGTCGAGGTACGCGAACCGCTCCTCGAGGGACTTCCTGAGGAACGCGAGGTCCTCGCGGACGTCGTCGCGCGAGAGCTGGATGTCCGTCTGCCCCCGGAGCGGCGTGACCTTCATCTCCTCGTCGAGGACGTTCCCGTCGGCGGTGACGAGCACCTCGATCTCGCGGTCGGGGAGGGTGCACGTGAGCTCGTAGGTGAGCTCCTTGCGCGGCCTGTTGCCGGCGCCGAACTTGTCGATGTCGGCCTCGACGATCTGCGCGCCGGGGAAGCGCTTCTCGAGGGCGTCGCGGACCTTCCTCGGGAGCTTCTCGACCGGGATGTCGCCCGCGCCGGCGGCGAGGGGAAGGAGGAGGAGCGCGAGGAGGAGGCGGGTCATGAGAACACCTCGATTCCCTGGGGTTCCGGATCGGGCCACGGCTCGCTCGTGGCGGGCGACGCGTCGAGGTTGACGGCGCGCCGGGCGCCGCCGACGGACTCCACGGGAACCCGCGGCAGGACGAGCCGCATCCAGAGGAAGCCAAGGGGTCCGAGGAGGAAGACGGCGGCGGTCCAGAAGCGGACGGCGCGGACGGTCGCGCACCGCTCGCGCGCCGCCCGCCGCGCGCGCCACGCGAGGAACGCCGCGAGCGCGAGCGAAAGGACGAGCCAGCCGGGGTAGCTGCCGCCGGCGAGCCACGGCTCGCGCCACCACCAGCGCCGGACGGACGGAAGCGGCGACAGCGCCGACGCGACGACGAGCGGCGGCGGCCGCAGCAACGCGAGGGACGCGGTCAGGTTCGCAAGAAAGACCTCGCCCGCGCGCGTGGGCGCGAGGACGACGTCATGCACGATGGCGGGCTGGCCCGGGCGGAAGAGCCGCAGACGCCGGCGCTCGCCGTCAGGGGGTTGTGGGTAGAGTGCGGTTTGCATGCCAACGGCCGCGTTGGATTGCCGGCGGCGCCTCTCGGAGAAGGAGATGTAGTACCCGCCGTCCGCCTCGGATCGCACGGCCAGGGCATTCAGGATGGTGGCCGCCCGCTCGTTCGGCTCCATCTCGATGTCGGCGATCACTGAGCCGTCCTCGAAAAACACCAGGACGTGCCGGTCCACGACGCTGGCGTACGGCCACGTTGCGGTCTCGCCCTTGCCCGGCTGGAAGGGGTGGAGCGGTCTCGTCTCGATGGCGAGCGCAACCGGTTCCACGGAGTCCGACGGAACGCTTGCCTCCTCCTTCACGGAGATCACGTGGATCTTCCGGGCGTCCCGATCGAAGAGGAACAGCGGGACCTGATCCGCCCGAGTGAACGCCCGGGTTGTCGCGAAGAACGGCCCGAGCGCGATCTGCCCGAAGCGCTCGCCCTCGTCGGCCCGTTCGCCGCGCGCGTAGCCGTCGGGGCCGAGCCCCGCGACGGCGCGGCCGCTTGCCGTCTCCCGGCACACGAGCCGGTTTTCCTCGACTCTCCACTCGATGGGAGGCGGCTTCCGCTCTCCCGAGGCCAGCCGCTCCTCATCCGGGAGGAGGCGCCGGCGCCGCTCGACGGCGTTGAGGGTGCCTTTCACCGACGAGTCGAGCGGGGGGTACGGGACGAACCGGTCCCCCGGGGCCCGCCGCAGCTCCGCCATGAACGAGAGAGGCCGGTCGAAGTCGAAGCTGCCGGCGCCGCCGAGACCCGGGCCGTGAAAGGAGAGCCGCGCCATCGCTTCGGCGGATCCGAGACGTAGCGTCTCGGCGTCGTTGCGGGACTCGTCGAGGGAGTAGACCGCGCGAGTCTCCCCGTCGGGGCCGCGCTCGATGTGGGCATCGTAGTAGAGGACGCGCCCATCCTCGCCCAGCCCGACCTGCGGATACGCCCGGTGTACGGCCCGGAAGAGGAGCGGGCGGACGAGCGCGAGCGTCTCGAGCAGGATCGCGCCGAGGAGGAGCAGCAGCAGGAGCGACCGGACGCGGGACCTCATCGGCGATCCCCCGCGAGGCAGAGCGCGCCTCCGAACGAGAAGATGACGGCCAAGCCGAGCGTGACGCAGATGGCCGCCGCGACGCCCGTGCGGGTGAGGAGCGACCAGCAAACGAGCGGAACCACGACGAGCGCCGGGAGCGCCCAGCGAACGCGGACGGCGCCCACGGCGAAGCGCGTCACCGCCCACGCGGCGAGGACGAATCCGGCAAGCAGCGCGATCTCGACGACGCCGAGGTGGTCCCACGGGCGAGACTCAAAGACGATGCCCAAGGCTCGCAGGGAGCGGTCCCTCGCGATGTGCGATAGCGTGGAGTAGCGGTGCGCCACTACCAGGGCGGGGATGCCGAGGAGCGCGACCGTGACGCCGGCCAGCGTGCGTGCGGCCTCCATCCGCACGGCGGTGATCGGCCGGTGAAGCGCGAAGAGGTCGCTCCGCCGCCAGCGGTCGAGGCCGCCGTGGAAGCAGCCGAGGAAGACGCCGCCGATGCACGACACCGCGAGGATCTCGCCGAGCTGCGCGGGGAGCTCTCCCGCGAAGCTCGCGCCC
>WYBS01000220.1 GCA_011525755.1 Planctomycetaceae bacterium
CGACGAGGATGTCGTGCTCGCCGGGGAGCACGGCGCGCAGCAGGTAGGTGTGGTCGGGGTGGGCCTTCACGCGGTCCTTGAGGCCGAGCGCCTTCCCCTTCTGCTGCCATGCGCTCCGGCCGTCGCGGTCGGCGGGCACCTCGCTCGCGAGGAATCGCCACGCCTCCTCCTGCTCCGGCGCCAGGCCGGACGGGACCGCCTCCGGCCCCTTGGGGACGTTCTCGATCGGGTAGTCGCCGAGGTCGAGGAGGAAGCCGAACGTGCCGCCGTAGAAACTCGTCGAGTAGCTCCCCTGCTGCAGCTCGAGGTCGGGCTCCTTGTCGTAGCTGTTCGACCGCGTGGCGAAGGACCAGTACGCCCCGCCGCCGCGCTGCTGCACGATCGCGTCGTACTTCCCGCGCTCGACGATCCGCGCGGCGCCGGCGTCCTCGAGGCCCAGGAGCGCGGCGTAGCGCGCCTTCACCTCCTCCGGCACCGCGAGCAGCTTCTCCTCGCCGACACGGCCGATGGCCTGCACGAGATCGAGCAGCTCCTGCGGCGTCGCGCGGTCGAGGTCCTCCAGGATCGCCGGGTCCGGAAGGGTCTTCCGGAGCACGTCGAGCTCCCGCTCGAGATCACGGATCCGCTCGTCGCGCTTCCGGATCTCCTCGAAGAGGTTCGCCCTCGTGACCTCCCACTGCTCGCGTTCGCTCGTCCCTTTCGGCGGCGCGGGCTCCGCGGGCGCGATCTTCGGGGGGTCCGGGGGCGCGGGCGGAGGCTCCGCGGCGGGCCGACGCGTCTCCGCACGCGGCGCGTCGGTTCCCCCGTGAAAGAGCGCGTACCCGGCGAGGAGCCCCGCACCGAAGATCGCGAGGCCGACGCAGGCGATCCGCATCACGGGATTCTACGGCCCGAGCCATCCAGGGCGAGGCCGATCTCCCGGATCTGCGGTCCGGGAAGGACGTCGCGAGGGAGCCGGGCCCGGGGCCCGGATCGGTGCGCCAAGGGTGGGGACAGTTGCAGGGGTTCCGGGGGCCGTGGCTACTTCGACGCGGCCTCCTCTCCGGGTTGTCCCATCGCGCCCTCCGCGCTCGCGGCGAGGATCGCCCGGATCAGCACGGCGTCCCGTCCTCCGAGGTCCAGCACGGCGTACTCCCCGGCCGGGCAGTCGACGAGCTTCGCGACCGTACGGGTCCTTGCCTCGGGAACCTGGATCTTCACCGGGGTCGGGACCGGGAACGGCAGCTCGATCTCGGGAATCGCCTCCCCCACCTCGACCATGGTGACCTCCGCCGCGATGCGGACCTTCCCGCCCGCGGCGAACGGACGCAGCTTCGCGCTGACGCCATGCGGCAGCGTCTCCACGACGGGGTCGCCCGTGACGTTGCCCTCCTCGTCCGACGAGAACACGAAGTCGCTCACGCAGGTGACCTCTCGGACGACCGAGAGGGACGCCTGCTGCCCGTTGTGGCAGGTCAGGGTGGGTCCCGCGATCAGCTGCGCCTTCCTCTCCGCGAGCAGGGCGTCGAGCTTCTCCGCGGGCAGGGTGGAGACGCCAAGGCCGCCCTCCGCCCTCACGAAGCGCACCTCCATGGTCACGAGGATGCCCAGGGCCTTGCGGATCGCGCCGAGCTCCTCGGCGACCTTCTCCTGCATGGCCGCGGGTGCGTTGACGACGATCGTGTCGCCATGGCCCGCGACGTCGGCGCCCTTCGCCGCCGCCTTCACCTTGGCCATCGCGATCGCGAACCACACATCGTAGGCCTTCAGGTCCGCGAGGTCGTAGACGCGAATGAGCGGCTCGTCGCCGGCGCGGGCGGAGAGGACGAGGCAGAGGAGGAGTCCGAGTCTTCGCATGGGCCCACGTGTCGCGCCGCGCGGTCACCGGGGCATCACGGCGAGGTAAAAGCGCGCGGGTCACCCGTCCTGCGGCGCCACCGTCGCACGGAGGAGCGCGACCGTCGAGTCGCCGAGGTCCACCGCTACGAACCCGTCCGGGGGGCACGTGACCTCCCGAGAAACGGCCGCGCTTCGCTCCTCCGGCAGCTGGATCCACGCCGGGAGGTCGCCGGCCAGCAGGGTCCGGAACTCCGGGATGGGGCGGCGGACCTCCTTGATCGAGAAGTCCGCTGTCACGCGAACGTCGCCCCCGGCCAGGACGGGCCTCAGCTTGATCGCCCAGGTCTCCTCGGCAACCTCGGCGGTCGGCTCGCTGATCCTCACGGGGCCGTTGGACACCTCGGCCATGAAATCGGCCATGTAGATGACCTCGCGCGTGAACACGGCCGTCACGCGTTGGAGGGCCGGGCACTCGAGCACGTGGGTCGCGATCCGGTCGCACCGGTACCGCAGGAACGCCTCGAGCTCCCGCACCGGGACCTCCCCGACGTCGCCAGGCTCCTTCAGCTTCACCACGTGGACCTCGACCGTCACGTCCTTGCCGAGGCTCTCGCGCGCCTCCTCGATGGCGAGCGCCACGCGGTCGTGGACCGCCGGCGGCGCCCGGAGAACGAGCCCGTCGCGC
>WYBS01000221.1 GCA_011525755.1 Planctomycetaceae bacterium
AGTTACGCATGTGTCCGGGCTTGTGGGAGAACCCCTTCTAAGCGGCGGCGCAGGCGTGTGCGGACCGCGACCGCGACGAAGTTCAGCACGAGGATGATGCCGATCAGCAGGAGCGTCGTCGTGTAGACCATCGGCTTCGCTGCCTCGCTGTTCTGGGACTGGAAGCCGAGGTCGTAGATGTGGAACCCGAGGTGCATGAAGCTCCGCTCCGCGTGCACGAACGGGAAGTGGCCGTCGACCGGCAGCTCGGGCGCGAGCTTCACCGCGCCGACGAGCATCAGCGGCGCCACCTCGCCCGCGCCGCGCGCGATCGCGAGGATCGTTCCCGTCATGATGCCCGGCATCGCGCGCGGCAGCACGATCCGGCGGATCGTCTGCCACTTGCTCGCGCCGCACGCGAACGAGCCCTCGCGCATCGACCGCGGCACCGCCGCGAGCGCCTCCTCGGTGGCGACGATCACGACGGGAAGCGTGAGGAGCGCGAGGGTGAGCGAGGCCCACAGGAGCCCGCCGGTCCCGAACGTCGGGTTCGGCAGGCGTTCCCCGTAGAAGAGGCCGTCGATGCCGCCGCCGATGATGTAGCAGAAGAACCCGAGGCCGAAGACGCCGAAGACGATGCTCGGGACCCCCGCGAGGTTGTTGATCGCGATGCGCACGACGCTCACGATCGGCCCCGCCCGCGCGTACTCCCGCAGGTAGAGCGCCGCCAGCACGCCGAACGGGACGACGAAGACCGCCATGATGAGAGTCATCGCGACCGTGCCGAAGATCGCGGGGAAGACCCCGCCCTCGCTGTTCGCCTCGCGCGGCTCGTCCCAGATGTACTCGCCCCAGCGGGCGACATAGACGCCGAGCTTCTCGCCGAACCCGAGCCGGTTCGACGGATAGGCGCGGACGACCTCGGCGAGCGGGATCGTCTTCTCGGCCCCCTTCGCCGTGACGAGGGCGAGCTCGTACCGCGCGTTCTCCCGGTTGAGCGCGTCGATGCGCTCGCGCACCGCCCTGAAGGCCGCGTTGAGCTCCGCCGCGGACCGCTCCGTCTCCGCCTGCTGCCGTTTCCACTCCGGCGAGTCCTTGCCGCGGCGGATCTCGGTCCGGCGCAGCTCGAGCCGCGCCTCCTCGATCTTCCGGTTGATGTCGCCGATCTCCTCCCTCTCGAGGCGGCGGCGCTCCTCGTAGCGGTCGCGCACCTCCGCGTGCCGCTCCTCGAAGGCGCGCCACACGTCCGCCGGCGCCTCGGCGACCGGCTTGCCGTCGACGAGGAACGCCTTCGGCTCGCCGTAGAAGCGGCCCCAGGAGAGGCGCTCGATCACGAGGGCCCACTCGGGGCGCGTCTCGTCCTTCACGGCGTAGTCCGCGATCCACCGGAAATGGGTCCCCTCGAGGTCGAAGTTGCCCGTGCGCACGAGCCGGCGCTTCGCCTCCCCGCCCCCCTCCCGGATCGCGGCCCACGTGCGGTCGAGCGCGTCCGCGGGGACGCCCTCGAGCAGCGACCGCTCCGGGCGGTAGCCCTCGTCGCGGGTGACCTCGCCCATGCAGACGCTGCCGTCGAGCGTCTCGACGCGCACGACCGGCGCGGGCCAGAAGGTGCCCCCGCCGAAGCCGATCACCAGGACGACGAGTCCGACGATCATCAGGAGGCAGAGGGCGAGCGCGCCGCCCGTGAGCCAGACCATCGTCTCGCCGTGGGCGAAGAGCGGCGTCATGCGGCGCCGGGGAGCGGGACGGGAGGGGGCGGCGGGGGAGGGCGGCGATACGGCGACCGTCACAGCTCGTAGGCCCTCTTGCGGACGCGGAGGCGGACGATCTCCGCGACCGTGTTGACGACGAAGGTCAGCGCGAAGAGGACGAGCGCCGCGAGGAAGAGCGTCCGGTAGTGCGTGCTGTCCTTGACGGCCTCGGGCATCTCGACCGCGATGTTCGCGGAGAGCGTACGGAAGCCGTTGAAGATGTTCCAATCGAGCACGGGCGTGTTGCCCGCCGCCATGAGCACGATCATCGTCTCGCCCACCGCGCGCCCGAATCCGACCATGAGCGCGGAGAAGATCCCGCTCATCGCGGTCGGGAGGATGATCCGGATCGCGGTCTGCCACTGGGTCGCGCCCGCGCCCAGCGAGGCCGCTCGCAGGTGCTCCGGGACGCCGGACAGCGCGTCCTCGGAGATCGTGTAGATGATGGGGATGATCGCGAAGCCCATCACGAAGCCGACGATCAGCGCGTTGCGCTGGACGTAGGTCCCGACGAACGAGCCCCGCGGGTCCCAGGCGAGTCCGTGGAGCCAGGAGAGGAGCAGCGCGAGGCCGACCGCCGCGGCGAAGCCGACGAGGAACTTCACGAGTTCGGCGCGGGCCATCGCCCCCGCGCCCCAGTCGCGCGAGATCCGGCGGAGCGCGGGGTTCACGAAGTGGGACATCGCGATCCCGACGATCACGGCGGAGACCGGCAGCATCGGGAACATCCACGCCCCCGTCCCCGTGCCCCTCTGCCCGTCGAGCCAGAGCTTGAGGTCGCCGGCGAAGAGCACCCTCTCCGCCACCGGGCCCACGATGAGCGCGAGTCCGATTCCCGCCACGGTCATGACGAAGAGGAAGGGCACGCGCCACGCGCGGATGCTGCCGCGCCGGCCCTGCCCCGGCAGCGACTGCCAGAGGTTCGCGCCGAGAAGCATCGCGAACGGGAGCGTCACGAAGCAGGAGAGCAGCTCGGGAACGAAGTCCTCCACGGCCGGCGCGATCACGATCGCCGCGAGGAACCCGAGCACGACGCTCGGCAGGCTGGCCATCGTCTCGATGACCGGCTTGACGCGCGCCTTCGTCCGGCCCGCGAGGAACTCGCTCGTGAAGATCGCCGCGAGGATCGCGAGCGGCGCGCCGAAGAGCATCGAATAGAACGTCGCCTTCATCGTCCCGAAGACGAGCGGCCAGAGGCCGAACTTCGCCTCGAAGTCGTCCGTTCCGCTCGACGACTGCCACGCGTGCGTCGGGGCCGGGTAGCCCTCGTACCAGACGGGCAGGAAGAGGGCGGACAGCGTGACGTCCGGGTGCCTCGCGTGCAGCCGCCAGGAGAGGAGGCCCTGCGCAGTCATGCCCGCGATGCCGTCGTCCTTCGGGGCGAGGGCGATCCTGCCGAGGGGGGATCCGGCCGCGACCTCGGCCACGGTCTTCTCCGTGGTCATCTCGAAGACGCGGAGCGTCCCGTCCTCGTAGGCCGCGGCGAGCATCCGGCTCCGCTGGGAGGTCGAGATGGCGGTGACCGCCGCGTTGCCGCGCTCGAGGTCGTGCGCCATCGCGAGGATCGCGCCGTCCTTCGTCCCGGCGTCGTGCGGCTTGATCCGGAACCAGCCGCGGACGCGCCCCATGGAGTCGCCGACGGCGAGCGTCGTCCGGCCGATCATGAACCGGAGCGACGTCACGCGCACGCGAGGCTCCGGCAGGAGGTCGAGCTTTTCCACGACCTCCGGCGCGGAGACGTCGCGCGAGTCGATGCGGACCGCGAACCCGTCGGCCCACACGACGTAGGTCGAGTCGCCGATGCCCGATACGAGGAGATGGCTCGGGGGCTCGCGGCCCTGGAGCTGGGGGAGCCGCATCTCGCCGGAGGTGACCACGCGGGTCACCTCGCCCGTGAGCATGTTCGGGCGCTCCCGGGCGCTCTCGAGGACGAGCCTCCCGTCCTCCGTGACCGCCGCCACCCGGACGGTGTCGCCGTGGCGGGAGGAGTCGACGAGGAGCACCTTCGACGGCGGCTCGATGCGGATGGGCTCCTCGACGCGGGTGTCGAGCACCGTGTGGCGCATCTGCCCGTCCGGCAGGCGCTCGAGGATGCCGTCCCCGTGGCGGACCGGGCTCCCGGCGGGGATCCCGCGCAGCTCCTCGGGGAGGCTCGCCGGGTCCACGGCGCGCGCGGCCGCGCGGATCGTCGCGAAGCGGAGGGTCCCGTCCGGGAACCCGAAGACGCCGCCCTC
This sequence comes from Planctomycetaceae bacterium, assembly GCA_011525755.1. GTDB lineage: Bacteria > Planctomycetota > PLA2 > PLA2 > PLA2 > PLA2. The sequence goes on from WYBS01000221.1 coordinate 3,965, forward strand.
CTCGCGGGCGGACACGGAGGCCGCGGTCGGCGGCGGCCCATCGAAGAGGCGGCGCCGGACGAGCGACTCGGCCGTGTCGAGCCGGAAGCACTCGACCGAGCCGTCGGGGAAGCACGCCCAGCCGACGCGCATGTAGTCGTCGACCGCGATCTCCGAGGGCGGCGTGTCGCGCCACGCGTTCGCCACGGGCTCGTTCGCGACCTCCTTCGCCGAGGAGGGGAGGAAGAGGGGGACGACCACCGCGGCGAGGAAGACGAAGACGAGAGAGACCGCGACGATCGTCCCGAGCCCGCCTGCCGTGATCAGGCAGCGCGAGATGCGCTCGATGACGAAGACCGAGCGGCGCCTCCGGCGGCGGGGGGGCGGAGGGGAGGTCTGGCTCACGGATCCCCGGGACCGGCGGCCCCGTTGCTGTCCGGGGCCGCCGTCCTGTCCAGCGGCGGGCTAGCCCTGTCCCCCGATGGAGACGCCGACCTTGGCGAGCTCCTCCGCGGCGATCCTCGCCGTGACGGGGAAGTAGCCGTCCTTGACGACGTCCTTCTGGCCCTGCTTGCTGAAGACGTAGCGGACGAACTCGCGGCGGAGCGGGTCGGCCGCCTCGCCCGGCTTGATGTTGGCGTAGAAGAGGAGGAAGCGCGAGAGCGGATACTCGCCGTTGTAGGCGTTCTCCGGCGTCGCCGGGACCATCCTGCTCTTCGCGTCGAGCGCGAGCGGGACCGCGCGCACGTCGGCCGTCATGTAGCCGATGCCGCTGTAGCCGATCCCGTACTTGTCGGACGCGACGCCCTGCACGACCGAGCTGCTGCCCGCCTGCTCCTTGACGCTGTCCTTGTAGTCGCCGTTGAAGAGGGCGTGCTCCTTGAAGAAGCCGTAGGTGCCCGACGCGCTGTTGCGGCCGTAGAGGCTGATCGGCTTGTCCGCCCACTCGCCCGTGAGGCCGAGGTCGCCCCAGGTGCGGATGTCCTTCTCGAAGCCGCCCTTCCGCGTCTTCGAGAAGATCGCGTCGACCTGCTGGAAGGTGAGCCCCTTGATCGGGTTGTCCTTGTGGACGTAGACCGCGAGCATGTCGATGCTCGTGCGGAAGGCCGTCGGCTTGTAGCCGAACGCCTTCTCGAAGTCGTCGATCTCCTTCGACTTCATCGGCCGGCTCATCGGCCCGAACTGGGCGGTGCCCGCGATCAACGCGACCGGCGCCGTCGAGGAACCCTTGCCCTCGATCTCGATCCGGACGTTCGGGTAGAAGCCGTTGAACCCCTCGGCCCAGAGCGTCATCTCGTTGTTCATCGTGTCGGAGCCGATGCTCTTCAGGTTGCCCGACACGCCCTCGACGGGGCGGTACTCGGGCAGCGCGGGGTCCACGTTCACCGCCTGCGCGGAGGCGGCTGCGGAGAGAAGCGCCGCCGCGCCGATGGTCCTCAGGAACGATCTCATCTGGGTACTCCTTGTTCGGGAATGGTTCCGTCGCGCATAGAGGAACCCGGGGGAGTGAACACGCCTTCAGCGGCCCTTAAAGATCGCGTAAATGGGGGATGGGGCGCGGGGAAGGGGGGCGGCTTGGACCCCGTGCCATGATGCCGCGCTTCATGCGAGTCGTGATCACGGCCATCGGGAGCGCCGGGGACGTCCACCCCTTCGTGGCCGTGGGGCGCGAGCTTCGAGCGCGCGGCCACGACGTCCTGATCCACGCCGGCGCCTGGTACGAGGAGGCGGTCACGGCCGCGGGGCTCTCGTTCGAGCCGATGGACACGCGCGAGCGCTACCTCGAGGTGACCGCGCGGAAGGAGCTCTGGGATCCGAGGCGCGCCTTCCCGTTCATCATGAACGAGGCGGTCCTCGCGACGCTGCCCGCCCTCTACGGGAAGATCGAGGCGGAGGCGAAGCGGGGGGCGATCCTCGTCGGCTCCTCGCTCGACCTCGCGGGCCGTCTCGCGCAGGAGAGGCACGGCGCGCCCTTCGTCACCGTGCACGTCGCCCCCGCCATCCTCCGCACCCTCCACCGGATCCCGGTCTTCAAGGGCATGGGGTTCGTCGGCCGCATGCCGCCGTGGTTCAAGCGCGGCTTCTGGTGGCTCTCGGACCGGATCTTCGACCCGAAGTGGCTGCCGCGGTTCAACGAGTTCCGGAGGGGGCTCGGCCTCCCGGCGGTCTCGCGGCCGCTCAACGGCTGGTGGAACTCGCCCGCGCGGGTCCTCGGGCTCTGGCCGGACTGGTTCGGGCCCGTGCAGCCCGACTGGCCGCAAGGGCTCCGGCTCACGGGCTTTCCTTACTACGACCGCGGCCTCGCGGGGGCTCTCGAGCCCGACCTCGAACGGTGGCTCGGGGAGGGTCCGCCGCCCGTGGTCTTCACCCACGGATCCGCGAACGTGCAGGGGGAGCGGTTCTTCCGCGAGTCGCTCGGCGCGTGCGAGCGCCTCGGCCTCCGCGCCCTGTTCGTGACCTCGCATCCGGGCGACGTGCCCGCGAGGCTGCCCGCGGGCGTGCGGCACGAGGCGTATGTCCCGTTCGGGCTCCTCCTGCCGCGCGCGGCGGCGGTCGTGTCGCACGGCGGGATCGGCACCGTCGCGCAGGGGCTCCGCGCGGGGATCCCGCAGCTCGCGGTCGCGATGGCGCACGACCAGCACGACAACGGCTCGCGGCTCAAGGACCTCGGCGCGGGGCGGTGCGTGGATGTCGAGCGGTACGATGCCGGGCGGGGGGCGGCGATCATCGGCGGACTGTTGCGCGAGGATGCGGTGCGCGTTGCCGCCAGGGACGCCGCCGCGCGGATCGCGTGCGAGGATAGCGTGGCGGCGGCCGCGGACGCGATCCTCGGCGTTGCGCGCGCAGCGGAAACGTAGCGCGCGACACGCGGACGGATCCGCGCGTATTGGCCCGGTCCGGGGGCGCCGGCACGACGGTTCGACGCGCGGGCGGCGCGGAATGCGAGTTGCAATCGCCACCGCGTGCCGATCGAGGGAGGCGAGAGCGGCTCCGCGGCCGGAGCCGGCAGGCGCGTTTCCGTCCGGTTGCCGGATGCGGCGTACTGGGCGGACCGCGTCCCGTGCCAGATGGCGTGCCCCGTCCTCACGGACGCGGGCCGGTACGTGCAGTTGATCGCGGAGGGAAAGGACCGCACGGCCTTCCTCACCGCGCGCTCCCCGAACCCGCTCGCTTCCGTGTGCGGGCGCGTCTGCGCGGCGCCCTGCGAGGACCGGTGCCGGCGCGGGAAGTTCGACGCGCCCGTCGCGATCCGCGCGCTCAAGCGCTTCGTCACGGAGCGGTTCGGCGTGGAGTCGCGGGAGCCCGACACCCTTGCGGCGCTGTCGCGCGAGGCCGAGCCCGGCAACCGGTGGGAGAGCCACCAGCCGATCCTCGAGGCGGAGGCGAAGGGGGCCGGGGGGAAGCGGAAGGTCGCGGTCGTCGGCGCCGGTCCCGCAGGCGTCGCCTGCGCGCACGACCTCGCGCTCATGGGCTATCGGGTCACGGTCTTCGAGGCGAGCCGGCGCGCCGGGGGCATGGCGTTCCACGGCATCCCCGACTTCCGCCTGCCGCCGAGCCTCCTCGACAAGGAGATCCACGCCGTCGAGGCGATGGGGGTCGAGTTCCGGTTCGAGAGCCCGCTCACCAGGGAGCGCGGGCTCGAGGCGCTCCGCCGGGAGGGGTATGAGGCGGTCTTCCTCGGCGTCGGCGCGCAGCGCGGCCGGCTCATGGACTGCCCGGGCAAGGAGCTCGACGGCATCGTCAAGGCGATCGACTACCTGATCAACATCAACAACGGCTACCGCGTCCCGCGGGCCGACAAGGTGCTCGTCGTGGGCGGCGGCTTCGTCGCCTTCGACGCCGCGCGCATGGCGCTGCGCGCGATGGGGGCGGAGGCGGCGGTCGAGGAGGCGGGCGGAGGCATGGCCCCCGCGCTCGACGCCGCGCGCATCGCGGCGCGCGCCGGCGCAGAGGTGACGCTTCTGAGCCTCGAGAGCTACGAGGAGATGCCGGTCACGCGCACCGAGCAGGGGCGCGAGGAGTACGAGCAGGCGATCGAGGAGGGGATCCGGTTCCTCCCGCAGCGCGGCGTCCGCCGGTTCGAGGGCGACACGCGCGTCCGCCGCGCCCGCCTGATCGGGGTCAAGCGCACCTACGACGACGCGGGCCGCTTCGCGCCCGTCTACGACGAGGCGGTCGACGAGGAGCTGGAGGCCGACCTCGTGATCCTCGCGATCGGCCAGCAGCCCGACCTCTCGTTCCTCGCGCCGGAGGACGGCGTCGAGAGGACGCCGCAGGGCACGATCCGGATCGA
>WYBS01000222.1 GCA_011525755.1 Planctomycetaceae bacterium
CCTGCGTCGTGTCGAAGTAGAAGAGGCGGACGTTCCGCGATCCCTGCGGATCCGCGGGGTCGTCGTTGATCACCGACGTCAGGTCGAGCGACCCGGAGAAGATGATCGCGACGCCCGGCTCGCGCAGGAGCGTCACGTTGTCGAGCGCGTTGTAGCCGTTCACGGAATCGGCAGTGTCGATCTCGTCCCCGTTGCCGGGGCTGTGGCCGATGACGAAGATGTCCCCGATGTCGGCATCGGCCGTTCCCCCGGCCCCGCCGGAGCAACCGACGAGGCACACGCCGGCACAAACGAGGAGAGCGCGCAGAGGTCCCATCGATCCCTCCCGACGGCGGCCCGTCCGACCGCTGGTCACAAACGGGAGACCCCACCCGGTCCGCCCGCCGTTTTCCTACTCCACAGACTAGGGGCGCCGTGCAACGGGATGCAACGCGTTTTGCAACTTTTACAAAGTGGCCAGGCACGGGGCGGAGGGCGATTCCGCCGGCCCTTTCCGGCACGCCACGGCAGGCGGCGGGGCATGGCCGTCACCGCCGCGACCGACAGGGGAATGTAAAAACGCTCTCTTCGGCCCGCGCTCCCGGGGCCGCCCCGGTGCGAGCCGGCCCGTCCCGATCGCCGCCGGTCCCCGAGGAGTGGCGACTTTGCGATCGGGAAGCCCCCTCGGACGTCCCCCGCGTGCGCCCCTCCGGCGGCCTCAGCGCCTCCGGAAGATCGCGAGCCGCTCCCGGCCGAGGCGCGGAGGGACGGAGCTCTTGGGAATCTCGAAGTGGAGGAGATCCATGCCGGCGCCGAGGACGCCCGCGATCTCCTTCTCGTCGATCCCGAACGGCGGCCCCTCCTCGCGCCGCTCGACCGGGAACGCGAGCACGACGAGGAGGCCATCGGGCCGCAGCGACGCGCGGAGCGCCTCCGCGTACTCCGGACGCCGGCCCGGGTCGATCGCGCAGTAGCAGGTGTACTCGACGACAGCATCGAACGCGCCCGGGTAGCGCCGCCCGATCTCGAAGACGTCCAGAGGAAGGACCGGCACGCCCTCCGGCCGGGACGCGAAGTCGAACCCGACCGCGTCGTAGCCGCGCTCGAGGAAGAGCCGCACGTCGTGGCCCGATCCGCAGCCGGGGAAGGCGACCCTGCCTCTCGGAGGCGCCAAGGGCGAGTCGAGGAGATCGACGAAGACGGGGCAGGGCCCGCCGAGATCCCAGCCCGTCTCCTGCGCCCGGTACCGGGCATCCCAGTAGTCCTTGTCCGAGACGTCCACGCTACAATTGGACCATCCCGGTCCCGGGGTGACACATGCGGCTCACTTTCGCGCTCCTCCTCCTCGCCGGCGCGGCGCTCGCGGAGGACCTCGCCGAGGTCACGGCCCAGCTCGCCGCGGCGCTCGACACCGGCTCCGTCGCCGACGCGCAGGGCGCGCTCTCGAAGCTCCCCCCACTCTACGCCAAGGGAACGGAGGAGCAGCAGAAGGCCGCCGTCGAGGCGGTCGGCAAGGCGGCGAAGGCCGAAGACCTCACGGTGCGCCACGGCGCCTTCGCGGCGCTCGGCACGATGAGGGCCAAGGGCTCGAGCAAGTACCTCGCGAAGTGGCTGAACCCGCCGAAGAAGTTCAAGGGCGAGATCCCGCTCTCCTACATCGAGGCGATCCGCGCCGCCGGCCAGATCGCCGACGCGACGACGCTCGCCACGATCGAGGATCTCTCCGACCACAACGACCTCGCGATCGCCGAGGTGGCCACGCAGGCGCTGGGCGGGTTCAAGGACCTCCCGGTGAAGCGCCGGAAGGCGCTCGCGCTCGACCTCGTCAACCGCCTCGAGCAGCTTGCCGCCACGCCGCGGCGGAAGTGGAGCGAGGAGGCGGCCGCGCGGAAGGCCACGCTCGCCGCCGCGACGACCGCCGCGCTCCGCGGCCTGACCGGCAAGGACTACCAGACCCTCGAGGGCTGGAAGAAGTGGAAGGAAGGGGCCGAAGGCGCGGCCAACCCGTTCGACTCCTGAGAGACGCCCGCGGCCGCGGCGCCGGGGGGTGGGATGGGGCCGGGGGAAGGGTGGGGTTGCCTGCCCGGGGGCGGTTTCCTAGACTGTCCGCCGCTTGCCCAAGGTTTTGATCAAGGAAGGACCGGATGCGGGAAGGGTCTACGAGGTCGCGCAGGCCGCGATCCTCGGACGGCTCGACACGAGCGATATTCCCGTCAAGGACGGCAAGGCCTCCCGCGAGCACGCGAAGATCTACAAGCAGGGCGAGCAGTTCGCGATCGTCGACCTGAACTCGAGCAACGGGACCTTCGTCAACGGCGAGAAGATCACGAAGCGGATCCTCAAGAGCGGCGACGAGATCGCGATCGGCACCGTGCGCCTCGTCTTCGAGCTGCCCGAGGCCCAGGAGAAGAAGGCGCCGGCGAGGAAGGGGCTCGACGAGGCCTTCGACGCCGCGAAGAAGGGAGCGGGAGCGCCCTCCGGCGGCGCCGCGGCTGCCGCGGGCAAGCCCGCGGACATCGTCCTCAAGAGCCACCAGCCGATCCAGGTCCACCGGATCAAACCCGGCTCGCCGCTCCTCGGGATCGACCTCGACCAGCTCTCCGACACGGGGCGGGTGATCGTCTTCGCCGCGGTCGCCGCGATCTTCGCCGCCCTCATGTACCTCGCGTACATCCTCGTCGCCGGCTGACCTCCTCGATGGCCGCCCGGAGGCGCTCGGCCGCCCGCTCCCACGTGAACCCGCGCGCGTGCCGCCGCGCCGCCGCGAGGCGCTCCTCCGGCGCCGCGAGCGCCCGCGCCGCCGCCTCCCCCCAGCCCCCCTCGCCCACGTAGAAGGGATGGTCCGAGAGCACCTCCCGGAACGCGGGAAGGTCCGGCACGACGACCGGCCGGCCGAGCGCCATCGCCTCGAGCGCGACCATGCCGAACCCCTCGGCTCGCGACGGCACGAGCACGGCCGCCGCGCGCGCCATCTCGTCGAAAAGCCGGTCCTGCGGGATCCACGCTCGCCCGCGCCCCGCCTCGCGCACCTCGCGGCCGAGCGAGCGGATCCCCGGGCAAGGGCCCTTCGCGGGATCGACGACGAGCAGGTGGTCGCCCGGCGGCAGCGCGCGGTCCGTTACCGCGACGCCGTTCGGGACGACGAAGGCGGTGGTGGCGCCCCACGCACGCCGCACGGTGTCGCTCACGGCGACGACCGCGGCGGCGCGCGCGAGGTGGCGGCGGATGAGCCCGCGCCGGAAGGGCCGGCCGCAGTCGTGGAGCGTGACGACCGTGGGAGGGTGCGGGAGGGAGGGGTAGTGGTCCGTGAAGAGGAGGTCGCCCTCGTCCGGCAGCCGGAGCGAGAGCCAGCGCCGGAGCGGCGCCGACGCGCGCACGGGGAGGCGGCGGACCTCCGCGCCCGGCGGGACCACGTCCATGGGCGTGTCCTCCGCGAGGAGGAAGAGGAGGTCGAAACCGGTGAGCGCGCCGAAGAGGCGGCGGGCGCGGAGCCCGGCGCCGCCCGGCGGGTCGCCGTAGGATGTGGCGTTAACCGCCAAGAGCACGCTGGAAGACCTCGAGATAGCCGCGCGCGGTCCGCTCCGGCGTGAACTCCATCGCGCGGGCGGGCCCCTCGACCGCGATCCGCTGCCGGTGCGCCGGCGTCGATGCCTCCTTCAGCGCCGCGGCGATCTCCTCGCGGTTCAAGGGGTCCGCGGCGATCGCCGCCCCCCCGCCCACCTCGGCGGCGCCCGTCCCTTTCGCGACGACCACCGGCACGCCGCGCGCGAGCGCCTCGAGCACCGGGAACCCGAACCCCTCGGATGCGCTCAGGAGCCCGACGACGGCCGCGCGGCAGTAGAGGTCGTCGAGCGCGTTCGCGTCGACGACGCCCATGAACCGCACGCGGTCGAGGATCTGGAGCCGCTCCGCGACGTCCTCGATCGCGCGACGCCGCCGCTCCGCCTGCGGGCCGACGAGCCGGATCTCCCCGCCCATGGCCCCCGAAGCCCCCTCCAGAAGCGCCTCGACGCACTTCCGCTTGTCGAGCCGGCCCACGAAGAGGAGCGAGCCGTCGTGTCCGTGCGACGTGCGCTCCACCGGCGGCGCGGGGTGCGGCACGACGGCCGTGATCCGCGGCGCCGCGGGGTGCGCGATGCCGACCTGGCGGAGCGTCGCTTGCGTCGGCGCGACAAGCGCCTTGCAGCGGCCCATGGCGCGCGCGAGCCAGTGCTCCTGGACGAGCGCGCGCCACTGCCCCTCGAGGCGGAAGTTCTCGACGAAGGGCAGCTCGTGCACGGTCGCGGTCACCGGGATCTTCGCGTCGGGGAACGCGATCACCGGCGAATGGAAGAGGTCGAGGCCGCGGAGGTGCCGACGCAGGTGCCGCGAGCGGCGCCAGAAGAACGGCCGTCGGGGTCCCCCGGTCGCGACGCAGCGGATGCCGCGGGGCGTCTCGACGGGCTCCGGCGCGAGCGCCTGGATCTCGAGGTCGGGCGCGTACTGGCGGAGCGCGTCGAGCAGCAGGAGGACCGCCGTGCGGACGCCGCCCACCGCGCCCGGGTAGAGCTCCGTCGCGTCGATGCCGAGCTTCAACTTGCCACCGCCTCGTACGCGCGCCGCGTCGCCGCCGCGCACTTGGCCCAAGTGTAGCCGCGCGCGCGCGCGGGCCCCCCCTGCGGCGGCGAGGAGACGACCCGGCGGATGCCGTCCGCGATCGCCTCCTCGTCGGAGGGGTCGACGAGGATCGCCGCCCCTTCCGCGAGGCTCCGGAGCGGCTCGCGATCGGAGGTGAGCACCGGTCTCCCCGCCGCCATCGCCTCGAGCACCGGCAACCCGAATCCCTCGAGGAGGGACGGGTAGAGGAACGCGGTCGCGCCCGAGAGGAGGCGCTTCAGCTCGGGATCCGGCACGTGGCCGAGCAGCCGGGCGCGCGGGGCGGCCCGCGCCGCCTCGAGGACGTCGTCAAAGAGCCAGCCGCGCTTGCCCGCGATGAGGAGATCGAGGTCGACGCCGGAGCGCGCGTGCGCGCGGATCAGCCGCGCGAAGTTCTTGCGCGGCTCGAGCGTGCCGACGGCGAGCAGGTAGGGACGTGAGGGGGCCTCGGGGGAGAGGGAGAAGAACTCCTCGTCGACGCCGAGCGGCGTCACGAGGACGCGGCGGGCCTGGAGCAGCTCGCGGCAATCGCGCGCGGTCTCCTCGCTCGGCGCGAGCAGCGCCGAGCAGCGGAGGGCGGCGGCGCGGACGATGCCCTCGAGCGCCCGCGCCGCAGGTACCGTATGGAAATACGGATCCCGCAGGAACGCGAGGTCGTGGACGGTCATCACCTGCGGCGTCCTCGGCGAGACCTCGGTGAGGACGTAGTCGGTGTGGTGGAAGACGTCGCAGCCCCCGAGCGCGCGGTCGGCGGGGAGGATGCCGCAGCGCCCGAGCGCGTTCATGACGCGGGCGGGGAAGCGCCACGCGACGAGCTTCGTGCCGGGGGGCGGCCGCCGCTTCTCCTTCCGGTTGCCGCGGAGGTAGACGGCGTAGAGCCGGACGTCGGTCCCGCCCGCAGCGAGCGCCCCCGCAAGCCCCCGCACGTAGCGCCCGATCCCGGTCATCGGGGCCATCGCAGGCCGGAAGTCCATGCCGATTCGCATACGGTTCGGGGAGTCTTTTTGCGAAACTCGTGACAGAGCCCGGGGCTTCCCGGCCTCGCAAGGGCCTTTCGCGGGGAAACCGGGGGTCCGTGCGCGCGGCGCGAGATCGTAGCCGGCCGCCCTCGTCTTGGGTTGCCTGGCCCCCGCGTTCCCCCGCTGGAATCTTCCGCCCGCGGGCGCTTCCGTGTCTGCTATGGCCCCATGGCGCGCTTCGACCTCGACGGCCGGAATCTCTCCTTGGACGCCGTCCGGGCGCTCCTCGCCGACCCGCCGCCGCGGCTCGGGCTCGCGCCGGGGGTGCGAAAGCGCGTGGAGCGCGCGGCGCGGTTCGTCGCGGACCTCGCGAAGCGCGACCGCCCGGTCTACGGGATCACGACGGGGTTCGGCCGGCTCGCGAAGGTGCGGATCGCGCCGGGGGACCTCGCGCGGCTCCAGGAGCGGCTCATCGTCTCGCACGCGGCAGGCGTCGGGCCGCTCCTGCCCGCCGAGGACGCGCGGCTCGCCGTCGCGGTGCGCGCGGCGACGCTCGCGAGCGGGTACTCGGGCGTCCGGCCCTCGACGCTCAAGGCGCTCCTCGACCTCTGGAACCGCGGCGTGACGCCGGTCGTGCCCGCGCAGGGGTCGGTGTGCGCGTCGGGCGATCTCGCCCCGCTCGCGCACATCGCGCTCGCGCTCCTCGGCCGCGGCGACGTCCTCGTAGGTGGGCGCCGGGTGCGCGCGGCCGCGGCCCTCTCTCGGGCGCGGATGAAGCCCCTGACCCTCGCCCCGAAGGAGGGGCTCGCGCTCATCAACGGCACCTCGGTCGCGACCGCGGTCCTCGCCCGCACCCTCGTCGAGGCGCAGGACCTCGTGCGACTCGCGGACATCGCGGCGGCGGCGAGCCTCGAGGCGCTGCTCGGGACCGACCGGCCGTTCGATCCGCGCGTACAGGCGCTCCGGCCGCATCCGGGACAGGTCGCGACCGCCTCGAACATGCGGAAGCTCCTGCGCGGGAGCCGGATCCTCCCCTCCCACCGCCACTCGGACCACAAGGTGCAGGATCCCTACTCGCTCCGGTGCGTGCCGCAGGTGCATGGGGCCGCGCGCGACGGGCTCGCGTTCGCGAAGGCGGTCGTCGAGCGCGAACTCAACGCGGTCACCGACAACCCGATCCTCTTCGCGAGGGACGGCGACGTCGTGAGCGCCGGCAACTTCCACGGGCAGCACGTGGCGCTCGCCGCGGACACGGCGGCCGCGGCGCTCGCGGAGATCGGCGCGGTGAGCGAGCGGCGGATCGAGCAGATGGTGAACCCCGACCTCTCGAACCTCCCCGCGTTCCTCGCGGACGAGCCGGGGCTCAACTCCGGGTTCATGATGGCGCAGACGACGGCCGCGGCGCTCGTCTCGGAGAACAAGACGCTCGCGCACCCGGCGTCGGTGGACTCGATCCCGACCTCGGCGAACCAGGAGGACCACGTCAGCATGGCGATGTGGGCGGCGCGGAAGTGCCGGATGATCCTCGAGAACGTGCGGAACGTGCTCGCGATCGAGTTCCTCGCCGCCGCGCAGGCGCTGGACTTCCACAAGCTCGCGCCGGGCCGCGGCGTGGAGGCGGTGCGCTCGCTCCTGCGCGGACAGGTCCCGCACCTCGCGCGCGACCGCTACCTCGCGAGGGACATCGAGCGCGCGGCCGCCATGCTCCGAGACGGAAGCCTGCTCGCGGCCGCCGAGCGCGCCGCCGGCAGGCTCGCGAGCTTCTGACACGGTACTCGGTACGCCCCTCGCTCGGTACGCCCCTCGTCCGCCGCAAGTCGTTGCGGGAACTATGGTTGCGGAGGCCGCATACGGACTCCACGGTCCGCATTCCGGCCCCTCCCCCGCGCCCCCTCCCGTCCACCGCGCCGGCTGTCGATAGAACGGCGATGGCCACCGAGGTCGAGGAAGCCCCCGTCACGAGCCTCGATACGCCGCACGGCCGGCTGGTGAAGCCGCGGGGGTCCGGACTCCAGGCGCTCGCCCTCGTCGGCGCGTTCGCCGGCGGGCCCGCGCTCGGCTGGGCCGTCGGGCG
>WYBS01000223.1 GCA_011525755.1 Planctomycetaceae bacterium
CGCGACGGCCGGAGCGCATGGCAGCAGAAGGGGAAGGCGCTCGGCCTCAAGGACCGCGTGAAGGCCCACCCCGACCACACCTACCTGCTGCGCGCCGTGCTCCCCGGCGAGCACGACATCCTCGTCGGGTTCCGGGACGCGCACCGCGACGACACGGGACACACGCTCGTCTGGCGCGAGATCGCGCGGTGGCCGGCGCCGCGGTAGCGCTCACGTCCGCAGCCGGAGCTCCGCCTCGACCGGATCGCGGGTTTCGTGCCAAGGCCCGGGGCGGGACGCCGCGCCGGCCCCCGGAGCCCCCTCCGATCGCGTTCAGGCGGGGAGGCGCGCGCACGCCGCGGCGGCGATCTCGCGCACCTGCGGGTCCTCGTCCGACTGCGCCTTCCGGAGCGCCGCGATCGCCGCCCGGGTCGCCGCGGGGACCTTCGGCTTCGTCAGGAACTCGCGCGGGTAGCGCGAAGGCGTGAGCAGGGTGAGCACCCCCATCGCCGTCACGTACGTCTGTCCGCCATCTCCCGCCCAAACGTCGCAGAGCTGAAAGGCGCCCGTCGCCGGGTCCCGCGCCGCGTCCAGAGTGGCCATGAGAGGCTTCTCCCACCTCCGGTAGCTCGCGTCGCCATCCTGGTAGAGCGCCAGCGCGGCGAAGTGCCAGTAGACGTGGTCCTCGTGCCCGGCGCTCCAGAGTGGCGGCTTCGCAAGGACGAGGCCTACGCCCTTGCCGTAGATCCGGGCGCTCAACGCGTCCCCGCCGAGGAGATGGCGGCACCAGAGCCCCGCGGCGGTCATCGTCTCGACCGCTTCGACGGGGAAGCTCTTGTAGACATGCTCGGGCCGGGCGGGAGCGCTGCCCGGGAAGTTGTAGCCCGTCCGGCCGGACCTCCCCGTCGCGATCCGGATCCACCTGCCGGCGCCCGTGTACGCTTGGGGGTCGACATCCAACCCCGCGACTTCGCCCATCTTGAGCGCGGTGAGCAGCCAGGTCGTGATGTGGGTGTCGTTCTCCCCACCTCGGGGCTCGTAGCGCCACGCGAGGTAGGGGTTCCGCGCCCAGGCGATGTAGTCCAGCGCCCACTGGGCCGCGCGGCGGCAGCGATCGTCCCCGGCGATCGCCCACGCTTCCGCGAGCGCCAGTGTCGCGATCCCGTGGCAGAGCAGGAACTCGTGGCTCTTCATGGTGCCGATCATTCCGCGGTCGTCCTGGTGCCGCATCAGGTACGCGAGCCCCTTCTCGACGGTCTTCCCGTGCGGGGGATCGGAGGGGCCGCACCCGGCCGCGAGGAACGCGAGCAGGGCGAGGCCCGTTGCGCCGGTCGTCATGGTCCCGAGGTCCCACTCGCCGTCCTTGCCCTGCGCCGCGGCAAGCGACGCCAGGGCCGCGTCCACCGCCTTCGAGGGCTTCCGCGAGAGGCGTGATTCGCGGACCGCCAAAGCCGAGGGGAGCGTGATCTTCGCAAGCGCGTCCGCGGCTGCACGGCGGACCTCGACGGGCTGCTGCATCAGAAGCGGCGTCAGGTCGAGGTCTCTTGCCGCGAGGCCCATGCGGCCGATCGCGGAGAGGGCGGCCACGCGCACGCGCGACTCCGCGGTCGCGTCGAGCGCGACCTTGCCCAACTCCTCGGCCCCCGGACCCCCCCGGACTCTCCAGCGGGCGAGCACCGCCTCCACCCGGACGGCCGGATCGGGATCCTCCGCGTGCTCGTGGTCGATGCCCAGTTGGCCGAGCGCGGACAGCGCCGCCGCGCGCACCGTGGGGTCCGGATCTCCTGCCGCGTCGCGCAGAGGCAGGTCCCTCGCGCGCGGTCCGATCGAGCCGAGCGTGCGCGCGGCATCGGCGCGCACGGAAGGTACCGGATCGCGGAGGCGTGCGCCCACGGCCTCGATCACGTCCGCCGACACGTGCCAGGCGGGAAGGGCGCGCGCCGCGGCAAGCGCGGCACGGCGCACGTCAACCTCCTCCGCGCCGAGCGCGTCCTTGATGGTGCTGCATGCCGGCTCGCCCATGCGCGCGAGCGCGTGCGCCGCGGCCGGACGCGCATCGGCCGAACGCAACGCTGCTGCGAGCGCCTCGCGGGCGGCGTCGCCGTAGGCCGCAAGACCGTCGATGCAGCCTTCGCGGAGGGGACCTCCTCCGCCGAGGCCTGCGACGAGGCGGGACACGGCCTCGTGCGGGAGGGCCCGCGTCTCGCCGAGGGCACGGGCCGCGGCGCCCGCCACCGCCGGCGCCGGGTCGGAGAGCGCCGCCAGGAGCGCATCGCCTGCGCGTTCGGCCTTGAGCTCGCCGAGCGCACGCGCGGCCGCCTCACGGGCCTCGGCGGCGGGCGCCGAGACGAGCGCCTCGGCGAGCGGTCCGACGGCGGCCTCGCCGGCCACCACGAGCCCGACGATGGCCGCCTCCCGGGATCGCTCCTCGCGGGCCGCGAGGCCCCGGATCAGCAGTTCGATCCCGGCTCCCCCGTGCCTCCCGAGCGCGCGCGCAGCGTCCTCGCGCGCCGCGCAACTGTCGTCCTTGAGGGCGGAGGCGAGCCGCGGCAGATGGGAGCTGATGTCCTTCGCGAACTCCCCGGCGAGGAGCGCCGCGGCTCCCGACCGCACCTCGTCGTCCGGGTCGCCGAGCGCCTTGACGAGCGCGGGCACACTCCCGGGCCCGATGCTCTTGATGGCTTGGAACGCCTGGTTGCAGACCGCCTCCGACCGATCGGCGAGCGCCTGCGCCAGCGCCGGGACGGCACTCTTCGCCGCCGGACCCATCCTCGCAAGCCCGACGACCGCTTCGATGCGCGCGTCCTCGTCCTTGGCGCGGAGCTGGTCGGTCCACGACTTGACGCCGCCTTGGCCCGCCGCGGACGCGACGACGAGAGCGAGGACCACCGCGCGGCGCATGGCGCCACGGTAACAGATCGCTGGGCCCGCGCGTCAGCGCGAAAACACCCACTGCGCGAGGCGGCGGAAGGAGGGGGGCTGACCCTGCGCGAGGATGCCGATGCGGAAGATCTTCCCCGCGGCCCAGACGCAGAAGAGCGTGAAGGCGATGGTGAGCA
>WYBS01000224.1 GCA_011525755.1 Planctomycetaceae bacterium
CCGCGCCGGCGATCGGATTGCCCGAGCGGTCCACCACGATGCCGTGCAGGTCGCGGTCGCGGTCCACCGCGTTGAGGTCCACCGGGTCGGGCAACGCCGGCGCTGGCGGAAGCGACGCCTCGGCCTCGCGCGGCGCCGGAAGGCGTGCGGTTTCCGCGCGCGGCGGGGGCTCGCTGCCCCCGGAGCCCCCCCACTTCACGGCGCCGAGGGTCAGGAGGATGCAGAGGACGGCCGCCACAGCGACCTTGGCTTTCGCGCTCATGAGTGCGACTCCCGCCACGGGCACCTTGCGGGGGTCCGCGGCCAACGTCACAAGAAGCGGAAGCCATGAGCGGTTGCCCCGGTACTCGCCGTCGAGACGCGCGCGGAGGAGCGCGAGGCCCCGGCGCAGCCGCGTGCGCGCCGTCTCCTTCGGCACGCGCAGACGCGCCGCGAGCTGCCGCACCGGCAGGTCGTGGAAGTAGTGCAGCACGATCGCCGTCCGGTAGGGCTCCTCGAGCGCGCGCACCGCGTCGACGACCTTCCTCTGGAGCTCCAGCAGCTCCAGCGCCTCCGTCGCCGGCGCCGCCGCCTCCGGCCGCGCCGCGCGCATCTCGCGCTCGTGCCGCCGCCGTTCGCCGCGGCACGCCATGAGCGCGAGGTTCCGCGCCACCGCACCCAGCCAGCCGCGCACGTTGCGGCCGCGCGGCGGGGTCTCCATCGCCGCGAGCAGCGCGTCCTGCACCACGTCCTCCGCGGCCGCGTCGTCCCGAAGGAGCCCCTTCGCGATCGCGCGCAGGAAGGCGCGGTGCTCGAGCAGCGCCTCGGGCTCCGGCATCTCGGCCATGGCTTCTACCCCTTCCTTGCCGCGGCCGCCACGGGGGGGTTCACGGGACCGGTGGATCCGCTAGAATGCAAATGGATGGCGAGACGGGGCGGGCTCCTCCTCTTGCTTTGTGCCGTCGGCTACGGCGGCCCCGAGGCCGGTGCGCCCGCGTTCGAGGAGGGGATGAAGGTCATCCGGGGGCTCCTCGAGCGGGGGCGCTGCGCGGAGGGCAGGAAGCGGCTCAGCAAGCTCCTCGACGAGCACCCGAAGGCCCCCTACGTGCTCGGCCGGCGCGTGCAGGTCGAAGAGCTCGCGCGGGAGCTCGCCTTCGGCGCCACGGTCCCGGCCGTCGAGCCGAAGGAGATGATCGCGGGCGAGCTGCTCCAGTGGAACCCGCGCGACGGGACGATCAAGCTCCGCTACGAGGGCGGCGCCGGCATGAAGGACTGGGCCAGGGCGGGCTCGATGCTGATCCACCCGGCCCCCTTCCGCGGGCCGCACTCCGTCACGATCAAGGGGAAGAAGTACCCCGCCGACACGACCGGCGTGGTGATCGTCTGCTACACGGAGACGAAGAGCATCCTCGTCGTCCCCGGCATCGGCCCCTTCGTCGACCGGGCGGGCACGACGTACAGCGGCATCCCCGCGACCATCGAGCTCCAGACGGGCGACGACTCGGACACGATCGGCGGCGGCGGGGCCTCGCCGGTCACCCGCGGGCGCCCCTACACGATCGGCGTCGTGGTGAACGCGGGGCAGGTGAGCTGCTACTACGGGAACAAGGCGATCGCGCGCGCGAACAAGGCGACGGACCACTGGGGCAGCATCGCCATCGCCGACTTCGGCGACTGCGAGATCGAGCTCTCGGGGAAGGTCGAGACGTCGTGGATCCAGGGCCTCGTGGACAAGGAACGGCAGGCGCGCCTCGCGGAGTTCAGCCGGCGCTGGGAACCGAAGGACGACCTCCCCGCGTGGCTCTTCGAGGAGGTGCCGGTCACGGCCGCGGACAATCCGGAGACGCGCGCCTGGCCGATGGAGGTGGACAAGAAGGGGGCCGATCTCGTCGAGCGCGCCATGAAGCTGCAGGTCGCGGGCGAGGCATCGGCGGCCTTGAAGCTCGTCGACAAGTCGCCCGACGCGCTCCCGGAGACGGTGCGCGACTACCTGCGCGGCATCCTCCTCCACGACCTCGGCCGGTACGAGGAGGCGGCGGCCTCGTGCAAGAAGGTGCGCGAGAAGGACCAGGAGTTCATCCCCGCCCTGCTCATCGAGTCGGAGGCGCTCGTCGCGCTCGGCCGGGCGGACGAGGCGCTGGCCATCTACCGGGCGCTCCTCGCCCGCTTCCCGCGCGCGGCGAACCTGCACGCCGATGCGGCGCTGTTCCTCGGGGCCGCGGGGCGCTGGGAGGAGGCGGACAAGCTGGTGGGCTCGGCGCTCTCGACCGGCATCCGCTCGAAGCAGCTCGAGGACGCGAGCCGGGTGGTGCACAAGGCCGTGAACGGCCCCGCGTGGCCCAAGCGGCACGACTACCAGTCGGCGCACTACGTCGTCGCCTCCGACATGGACGGCAAGATCTGCTTCGAGGCGTCCCAGATCCTCGAGCAGGCGTTCGCGGTCTTCACGATCCGGCTGGAGCGCGCCCCGCCGACGAAGGAGAGGTTCAAGGTCTTCCTCTTCTCGGGGGAGGCCGGCTACCAGACCCACGTCGCCGACCTGCTCGGCGGGACCGCACCCCACTCCGCGGGGCTCTACGCCCCGGCGCTCCGCCAGCTCTTCATCTGGAACCTCCCCGAGCGCAACGACATGATGAAGACGGTCCGGCACGAGGGGTTCCACCAGTACCTCCACCGGATCATGGACGACCCGCCGCTCTGGTTCAACGAGGGGCTCGCGGAGTACTTCGAGGAGGTGAAGATCATCGACGGCAAGTGGACGACCGGGGCCACGCGCGTCGATCACCTCCAGATGCTCCAGTACGCCGCCGAGGAGAAGCAGGGACCGGCGCGGCTCCGCGACTTCCTCTTCCTCGACGACCGGGCCTTCATGGAGAAGGCGTTCGTGAACTACCCGCAATCGTGGGCGTTCATCCACTTCCTCCTCCACACCTCGCGCGAGAACCGCGAGCTCTTCGACCGCTTCTGGGACTCGTTCAAGAGGATCCCGGCGCACGCCGACGCGATCCGCGAGGCGCTCGGCGACCGCAGGCTCGAGGATCTCGAAGCGGCGTTCGACGCCCACGTCGCGGGCCTCCGGTAGATACGGTACGGGGAGAGTTTTTCCGAAACTCGTGACATTGACACCGGTCGCCGACACAGCGGCCGCGACATGGCTCGGCTCGGCGGCGTCCGGCTTGGAGGCATCGCCCCGGTCCTGTCGATTGGTCCCGCCGGTCGGTCCCCGGTCGGCCCGGTCGGTCCCCCGTTGGCCCCGCCGGTTCGTGGTCACTCCACGCGGATGCGCTTCGCGACGGGCGTCGCGCCGACCTCGAAGCGGCCCTTCTCCTTGCCGTCAAGGAGCAGCACGTAGCGGCCGGGCGGCACCGCGTCGAGCGAGAGGATCCCCTGGCCGTCGGTGCGGAGCCCCGCGCCGCCGAGAAGCATCTCGAGCGGCGAGTGGCCGCCGAGCCGGATGCCGGCGTCGGTCCGCACGTCCACCTCCCGGTTCGGGAGCGGGCCGTCCGGGCCCTCAAGGGAGATCTCCACGCGCACGCCTGGCCCGAGCGAGAGCGTCGTCTCCCGGTCCCCCGCCATCTCGACCGCGTGGCCGAGCGCCGGCGCGAGCCCCGGCGCCCTCGCCACGAGCCGGTAGCGGCCCGGCGCGAGGAAGAACTCGTGGTTCGCGGACGACTTGCCGCCGCCCTCGATCTCCTCGTCGTCCGAGAGCGCGAGCATCTCCGCGGCACCCCCCTCGGCCCCGAGCACGACGACCGTGCCCTCGACGGGCTTCCGGTCCGGCCCCTCGAGGCGCACGGCGAGCCGCCGCACGCGCGCGTCGTCTACGCGCAGCTCGACGGTCGCGTCCGCGCCCTCCCGCACGGTCACGAGCGCCGCGTCGAGCCTCTTCCCGACGGCGGCGAGCACGCGGTACTCGCCCGGCGCGATCCCCGACACGCGGAACTGCCCCTCCGTGTCCGCCTCCTCGGACCCCGCGAGCTGCTCCATCAGCTCCATCAGGTTCGCGGCCTGCCCCGGCCTCCCCTCGCGCGGCGCGACGAGCACGCGCGCGCCGCCCGCGGGCCTGCCGTCCGCGCCGAGCACGCGGCCGAGGATCCCGCCCTTCGGGAACTCGAGGCGGACGGTGACGACCGCGTCGCCCTCCTTCACTTCGCACTCCAGTCGCGCGAGGCCGCCCGAGTCGCGCGCCGCGGTCAGGCCGTAGCGGCCGGGCGCCACCATCTCGAAGGCGAAACGGCCCTGCCCGTCCGTCACCTGCATCCCGACCTGCGCGTCGCCCGAGACGAGCGCGACCATCGTGCCCTCGCCCGCGCCGACGACGACGCCCGCGATCCGCGCGCCCTTCGTGTCGCGGAGGTCGAGCGTCTTGTGCTCGCCGGAGGCGATCGTGACGTTGCCCGAGGCGATCTGCTTCGGCTGCGCCTCCTCCTCCTCCCCGAACCCCTCCTCCTCCGACGACTTCTCCACGACGACGCCGCCCATGGCAAGGCCCATCAGCGCGAGCGGGTGGTTCACCTTCGCGACGACGATCCTCAGGGGGCCCGGGGGCAGGTGCGGGAAGAATGCCTTGCCCTCCGCGTCCACCGTCGCGCTGCCGACGGGCATGGAGAGCATGAGCCCCGGCCGCACGGCGCCGCAGAGGTACCCCTCGGCCGCGCGGCCGTCCACGTAGGGCGCGAGGACCGTGAGCGACCCGCCGCCCGAGAGGCGCGCGACCGCCTCCTTGCCGACGGGCTTGCTGCGCAGCCGCGCCGGCACGAACTCCGGATGCGACACGACGACGTCGACCGTGCCGGGCGGGAGCCCTTCGACGCGCGCGCGGCCGTCCGCGCCGGTCAGGAGCCGCGGGATCGCGACCGCCGGCGTGCCGCCGAGGAGCATGAAATCGGGCATGTCGAGGGTGCCGAAGATCGAGATGTCGATGTCCCTGCCGTCGTCGCCGAACAGGTCCTCGAGGCCCGCGTTGCCGCCGTCGAGATCCTTCGCCCCCGCCCGGAGCACGTAGACCGAGGCGCCCGCGACCGGCGCGTCGCCGCGGTCCGCGACGACGAGGATGTCGAGCGCCTCGCCCTTCGGGAGCTCGAGCGTGACGTCGGTGATCGTGCCCGCCTCGGCGCGGACCTTCCTCCGCACGGGACCGTACCTCGCGTGCGCGGCGCCGACGACGACGTCACCCGTCAGGCCGACGAGCCATGTGCCTTCCGCCTCCGTCCGCGAGTTGTGCGTGTCCCGGCCGACCGCCGCGTACACGGTCGCGTCGGGGAGCGGCTTCCCCTCGGCGAGGACGCGGATGCGGATGCCTTCGGTCGGAAGGGGCTCCTCCTCCGCCGTGGGCGCGGGCTTCTCGGCCTCTCCGGGCGACTCCCTCGGCGCCGCTTCGGGGGGCTCCGGGGGCGCCTCGCGACCGGCGCGGGCGGGCCCCGCGCGGTCGGGCGAAGGCTGCTGCCGCAGCGCGAGCTGCCACGTCAGCAGCGCCGCCGCCGCGAGCGCGACGACGATCAGGAGCCCTGCTTTCTTGTCCATCCCACGAGCCCTCCTCGGGCCGGGCGATTGTAAGGCATCCTACTTCGCGGGCGGGTTCTGCTGCGGCTCCTTCTTCTCGAGCACGATCGACACGCCGTCGGCGCCGGCGAGGGCGTCGACGGTCGCGGGCTTGTACTCGTTGCCGGCCCAGACCTGGAGCGTCACCGTCGCGCCCGTCGGCAGGCCGCGGATCTCGAACGTGCCGTTGTCCGCGATCATCGCGCTCGAGAGCCACTGCTGGCCGATGCGCGCGCTGACCTGCGGCCGCTGGCCCGCGGGGAGCGCGATCGGCCTGCCCGACGCGTCGGTCACGCGGCCCTTGACCGACAGCGCGCGCTCGTAGCGGAGCGTCTGCGACGGCATGCCGGTGCGGAGCGTCGTCTGCGGCAGGACCTCGTCGGGCTGCTGCATCGCCTGCACGCGGTACTCGCCCGGCAGCAGCGACGAGAACCGGAACTTCCCCTCCGCGTCCGTCGTCGCGCTGTTCATGTTCCAGCCGCCGAGGTAGTTCCACGCCTGGCCGCCGCGGCTCTGCCAGTCGTTGATCCTGTCCTGCGTCTCCTTGGTCATCGGCTGGATCCAGAGCCACCCTCGCGCGACCGGCGTCCCGTCCGCCTTGAGCAGCCGCCCCTCGATCACCTCGCCGGCGGCAAGCCGGATGCTCACCGGGGCCCCGCCCGCGACCGCGCGCTGGGACGACGGCGTGTACCCGTCGGCGATCGCGATCACCTCGACCTCGCCGTCGCCCACGCCCTTGATCTCGAACTCGCCGCGCCCGTTCGTCGTCGCCGACGGCGCCGACGGCGCCTGCATCTGGTAGGGCTGCCCCTGCTGCGGCCGCTGCTGCTGCGGCGCCTGGAGCGGCATCGCGATGACGCCCGCGCCGGGCACCGGCTTCCCGGCCTCGTCCTCGACCTTCCCCCGGAGCCCCTTTCCTTCCGAGACGACGATGACGAGGTCCTCGGTGCCGGCGGCCACCCCCTCGACGCGCTTCTTCTCGAAGCCCAGCGCCCTCCCCCCCCAGTACTGCTGCGCGCCGGGCGAGGCCTCGACGGCGTAGGAGCCCGCGGCGAGCTGCCCGATCCGGAACCGCCCGTTCGCCTGGGTCTGCCCCATCTGCGGCTGCTCCCCGCGCTCCTTCGGGACGATCACGGAGACCTGCGCGTTCGCGACCGGGCTCCCGCGCTCGGTGACGACGACGCCCGCGATCGCGAACGCGGGCTCGATCACGAGCTTTATGCCATCGTCGCCCGCGCGCACCTCGCGGCTCTCGATCTTCCCCTCCGGGTGGTAGGCGCCGATCATGTAGACGCCGTCGCCGACGCCCGCAAGCTCGAAGCTCCCGTCGAAGCCGGTGTAGGCCGACTGCGCGCCCCGCGTCTCCATCGGCGCGTTCGGATCCTGCTTCGGCGCGAGCGTGACCGAGATGTTCACGGCCGGGGCGCCGCCCGCGTGCTCGACGCGGCCGCGCACGACGCCGCCCTGCGTCAGCACGAGGCGGAGCTCGGGGCCGGGGTTCCCCTCCTTCGGGAGGTCGAACGGCTCGCTGATCGCGACGGCGTAGCCCTGCTTCAGCGCGACGGCCACGAACTTCTGGGTCGTCCAGTAGTCGCCCGCCCAGTTGCCCGTGGTCGCGTTGAAACGCCCCTGTTCGTCGGTCAGCGCGCCGCCCCAGCCGCGGTTCTGGGTGAACTGCGGGAGCTGGTGCTGCATCTGGTTCTGCGGGACCACGTGGACGCGCGCGCGGGGGACGGGGCGGCCCTTCTCGTCCTCGACGACGCCCAGGATCCCCTGCTTCGTCGTGTCGAGGTCCACCTCCGCGATCTTCCCCGCCTCGACCGAGAAGGGCTCCGACTTCGCCTGCGGGTTCTGCGACTGGAGGACGGCGTTCTCCATCGGCGGGACGTTGGTCATCTCGTAGGCGCCGAGGTCGTCGACGGTCGCGGAGACCCAGTTCGTCCCGACCTGGAGGTAGACGTTCGGGCGCTGGATCGGGTCGGGCTCGCCGATCCCCTTGATGCGCCCCCGGACCCCCCCGGTCGCCAGGAGCTCGAGCCGCTGCTCGGGCACCGCCGACTCGCCGTCGACGAAGAAGTCGATCGTGATCCGCTGGTTCGCCTGCGGGTAGCGCGTCGCGAGCCGCGCGCCGCCCTCGCCCTTCGCCTCGAGACCGTAGGTACCTTCCGTGACGTAGGGGAATTCGAAGCGGCCCGACTCGTCCGCGCGCACGGACTCGACGTCGTTCATCCCGCGCCACTGCTGCTGCATCCGGAGGAGCGCGATGGTCGCGCCCTTCGCCGGCTCCTGCGTCTCCGCGTAGACGGCGACGCCCTTGACCGGGACGCCCTTCCGCAGCCGGATGTCGTACTTGAGCTCCTTGCCCGTCTCGACGAGCGCGGTCGGGAGGTCGAAGGTGTCGCCGCCCGCGATGTGGCGCCCGTAGCGCGGGTGCTCGACGACGGCGGTCTGCACGCCGCCGGGGTAGATCTCGAGCCGGTAGAGGCCCTCCGCGTCCGTCTCCCCCTTCGCGATGCCGCCGAGGCCGCCGCGCTCCCACGCGCTCGTCTGGAGCATGACCCGCGCGCCGGGGATCGGAGCGCCAAGGCCGTCGACGACCGTGCCCGCGACGATCCCGCCGGGCCGGAGCTCGAGGCGCACGAACTTCTGCGCCGGCACGTTGGCCCAGTGGCGCACCTCCGGGTAGCCCGCCGCCTGCGCGCGGATCCGGTAGCTGCCGTCGGGGACGTCCGCGAGGACGAAGCGGCCCTCCGCGTCGGTGCGGCCGGCGACCTCCATCACGGACCGCGCCCAGTCCTGCGTGCCGAGCGCGACGTCGGCGCCCTCCACCGGGTCGCCCTTCTCGTTCACGACGATCCCCTCGAGCGTGCCGCCGGGCCGCAGGCGGAGCGTCACCTCGGGCGGGTTCCCCTCGGGCGGCATGAGCAGGAAGAGCGATCCGTGGCCGCTCCCCGGCTTCGACGCTCGGAGGATCACGCGCGTGCGCCGCGCGATGCGGAGCTCGAAGCGCCCGCCGGGGCCGCTCGTCGCGACAGCGATCGGCGGCGGCGGCATCTCGAACGCCTGCACGGTCCAGCGCGTGCTCACGTTGTCGGAGGGGCTCGCGCGAACGGCGGCGACGGCCGCGCCCTCCACACCCGTGCCGTCGCGCACGACGCGCCCCGTGAGTACGAGCTCCGCGCCCGGCACGCGGTTCGGGTCGTCGTCCTTCGCAAGGGCCTCGGCGCCGCCCGCGGCCGAGCCGCCGGCCGAAGCGCCGCCCTCCTCGGCCTCCGCGATGCCCGTCGCGGCCGCGTTCCCGCGCGCCTCGCGCCGGCGCGAGGAGGCGCGGTCGTCCTCGCCGCCGCCCTGGAGCAGGAGCCAGGCGACCGCAGCCGCGCAGAGGACGAGCAGGACGAGGACAGCCGACCGCCGCACCGGCCGCCGATTGTAGGCTTCCGTCCCGGCAGCTTCTGTCACAATTGGAGGGCGAATCCGGGGGGGTCCGGGGGCCGTGAAACGAGGCATCCTTCTTCTGCTTTCGACCATCGCCGCGGCCGGCCCGGGCGACGGCGCGGAGGGCTTCGCGAAGGGGCTCGACGGCGTGCGGGCCCTCATCCAGCGCAGGCGCTGGGAGGAGGCCAGGAAGCGGCTCGATCTCCTGCTCGAGGAGCACGCGCGGGCGCCGTACGTGTTCGCGGGCCGGGGCGTGGTCGAGGAGCTGATGCGGACGCTCGTGTTCGAGCTGACCGTGGTGCCCCCCGATGCCAAGGACGTCGTATCGGGAAGGATCGTCGCGCACAGCGCCCGGACAGGCACGATCCGCATCGTCTACACGCGCGACACGATGGGTGACTGGGCGCGGGACGGCGACAGCATGCTCCATCCGGCGACCTTCGACGGCCCGCACTCGATCGCGCTCCGCGGCGACCGCTATCCCAAGGAAGAGGGCGGCTTCGTGAACGTGTGCCTGCGCGAGCCCGCGCGCATCATGGTGGGATTCGGGCTTGCCGAGAGGCGGGAGACATTCCTCGTCGTGCCGGGGATTCACGCGACGCTGCGCCAGTCGGTGCAGAACGTGTGGCTCGAGGACATGGCCCCCGGGACCCCCTCGCCTCTCGTCGGGGAGAAGCCCTTCGAGATCCGCGTGGACGTCGATGCGACGGCGGTCACGAGCACGGTCGCCGGGAAGCGGCTCCAGCGGGGCAAGAAGGATGCGGGACGATGGGGGTCGCTCTCCTTCACCTGCCTCGATCCCGACGAGGTCGAGATCGAGGGCAAGATCGACCCGGCGTGGATCGAGGGGCTCATGGCGCGAGCCAGGAAGGCGCAGCTGGACGCCTTCGAGCAGGCGTGGAGGCCGGAGCAGCATCTGCCGCCGTGGCTCGCGGGGACGCGGCCGGCGCCCGCCGGGGAAACGTCGGATGGCCGCGCCTGGCCGGTGCCCCTCGACGACGGCGCCCGGGCGGCGGTCGGGCGCGTCGCGACGCTCGCGCGGGCGGGCAACGCCACGGAGGCGCTGAGGATCCTCGATGCGTCGCAGGTGCCGGAGCCGTCGCGCGGGTTCCAACGCGCGATCCTCCTTGCGCGGCTCGGCCGCTGGGACGAGTCGGCGCTCGCGGGTCGCAAGGTCCGCGAGGCGGACCCTTCGTTCGTCCCCGCGGTCGCCGTCGAGGCGGAGGCGCTTGCTGCGCTCGGGAAGGGCGACGCCGGGGTCGTGCTCTACCAGGAAGTCCTCGCGCGCTTCCCCGGCGACGCGGAGCTGCATGCGGAGGCCGCGTTGTTCCTCGGCACGCTGGGCAGGTGGGAGGAGGCGGAGCGGGTCATCGGCGAGGCGGCGTCGCGGGGGCTCTCGTCCAAGGGACTCGCAAGGGCAGGGCTCGTCGCACATCGGACGCTTCACGGCCCGGCGTGGCCGAAGCGCCACACGTACGAGTCGAGGCACTATGACGTAGAGAGCGACATCGACAGGAAGATCTGCTTCGAGGCCGCCGAGCTGCTGGAGAAGGCGTACGCGATGTTCCTGAACCGGCTCGAGCGGACGCCTCCGGCCGAGGGCGTGAGGTTCCGCGTGTTCCTTTTCTCCGACGAGGCGGGCTACCAGGCCCACGTGGAGGACATGCTCGGCATGCCGGCCCACGGGACCGCGGGGCTCTACGCGCCGGCGCTCCAGCAGCTCCTCATCTGGAACCCGCGGGACAGGGACGCCATGATGCGGACGATCCGGCACGAGGGGTTCCACCAGTACCTGCACCGGATCATGCCGGATCCCCCGCGCTGGTTCGACGAAGGGCTCGCCGAGTACTTCGAAGCCGCGAGAGTCGTGCGAGGCGAGTGGTCGCTGGGAGAGCCGAGACGCGAGCACCTCGACCTGCTGTCGAAGAGGCGCAAGCCGCTCGACGAGTTCCTCTTCCTCGACGCCGCCGGCTTCTGGAAGGAAGCGGATCTCCACTACGCGGAGGCGTGGGCGTTCGTCCACTTCCTCCTGCATCACACGCCGTGGAACCGCCAGCTCTTCGACAGGTTCTGGGAGACCTTCAAGCGGATCCCGTCGCACGGGGACGCGATCCGGGAGGCGCTCGCGGACTGTCCGCTGAGGATCCTCGACGCGGACTTCGACGCCTACCTCCGACGGATGCGCGACGCGCTGCGGTGAGAACCCGGTCAGATCAGCACACGCGCGTCGGGCCAGCCGTAGCCCACGATCTCGATGCCGCTCACGGGCCGCGAACGGACGTACTGGCCGCCGAGGCGCTCGTAGAAGCCGCGCGCGGGCGCGTTGACGCCCTGCGTCCAGACGATCAGGCCGGGAAGGCCCGCGCCGAGCAGGCGGCGGGCCGTCTCCGCCATCAGGCGGCGGCCGAGCCCCTGCCGCTGGCACGCGCGCAGGACGTAGATGCTCCACACCTCGCCGGGAAAGTCGGGGTCGCCGTGCCGCTGCGGGCCTCCGGCGGAGAACCCGACGATCCCCTCCCGCGACTCGGCCACCACGAGGCAGCGGTCGCGCCCGTAACCCGGGTCCCCGAGGAGCTCCCCCCACTGCCTCTGCCGCTCCTCGAGCGTCCGCCAGTTGACGCGCTCGGGCGGGAGGAAGGCGGGGTACGCCTCCGCCCTCGCCCCGTAGTGCACCTCTCCGATGCGGGGGGCGTCCCTCAGGGTCGCGTCGCGGTAGCGGATCGCAAGCGATTGTAAACAACGGGATTGCGTGCCCCCGGGGCTCCCTCTCCTCGCTACAATCCGCGGGATGCGCGCGGGTGTGGCAATCCTGCTTCTCGCGGCGCTTGGATGGGCGCAGGAGGAGACGAAGGGGGCGCCGCCGCCGGCGCAGGAGACCCCGCCGCAGGCGGCCGAGTCCCATACGACCGTCCAGCCGCTCCTCGACCGCATCCTCGAGCCGCTCGAGGCGCACGCCGTCCGGCGGCCGCTGCCCGGGGACAAGGGGTTCAAGGAGTGGGTCGAGGAGTACGAGTACCTCCGCGAGAAGGCGGTGAAGCGCGTCCTCCAGACGATCGCGTTCCACGGACCGGGCGGCGAGGGCAAGCCGCTCGACATCGCGCCCGCGTGCGCCGCGCTCCTCGGGCCGCTGCTCGCGCCGCCCGACGCGAAGGAGACCTCCGCGCTCGCGGAGAGGCTGCTCCGCGCCGACCCGAAGAACCCCGCGTGCTGGGACTACATGCGCGCGGTCTACGACCGCTCGCGCACCGAGGCGCAGCGCGGCGAGAAGCCGTGGGAGCCGCTGCGCGCGTGGGCGACCGGGATCCGCAGGACGATCGACGGCGAGGCGGCGCTCGCGCTCGAGCTGCTGCTCGGCTACGTCTGCTACGAACTCGGCGACACGTCGAAGGCGCGCGAGGCCGCGAACGTCGTCGTCACCGCGGCAGCGGGGTCGGAGGGCCTCCGCCGCGACGCGCGCCGGCTCCGCTCGCTCTCGTCGCTGCTCGGGCCGGGCCGCGAGGCGCCCGGCTTCCGCCTCCCGGCGCTCGACGGCAAGGGCGAACTCGCGCTCGACGACTTCCGCGGCCGCGCGGTGCTCCTGCACTTCTGGCACGTCGCGGAGGACACGGGCAAGCTCGGCGCCATCCTCTGGGATTGCCAGGAGCAGGTTCCGCGGACCGAGGTCGTGCTCGTGAGCATCCCCGTTTTCGAGGGCAGCGACCCGCCGAAGGAGGTCGTGAACACGTTCGGGTGGCCGGTCGCCGCCGCGACGCTCGCGGCGCAGGACGTGGCCCGCGCCTACGGGGTCGAGGGCATCTCCGCGCTCTTCCTCGTCTCGCCGGACGGCAAGGTGCTGAAGGCGGACCGGTGGGGGCTCGGGGGAGCCGTCGAGAAAGTGCGGAAGCTCTCCGCCGAGGCGGCGGGCCCGCCGCTCGACGCGCGGATCTCCGCCTGCCAGAGCTGGCCGCTCTGCCGCGAGCTCTGGCACGACCTCGCCGCCCGCCGCCACACGCGCTACGCGGAGGAGACGTGGGAGCTCGCGCGGCGCATCGGGCGGGAGGCGCAGGCGGCGCTGCTGCTCGCGAGCGCGTTCGACCGCGAGCCCGGGGACCGCGCGGGCGATCCGGGGAACCTGCACGGGGACCTCGCGCTTGCGTGGCGCACGCTCCGCACGAAGGGCGACCGGAAGGCGTGGGATCTCGCGACGAAGCCGCTCGGGAAGCCATCGGGCGACGAGTGCCTCGCGGTCGTCGACGCGATCTTCGACCTCGGCCTCCATGGCGACGAGGTGCGGACGGCGCTCGAGAAGGTCGCGAAGGACTCCACGCGCTGGGAGACGGTGTCGATGGCGCTCCGCGCGATCCACTTCTGCGACACCGAGGCGCCGCCGCAGCCGTTGCTCCAGCACCTGAAGGCGAAGGCGTGGCAGGTGCGGCTCGCGCTCGCCGAGGCGCTCCGCGCCTACCGGCACAAGCACGCGGTGGACGCGCTGATCAAGCTGCTCGGCGACGACCGGATGCGCGTGCGGGAGAAGGCGCTCGACCACCTCGAGCTGCTCACGGGCGAGGCGCTCGGCGCGTCGCAGAAGGCGTGGGCGAAGTGGCGGAGCGCGCAGGGGACGGAGCTCAAGCTGCGCCCGCGCGAGATCAGCATCTACCGCCCCTTCCGGCCTTCGGACCGGAGGTACGCGCACAAGGAGTACTACGGGCTCAAGGTGGCGAGCGACCGGGTCGTCTTCCTCCTCGACAAGAGCGACTCGATGTACCACGGGCTCTTCGACGGCGTGGTCGAGGAGATGCGGGCGCACCTCGACTCCGCGGGGCCGACGACAAGGTTCAACGTGGTCGAGTTCGCCGACAAGCCCGTGCCGTGGAACGCGGCGCTCGTCCCGGCGAACGCCGCGAACCTCGAGGGCGCGGTGAAGTTCCTCCACCGGGAGAAGCCCTACGGCGCGACGGACATGATCGCGGCGCTCCGGATGGGGCTCCAGACGCCGGACGTGGACGCGATCGTGATCCTCTCCGACGGCCTCCCGAACCGCGGCGACCCGAAGAGCGCGGAGGGGATCCTCGCGGCGGTCGGGAAGGTGAACCGGTACCAGCGCGTCGCCGTGCACGCCGTCCTCCTGCTCGACGGGCGGCACTTCCCGTACGACGGCCCGCGCGGGAAGGACGTGCCGCCGCCCGACGAGGCGGAGCTCAAGCGGCGCGACGAGATGCGCGCCTTCGCGCCGACGATGCCCGAGGGCATCTTCTTCAGGAGCCTCGCGCTCGGGAACGACGGCGACTTCTCCGTCGGCTTCGCGGACTCGTGGGATCCGCCGCCCGGCGCGAAGCTGCGGCCGAACAGCGACGAATGAGGCGTCTCCTCGTCCTCCTGCTGCCGCTCGCCGCGGCGGGCGCGGAGCCGGCGCCGCCGCTCCTCCCGCTCAGGGACGGGCGCGTGCTCCACGGCCGGAAGGTCGAGCGGCGCGCGAAGGAGGCGGTGCTCTCGACGGATTTCGGGAAGCTTCACGTCCCCGCGTCGGAGCTCTCCGGGAAGGCCCCGGCCCCCGCACCCCCCCTGCCTCCTCTCCGGACGGAGAAGACCCGCTGGCTCCTGATCGAGCACGACCTCCCCGAGGAGCGCGCGCGGCTCTACGCCGATCAGCTCGACTCCTTCTTCGAATGGATGGTCTCGGTCTACGCGCTCGACCGCGACCGCGTCACGAAGGGCGCGCCCTACGGCGTGAAGGTCTTCCGGCGGCGCGAGGACTTCAAGCGCTTCCAGCGCGAGAACGCGCCCGACATCGAGAAGAAGGGCCAGGCCTTCGCCGAGGGCGTCGCGGGCTTCTACTCGCCCGGCCACGGCAAGCTCTTCCTCTGGGACGCGGAGGGCTCCCACGGCGGGTTCCACCTCGAGGTCGCGAAGCACGAGACGACGCACCTCCTGAACGACCTGCTCGCGCGGCAGCTCGCACTCTCCCTCCCGACGTGGTTCGACGAGGGGTCGGCGACCTACTTCTCGATGTTCGTCGCGGGCGCGGGGCCGGAGCCCGAGGATCACCCCGGGGCCGCGGCCGAGGTGCTCGGCGACCTCGACGGCAAGAAGCCGATGACGAGCCGCGAGCTCCGGAGCGTGCCGTGGGAGAACTTCCACGGCCGCGAGTACTCGTGGGGCTGGGCGCTCGTGCGGTTCCTCCGCCGGCAAGGGAACGGGGGGGCGTGGGGGGGGCTGCTCGACTACCTGCGCACGATCTCGGCCGGGCCGGTGACGGATTCCGAGGAGCGGCGGTTCCTCGACGCGGCCGGATTCAAAAGCTCCCCGGAGTTCGACCGCGCGTGGCACGAGCACCTGAAGGCGACGCGGACGGCGGAGCGGCAGTACGTCGGCACGTCGCCCGAGATCCTCGGGAAGATCGCCGCGATCGCGAAGCCCTTGCCCGCGATGGCGCGCGACTTCGCGCGGATCGGCGTCTCGCTCGCGCGGGTGCACGAGGCGGAGCCCGCGGTCGTCTACCTTCGCGCGGCGCTTCGCGGCGGCATCCTTGACGCGGAGGTCCCGTACGAGCTCGCGCGGGCGCTCGCGCTCCTCGCGGCGGCGCCCGAGGACGCGCCGTGGCCGGACGACGCGGTCGCCGCGCTGCGCGAGGCGGTGCGGCTCGCGCCGCTCTCGTCGGCGTACCGGCTGGCGCTCGGGCGCCAGCTCCTCGCGCGGCGCGACCTCGACGCCGCGTACGCGGAGCTCGGCCTCTCGCTCGTGCTCCTCTCCCCGAGCGACGACGACATCGCGAGCGCGCTCGGGTGCCTCCGCGCGGCGGCGCGGCGGGAGCCCGCGCGCGCGGTGGACGAGCTCGCGGAGTCGCTCGCGGAGTCCGCGCCCGGGGCGGCGCCGGCGCTGCGCGCGGCGGCCGTCTACCACCTCCAGGACGGGCAGGAGTGGGAGAAGCTCGAGGACCTGATCGAGCGGCGCGGCACGGGGGCGACCGCGGAGGAGCGCGCGATGCTCGCCGGGCTCTACGGGCTCACGGACCGCGACGAGGAGGCGCTCGCGATCTGGCGCGAGGTCGCTTCGAGCGATCCGCGGTACTGGCCCGACGTCGTCCGGTGCCTGCTCCGGATGGACCGGAAGGCGGACGCGAAGGCGGCGCTCGCGGAGGCGTTCGCGGCGGTCGCGAAGGCGCCGCCCGAGCAGCGCTGGATCCGCCGCCGCCTCGAGCGGATCCGCGTGGAGTGACCGGTGGGCATCCGGAAGACGCTCGTCCTCGCCCTGCTCGCCGCCACGGTCGCCGCGAAGGAGCGCGAGTACCGCGGCCGCCGCGTGAACGTCGACGAGCCTCCCGCCGCGCAGGTGAAGGGCCACCTGCCCCTGCGCCCGGTCGAGGGCGAGCTCGTGCTCGACGGCACGGCGTTCGCGATCGAGAAGGGCAGCGCGGGCCCGCGCGTCGCGACGTCTCCGGCCGGGTCGGTCTTCGCGCCGCTCGCGTCCGGCAAGACGGTGACGTTCAAGTGGAAGGACGGGAAGGGCGCCGCGCGCGAGGCCGTCATGCGATTCGAGGAGGAGGGGGGGCGCTGGGGGCGCCACGCGGCAAGGGGCTTCCGCTACAGGCTCGCCGACGAGGAGATCACGCTGCTCGACCTCGACGCGGACGGCCGCTTCGACGTCGGCCGCGACGGGTTCCTCGCGGGCGAATCCGGGGTCGCGTGCCCGCTCGTCCCCGTGATCGTGCTCGGGCGGGAGACCGTGAGGATCGTCTCTCTCGAGCCCGACGGATCGAGCCTCGTCGCGGAGACGGCGCCGGTCGCGGGGACGGAGCAGCAGGTCGACGCGATGGTCGCGCTCAACCGCCTCCGCGTGCGGCACGGCCTCCTGCCGGTGCCGCTCGACGAGAAGCTCTCCCTCGGCTGCACGTCGCACGCGCGCTACCTCGAGATGAACCGTTGGGACCCGACCACGAACCCGCACTCGCAGTCGCTCGGCCCGAAGGGCGCGTCGCCCGAGGGGGAGGAGGCGGCGAAGCGGAGCGCGATCTCGGGAAGGGCGCCCGTGGACGCGATCGCGTCGTACTACGTGACCTACTACCACCGCCTCGAGATGATGAGCGCGACGCTCCCGCGGATCGGCGTCAACGCGGAGCCCAATGGCCTCGCGGTCGTCGATACCGGAGACGGGTTCGCCCACGGCCCGGCCGCGGAGGGCGGCGCGACGGGCGACGGGCCCGCGTGGGCGGACCCGTACTTCGTGCCCGCGGACGGCTCCGTGGGCTTCCCGCTGGCCGCGATCTCCGAGAAGCCGCGCGACCCCGTGCCGGACATGGGGCGCCGCGGCTGCGCGCTGACGATGTACTTCCGGCCGCCGGGGCCCGCGCTGACGGGCTTCCGGGCGGAACTCGTCGCGCTGAACGGCAGGCGCGAGACGAAGGTCCCGTTCCTCGTCGCGGACCGCGGCGGGTACGAGTGGGTCTACGGCATCGTGCCCGAGGGCCCGCTCCGCGGCAACACGTGGCACCGCGCGACCTGGATCTACACGCTCGACGGCAAGGAGATCCGGCACGCCGTCAGGTTCAAGACCGGGTAGGCGAAGCGCAGGGGGTCCGGGGGCAGCCGGCGCGGCGCCGCTACAATCCGCGGATGCCCGGCAAGGACGAGCTCAGGGCGCAGTGGTCGGGGTTCGCCGCGGAGTGGATCGCGCGAATGGACGAGAACCGCGACGACGCGCGCCAAGGCATCCTCGACGACTGGATGCTCGCCCTCTGCGGCGACGTGCGCGGCCTCCGCGCCATCGACCTCGGCTGCGGCGAGGGCCGCTTCTGCCGGATGCTCGCCGAGCGGGGGGCGACGACGCTCGGCATCGACCTCGAGCCCGCGTTCCTCGCGCGAGCGCGGGAGCGCGCGGGCCCGTCGGAGGAGTACCGGCTCTGCGACATGGAGACGCTCGACGGCCTGCCCGACTCCGCCTTCGACCTCGCGATCAGCTACATCACGCTGGTGGACGTCGCGGACATGGCCGCCGCGGTGCGGCAGGCCCACCGCGTGCTCCGGCCGGGCGGACGCTTCCTCGTGGCGAACCTCGCGCCGATGGCGACGGCGCGGGGGACGTGGCTGCGCGACGCGGAGAAACGGAAGCTCCACTGGATCCTCGACGACTACGCGGACGAGGGCCCCCGGCCCTGCCCGTTCCCCTCCGGCCACGTGCTGACGAACTTCCACCGGACGATGAGCACGACGCTGAACACGTTCCTCGGCGCCGGCTTCGCCCTGCGCGGCCTCCACGAGCCGACGCCGACGCCGGAGCAGCTCCGCCGCGCGCCCGGCAACGACGACCTCTTCCGCGTGCCGATCTACGTGATCTACGACCTCGCGAAGCCCTGACGTCAGAACGGCACGAGCGGCCGGAGCACGCCCGCGACGAACGGCGCGTGGAAGAGCACGGGCAGGGGCGCGAGGATCCAGAAGAGCGCCCAGGCGCGCCCCGCGAGGCCGCGGATCGGCC
>WYBS01000049.1 GCA_011525755.1 Planctomycetaceae bacterium
GCGGTCCACCTCGCGCTCCGGAAGTCCGGCGAGGACCACTCCGCCCCGCTGCACCACGTGCACGCGCACGCCCATCTCGCGGCGGTGGGCTGGGCGACGATGATGGTGATGGGCGTCGGCTACCGCCTGCTCGCCATGCTCTTCCCCGCGGCGCCGCCGGGAGACCGGACGGCGTGGATCACGCTCGTCCTCCTCGAGGCGGGGACCCTCGGCCTCGCGGGAGCCCTCATGGCGAGGGGCCCGCTGTGGCCCTTCGCGCTCCTCGTCGCGGCGGCGCTCGCGGTCTTCCTCGGCGCGGTCGCCCGGATGCGCTTCCTCCACCCGCGCCCGCCGCCCGCGAAGCTGAAGCGCCCCGACTACGGCGTGCTCCACATCGCGTTCTCGCTCCTCTGCCTCGCGGCCGCGACGGGGACCGGACTCTTCCTCGCGTTCGCGAAGGAGATGAGGCCGGATGCCATGAAAATCTACGGCATCCTCGGCCTCGTCGGCTTCCTCTCGCAGATGATCGTCGGCGTCGAGATGCGGCTGCTCCCGATGTTCTCGTTCACGGAGGCGTTCGCGCGCGGCGGCTACAAGGCGCTCCCGCTCTCGCCGCACGACATGCCGTCGCGATCCCTCCAGGTCGTGTCGCTCGTCGCGTGGCTTCTCGGCATCCCGCTCCTCGCGTACGGCCTCGCGGGGGACGTGGGGGATCCCGCGGCGGAAGGAGCCGCGAGAGGCGGCGCGGCGATCCTCCTCGCGGGAACCGTCGCCGCCGGCCTCAGCAGCGCGCGCGTCCTCCGGCTTGCGTACCGCGCGCCGCGCGCGTGATAGAATTCCGCCCGTGCGGTCGGCCGTCCTCGCGCTCCTCGCGCTGCTTCTCGTCGAGAAGCTCGCGTTCGGCTGACCGGGCTGCAAGGAGGCGGTCGCCTCCGGCGCGCCCGACGATGCCCAGCGCATGGCGACGGGGTACTTCTGGAGCATCCTCGCGATGGTGAGCGCTCCGTTCCTCGTCCTCGGCATCGTGGGATCGGTCGTCGCGCGCGCGCTCCGTCGCGACCGGCAGTCCGCCTGACCGCGGTCCCCTCCCCCGGGCCCCCTCCCCCCCGGTGGCGTGCAACAAAAGCGTTGCGCGCGAGAGGTTGCGCGCTCCCTTAACTTCTTCACTCATAAGGAGATCCACGTGAGAGCACTCGCGATGACCCTGTGCATCATCCTGGTCGGCTGCGGCGGGACGGACAAGCCCGCGGCGCCCTCCACCGAGACCGCGGCTGCCCCGGCTCCCGTTGCGCCGCCGACGGTCGATGCCGAGGAGTTGACAGGCAACGACATCCTGTCCGGAGGCGGCGACTGGAGCGCGGACAAGGGAACGGCCACGGTCAAGGGAACGGTGAAGTTCGAGGGCGACGCCCCGAAGCGCCGTCCGATCGACGTGGGCTCCGAGGCCTTCTGCGTGCAGGCGCACAAGGACGAGCCGCTGCGCAGCGAGATCGTCGTCGTCGGCGCGGAGGGCGGGCTCGCGAACGTCTTCATCCAGGTGACGGCGGGGCTCGAGGGCTGGAAGTTCCCGGACGCGACGGGCGAGGTCGTGCTCGACCAGCACGGCTGCCAGTACATTCCGCACGTCCTCGTCGCCCAGGTCGGCCAGACGCTGAAGGTCAGGAACAGCGACCCGATCATGCACAACGTCCACGGCATCAACAAGAAGACGTCGAAGGACGAGTTCAACTGGGCGCAGACGAAGGCGGGGCTCGAGGACACGAAGGACCTCAAGAAGGCGGGCGGGATCGAGGTCAAGTGCGACGTGCACGGCTGGATGAGCTCGCACGTCTGGATCGTCAAGCACCCCTTCTTCGCGGTGACCGGCGAGGACGGCGCGTTCACGCTGCCGAAGCTCCCGGCGGGCACCTATACGATCGAGGCGTGGCACGAGAAGCTCGGCACGAAGACCGCGAGCGTGACCGTGAGCGACGGCGAGGCGAAGGAGGTTTCCTTCAGCTTCTCCCTCAAGTAGCGCCATGGGAGGGCGTCCCGCGGTCGCGAAGGCGCTGATCGTCTTCTTCGCGATCCTCACCGCGATCACGGTTGTCGGTTTCCTCATCCCCTGGCGTCGCGAGGTCGCGTCGGAGGAGGGGAAGGGGATCGACCTCACCATCACGTATCTCCTCGTCGTGGCCGGGATCTTCGTGGTCCTCGGCCACGTGATCCTCGCCCGCTTCATCTGGCGCTCCTCCGGGGGCGAGGTCGCGGCCTACGGCCGGCCGAGCAAGCGGGCCGAGTGGGCATGGAGCATCGTCCCGGTGCTCGTCATGCTGGTGCTCTCGGAGGCGGGCGTGCTCTTCGTGAGCGGGCCCGTCTGGGACTCGCTCTACGTGGAGTCGCCCGAGGATCCCGTCCTGCTCGAGGTCGCCGGGAAGCAGTTCGAGTGGTACGTGCGGTATCCCGGCAAGGACGGCAAGTTCGGCAAGGCAGATCTCAAGAGCGTCAACGAGACGGACAACCTGTTCGGCCTCGACGACTTCGACGACGACGCGCAGGACGACATCATCAAGCGCGGGCAGATCTGCCTGCCCGTCGGCCGGCCGGTCGTCGTGCGCCTCCGCACGTACGACGTGATCCACTCGTTCTTCGTGCCGGAGTTCCGCGTGAAGCAGGACCTCCTGCCGGGGTACGCGACGCGCATCAAGTTCACGCCGACGCGCGAGGGCGAGTTCGACCTCGCCTGCGCGGAGCTCTGCGGCCTCGGCCACTACACGATGAAGGGCAAGGTCCGCGTCGTGAAGCCCGAGGAGTTCGATGCCTGGCTCAAGGAGCAGATGACGTTCGGGGGGTAGGGGGGGCGATGGAGCACCAGGGGTTCTTCAGGAAGTACGTGTTCTCGTACGACCACAAGGTCATCGGGATCCAGTACCTCGTCACCGCGATGGTGATGGCGATCGTCGCCGGTGGGCTGGCCGTGATCATCCGGACGCGGCTCGCGTGGCCGGGCGTCGGGGCGAAGGCGTTGCCGCCCGAGGCCTACATCAGCTTCGTGACGATGCACGGGACGCTGATGGTCTTCTTCGTCGTCTCGCTCGCCCTCTCCGGCCTCGCCAACTTCCTGATCCCGCTCCAGATCGGGGCGCGGGACATGGCGTACCCGTTCCTCAACATGCTGTCCTACTGGACGATCGTCCCCGCCTGCCTGATCATGCTCGCCTCGTTCTTCGTGCAGGGCGGCGCGGCGGCGGCGGGCTGGACGGCGTACCCGCCCCTCTCGGCCGTGAAGGAGGCCGTCCCGGGCTCGGGGCTCGGCCAGACGCTCTGGCTCCTCGGGATGGCGATCTTCATCTTCTCGTTCACGATGGGCGGGCTGAACTTCCTGACCACGATCCTCAACCTGCGCACCAGGGGCATGACGATGCGCCGCATGCCCATCACGATGTGGGGGTTCCTCGTCGCGACGGTCCTCGCGATCCTCTCCTTCCCGCCCCTGACCGCGGCGGCGCTGATGCTCCTCGCCGACCGGCACCTGGACACGTCCTTCTTCGTGACGGACATGCTCATCGGCGGGAAGTACAGGGCGCTCGGCGACGGCACGCCGCTGCTCTTCCAGCACCTCTTCTGGTTCCTCGGCCATCCCGAGGTCTACGTGCTGGTGCTCCCGTGCATCTGCATGGTCTTCGACATCCTCCCGGTGTTCACGCGCCGCCCCATCTTCGGCTACCGGCCGTCCGTCTACTCGATGCTCGTGATCGGAGTGCTGTCGATGATCGTGTGGGGCCACCACATGTTCGTGACCGGGATGAACCCCTACGTCGGCAAGTACTTCTCGATCGCGACGGTCATCATCACGGCGCCCTTCTCGGTGCTCGGCGTCAACCTGCTCGCGAGCCTCTGGCGCGCCCGCATGCGCTTCGCGACGCCGATGCTCTTCGCGCTGGCGGTCATCTCCGCCGTCGGCCTCGGCGGCTTCGGCGGCCTCTTCCTCGGCACGATGACTTCCGACATCTACTTCCACGACACGTACTTCGTGGTCGGTCACTTCCATCTGATGATCGGGACCGTCACGCTGCTGTCGATCTTCGGCGCCACGTACTTCTGGTTCCCGAAGATGTTCGGCCGGTTGATGGACGAGAGGCTCGGGCGCTGGCACTTCTGGCTCACCGCGGGGCCGATGATCACGATCTTCGTGCTCATGCACATGCAGGGGCTCGGCGGGATGGTGCGCCGCACCTACGACCCCTCGATCTACGGCTACAACCAGATGAACAGCGTGCTCCGGCTGCCGATCACGTTCCTCGCGTTCCTGCTCTTCGCGGCGCAGTCGATCTTCCTCTGGAACTTCACGCGGAGCATCTTCAGGGGCGCGAAGGCGACCGCGAACCCGTGGGAAGCCACGACGCTCGAATGGGTGGCGCCGTCGCCGCCGCCGCACGGCAACTTCGGCGACGTGCTGCCGGTCGTCCACCGGTTCGCCTACGAGTACAGCCCCGGCGAGGGGCAGGCGGACTTCGTGCCGCAGACGGTGGAGAAGACGGCGTGAACGCGCAGCTTGCCGCACCCGTCCGTGCCCAGGCGAACCGCGTCCTCGTCGTCGCGCTCATCGCGACCGTCGCGATGCTCTTCACCGCGTTCGCCGCCTCGTACATGGAGAGGTCGGGGGCCCGGGGGTGGGAGAAGCTCGAGCTCCCCGGCATCCTCTGGGCGAACACGGTCGTGCTCGCGCTCTCGAGCGTGGCGGCCGAGATCGCCCGGCGCTCGCGCGCCCGCCCCTTCGACGCGGTGAGGGACCGGAGCAACATCGCGTCGCTCGCCGGGCGGCCCGCGGCGAGCGCCCGCTGGGCGCTCCCCTTGTCGCTCCTTCTCGGGTTCGTCTTCCTCGCGGGGCAGGCCGCCGCGTGGGCGGAGCTGCGCGCGAGGGGCGTGTTCCTTCCCACGAGCCCCTACGCCTCGTTCTTCTACCTGCTGACGGCGATCCATGCGGTCCACGTCGCCGCGGCGCTGGTCGCCCTCGCCGTCGCGCTCGCCCGCGCGCGGATCCTCGGGCTCGCCGTGGGGTTCTGGCACTTCATGGGCGTGGTGTGGGTCTACGTGCTTCTGATCCTCAAGGTGCTCGGATGACGACGATGGCCACGACCGAATCGCGCTGGAGCAGCGGGCTTAGCCCGTTCGGGATGAGCTGGCAGAAGCTCATGATGTGGTGGTTCATCGTGACGGATGCGCTCCTCTTCGCCGGGTTCCTCGGCGGGTACGGCTTCAGCCGGCTCGGGTCGGAGAACTGGCCCCCCGCGGAGAAGTTCTTCTCGCTCACGTACCTGACCGTGATGACCTTCGTCCTCATCTCGTCGAGCGCGACCATGGCCTGCGCCGTCGCCGCCGCGCGCGCGGGCGACCGCGCGGCGGTCGCGAAGTTCACGGGCTACACGATGCTCGGCGGGATCGGCTTCCTCGGGATGCAGGTCTACGAATGGGCCCACTTCATCTCGCAGGGGGGACGTCCGTGGGCCGTCCCGGAGGGCCTCGACGCGCGCTTCGGCAGCTACTTCTTCCTCGTCACGGGGTTCCACGGCACGCACGTGCTGATCGGCGTGCTGATCCTGCTCGTCGTGATGCTCCGCGCCCGGGCCGGCCGCTTCACCGCGAACGGCGTCGAGGTGGCGGGCCTCTACTGGCACTTCGTCGACCTCGTGTGGGTGTTCATCTTCGGCTGCTTCTACCTCATCTGAGCCATGACGGACGAAACCGGCGCGACCCCGGCCCCCTCGACCCCCCAGGCGACCCCGCACTACGGGGTCTACTTCAGGATCTGGGGCGTGCTCCTCGCGATCACGCTCCTCATGGTGTTCACGAAGAACCCGGCGATCCTCCTGCCGGGCATGGCCGCGAAGGCGACGCTGATCGCGCTCTGGTTCATGCACCTGAAGGACGAGCGGAAGGACTTCATCTTCTACATGGTCGCCTCGATCGTGCTCATGTCGCTCATCCTGTTCGCGCTCATCGTGCCCGACGGCAAGGCGATGTGACGTGCGGAAGGTCCTCGCGGTGCTCCTCCTCGCGGCGATCGCCCGCGCGCAGAGCGGGTGATGACCCCGGCTCGGGGATGACCCCGACTCCGCCCGCCTGGTAGGCGGGATCAAGAACGCAGCCATCGTCCTCATCGGAACGCCCTTCCTCCTCCTCGGCGGCGCGATCCTCTACCTCCGCAAGCGCCGGTCGTAGTGCGTACGCGTACGGTGCCAGGCTCCGATGCACTGGGTATCTCGCGAAATCCGGCCTCGCATGCGGGCAGAAATACCGGTCAACGCGAGCCTGGCACCGTATGCGTGGCATCGTAGGCGCTAGTATCTGCGGGTGGTCCGGGCGGTTCTGCTCCTCGCGCTCCTCCCCCTTCTCCTCGCCGTCGCGCAGGGCGGGGCCGACGGCCGCACCGTCTACGCGCGCGAGGCCTGCTGGCAGTGCCACGTCCACGTGCGCGACGCGTTCCCGCAGATCCCCGACGCCCGCCGCGCCGGGCCCGTGATCGGCGCGCCCGGGCCCGCGCGCTCGCCGGAGTGGCACCTCGCGCACCTCTACGCTCCCCGCACGACCTCGCCGGGCTCCGAGATGCCGGCCTCGGCGCACCTCTTCGCGGGGAACCCGCGCGCCGCCGATGTCGAGGCGTTCCTCCTGGCGCACGACAAGGACGGCGACGGCGTCGTCACGCGGACGGAGTGCGCCGACTTCCGTGGCCTCGACACCGGCAACGGCATCGTGAGCCGCGCCGATGCCGCGCCCGTCCCCTCGCCCGAGGCGCTCGCGCTCGTCCGCTACGTCGCCGCCGCCGAGCAGCCCGCCGCGGCGCCCGCCGCGGCTCCCGACGCGATGCCCCGCACGGGACCGCCCGACGACCGCGCGACCGCCGCGGACCGCGGGCGGGCGCTCTTCCTCGCGAGCTGCGCAGGCTGCCACGGGGAGCGCGCGGACGGCAACGGCCCCGCGGCCCCGTTCTTCCCCGACCACCCGCCGCGGAACCTCGTCCGCGGCGACTACAAGTTCCGTTCGACGAAGGACGCGGCGCCGCTCGACGAGGATCTCTTCCGCACGATCCGCCGCGGCGCGGGCCCCTCGATGCCGGCGTGGCCGCACTTCTCGGACGCCCAGGTGTGGGACCTCGTGCTCTACCTGAAGAGCCTCCACCCGTACTTTCTTACGCAAGAGCTCTTCGTGACCGAAACGGGGGGGCGCGGGGGGGTGCGGATCGTGCAGGAGGGCGCGGACACCGACGACGCGTCGGGCGCGGACCTCCCTCCCGGGGCGGTCCGCAAGGGGCCGGACGGGCGCTGGCTCTGGATCGACGCCTCCGGCGAGCGGCCGATCGAGGACGGCCTCCGCCTGGGCCGCTACGCGTTCCGCCTCGGCCGCCCGGTCTACGACTGGATGGAGGAGTTCCGCCCGGAGCCGCTCGAGATCCCGGAGCCCCCGTTCCCCTACTCCGAGGAGTCGGCGGAGAAGGGCCTCCGCGTCTACCGAGAGCTTCAGTGCGCGAGCTGCCACGGCCTCGAGGGCAAGGGGGACGGCGCCGCGGCCGCGGACGCGCGCGGCAACCTCGGCGAGATCGTCCTTCCGACGGACTACACGCGCGGCGCCCGCTGGTTCAAGGGCGGAAGCGACGCCAGGAGCATCGTGCGGACGTTCCTGACCGGCCTCCACGGCACCCCGATGCCGTCGTTCGCGACGACCTTCCGCGGGGTGACCTCCGCGCCCGCCCCCGAGGCCCCCTGGAATCTCGCGCACTACGTGATGCGGCAGGCCGGGATCCGGTAGGATTCCCCGCCGTGAAGGTCCGCAGGAAGCAGGTCGGCGAGGTCGACATCCTCTCGTTCGAGGGCGAGTTCGACGCCTCCACCGTCCCCGCGATCGAGGCCATCGACGGGCTCGTCGAGGAGGGCCGGACGAGGCTCGTCTTCAGCTTCGCGGGGCTCACGTTCGTCGCCTCGCCCGTCCTCGGCTACTTCGTGAAGATCGGCAAGAGGCTCAGGGACATGGGCGGTGGCGTGGTCTTCTCGCGGCCGTCCCCGTTCATGCAGGCGACGATCCGGACGCTCGGCCTCGACCAGATCTTCGACGTGTTCGCCGACGACAACGCCGCGGTGAGGCACTTCCAGGGGGCGCGGGGGACGGCAGGTGACGCGCCGCCGCGCGAGCGGTAGGATGGCTTTGCAGCGGACCATGAGGATCGACCACAGCCGGCGCGGCGACGTCTCCGTCGTCTCGCTCGAGGGCGAGTTCGACTTCCACGACGTCACGCATGCGTCGGACACGATCGGGAAGTTCATCGACGCGGGCGCGCGGCGGATCCTCTTCGACCTGAGGCGCCTGCACTTCCTCAGCTCCGGCGGAATCGGCTACTTCGTCCAGACCACGAAGAGGCTCCGCGCGCTCGGGGGCGACGTCGTTCTCGCGAACGTCCCGGAGTCGTTCGACTGGGTGGCACGGACGCTCGGCATCGACCGCTTGATCCGCATCTTCGCGAGCGAGAGCGAGGCCCTGGCGCACCTCCGCGGGGCAGGGCTTGCGGCCGACGCCGCTCCGGATTCCGCGCAAGCCTCGACCTGATGCGCCGCGCCGGGGCGCTCCTCCTCGCCGTCGCGCTCGCCGCCGCGGGGGAGAAGGAGCTCTCCCGCGACGACGGCGAGCAGAAGAGCCAGAAGAGCAACGCGGGCACGGGCCACGTCGTCTCCTTCGACGCGCCCCGCGGGAAGTGGTGGGTGCGCGCGGTCGCCATCTGCGGCAAGCGATACGGCGGCGGCTACGAGCCCTCGGAGACGACCTTCACCGTGACCATCTGCGACGACGAGGGGAAGCCGCTCCACGCCACGACCGCGAAGTACGAGCTCTTCCCGGCGGACCGCTTCGAGTGGGTCGAGGTCCCGCTGGAGGAGCCCCCCGAGGCGCCGCGGAAGCTGAAGGTCGTCGTGGAGTTCCGGCCGACACGAACGAAGGGCGTCTACGTGGGCCACGACGGATCGAAGGGAGGCCACTCGGCGCGCGGCATTCCCGGCGGGAGCGAGAAGCCGTTCGAGCACGAGTGGATGATCCGCGCGCGCCTGTCGTCGTCGAAGCCGGAGCCGCCGAAGGCGAGGAAGCCCGATCCCCGGCTCTACCTGGCGGATCTCGATTTCCTCGAGAGGACGGTCAGGACGCGGTTCCCGGCGCTCGCCAAGAAGGGCGTGGACTGGGAGGCGGCGTGCCGGGAGTGGAAGCCCCGGTTCAAGGCCGCGCGGGACGACCGCGAGCACGTCCTCAACGCGATGCAGCTCCTCGCGCTCCTTCGGGACTCGCACACGGGCGTCACGGACAGCAAGGTCGAGGCGCCCGCGTTCGAGGGGCTTTTCGGCGCGGGCCTCTGGATCGCCGCGGACAGGGGCCGACTCGTCCTCCGCGCGGCCGTCCCGGGCCACCCGCTTCTCGATCGCGTGAAGCCGGGCGCGGAGCTCCTGACGGTCGGAGGGAGGCCCGCCCGGCTCGTCCATCTCGCCACGCGCGCGCAGCTGAAGCGCTGGCACGGCTGGTCGTCGGACCACTTCCTCGACGCGCGGCTCTCCTTCCAGTTCTTCCCGTTCGGGAAGGAGGAGCGGATCAAGGCGACGTTCCTCGATCCCTCCGGCGCCGTCGTGGCGACGGAACTGGAGCGGTGGGGGCCCTTGGGCCGCGGCCTCTCGCGCGCCGCCGTCACGATGCCCGAGGGGCTCGCGGCCGACGGCCTCGCGGTCTCGACGCGCCTTGACGGGAAGACGGGCTACATCCGCATCCTCGGCTCGATGGACGACAAGACGCGGGAGGCGTACGACGCGGCGTTCGACGCGCTCAAGGGCGTGGACGGGATCCTCCTCGACTGCCGCGGCATGGGCGGCGGCAGCGACCATCCGGCCTGGGCGATGGCGGGCCGCTTCTTCGACGAGCGCGTGGTGGTGCCGCCGATCGAGCCGACGGGGGAGTGGCAGTTCACGGGCCCCGTGGTCCTCCTCCAGGACGAGCGAATGGCCAGCTCCGCGGAGACCTTCACGTGGGCGATGACCGAGACCGGACGCGTGTTGAGCGTCGGGAGGCCGACGGCCGGGGTGACGATCATCCCGGACGGCTTCGACGCGCCGTCGGGCCTCTTCCGCTTCCGCCTCGGCGTCCACGACAGGAAGACCCCGATCAAGGGCGTCCAGCCCGAGGGGATCGGCACGCTTCCCGACATCCTCGTGCGCTACGAGCCCGCGGCCCTCGCGAGATACGGAGATCCGATCCTCGGCGTCGCGAAGGAGGCGCTCGACCTGCTGCGGCAGGGCGAGGAGCGGGGCCGGATCGTCGCCCTTCTCTCGATGCCCGCGATGAACGAGGCGATCGGGTGGCAGATCCGGCTGCTCGAGGAGGAGAAGAACCCGATGCCCGACTTCGTCGGCGGCTGCGAGTGGCTGAGGGAGCTCGCGGCGCTCGTGGAGGACAAGACGCTCGCGGCGCGGGCCGCCGACGCGGCCCTCCGCTGGCGAGGGGAGGCCCTTGCGCAGAAGGCGTGCACGGATCTCCTCGCGAAGGGGTTCCCGCCGAAACCGTCGGAGGCGAAGGCGGTCCTCTCGGCCCACAAGGGGTCGCGCTGGGCCGAGGCGCTGGCCGGCGATTCCCGATAGGAGGGGGCTCCGGGGGACCCGGCCCCCCGGGCCCCCCTCCTTCCTTGCCCAGGGGGCGGGGATCCGTCCGCGGAACCTTCCCCATCGAGGGCTCCGATCCCCCCGCGGATGGAGCGGTTCGGGAATTGCATTTCCGGTAGCAATGCCCCTGACGACCGCCGAATTGGTCCGCCGGTATGACCGGCCCGGACCCCGCTACACCTCCTACCCGACGGCGCTCGAGCTCCACGAGGGGCTCGGGACCGACGCCTACCGCGTCGCGCTCGGGCAGGCGGCGCGCCGGGAAGGGCCGCTGAGCCTCTACGTGCACCTGCCCTTCTGCGAGGAGCGCTGCCTCTTCTGCGGCTGCCACGTGGTCGTCACGAGGCACCACGAGGTCGCGGAGCGATACCTGGGCTTCCTCGACAAGGAGATCGCCGCGGTCGCCGGGCTCCTCGGGCGCGGCCGCAAGGTCACGCAGCTCCACTGGGGCGGCGGGACTCCGACCTACCTGTCGCCGGACCAGATGCGGCGGC
This sequence comes from Planctomycetaceae bacterium, assembly GCA_011525755.1. Classification (GTDB taxonomy): domain Bacteria; phylum Planctomycetota; class PLA2; order PLA2; family PLA2; genus PLA2. The sequence goes on from WYBS01000049.1 coordinate 11,132, forward strand.
TCTTCCGGATGCTCTCCGACCGGTTCGCGATCGACCCGGACGCGGAGATCGCGATCGAGGTCGACCCGCGGGTCACGACGCCGGAGCACCTGGAGACGCTCAAGGGGCTCGGCTTCAATCGCCTCTCGGCGGGCGTCCAGGACTTCGCGACGGACGTGCAGGAGGCGATCGGCCGCCACCAGACCTACGAGCAGGCCGCGGCGCTCGCCAGCAAGGCCCGGGAGCTCGGCTTCACCTCCTTGAACCTGGACCTCGTGTACGGCCTCCCGCGGCAGACGGAGGAGAGCTTCGAGAGGACCCTGAAGACGGTGACCGAGCTCCGGCCCGACCGCCTCGCGATCTACAGCTACGCGCACGTCCCCTGGCTCAAGGGCCACCAGCGCAGGATCGACGTCGGGGACCTTCCGCAGGCCGAGACGAAGGCGGCGCTGCTCGCGTCGGCCGTGCGGATGCTCACGGCGGCGGGCTACGTCCCGATCGGGATGGACCACTTCGCGCTGCCGGACGACGAGCTCGCGCGCGCGGCCCGCGAGGGCGGGCTCTGGCGCAACTTCATGGGATACACCGTCAGGCGCGGGAACGACCTCGTGGGCCTCGGCCTATCCGCCATCGGCGACCTCGACGGGACCTTCTTCCAGAACCAGAGGAAGCTCCACGCGTACGAGCGCGCCGCGGAGGAGGGGGGGCTCGCGACCGAGCGCGGCTACGCCCCGACGCCCGACGACCGGCTCCGCCGCCACGTGATCACCGAGCTCATGTGCAACTTCCGGCTCGACCGCGCGGACGTGGAGCGGCGGTTCGGGATCCGCTTCGACGAGACGTTCCGCCGGGAGCTCGACGAGCTCCTCGCCCTCGAGCAGGACGGGCTCGTCCGGGTCGATGCGAAGGGCATAACGGTCCTCGAGCGGCTCTTCGTGAGGAACGTCTGCATGATCTTCGACGCCTACCTGGGCCGCCACCGGGGCCGCCCCCGCTGGTCCCGCACCGTGTGAAAGGACCCCCGTGCAAGACCCGATCGACACCCTCATGGCCGAGCACCGGATCATCGAGAAGGTCCTCGATGCGATGGAGCTCGCGGCCGAGCGCGAGATGCCCGTCTCCTTCTACGAGCGCGCGCTGGACTTCCTCTCTGCCTTCGCGGACGGGGTCCACCACGCGAAGGAGGAGGCGCAGCTCTTCCCGGTGCTCGAGACGCACGGGATCCCGCGCGAGATGGGCCCGATCGGCGTCATGTGCGACGAGCACGTCGTCGGACGCGCCCACGTGGGGCGCATGCGCGAGCAGCTCCGGCTCGGCCGGCGCGGCGCGCTCTGCCAGGAGTCGCTCGAATACGTGGCGCTGCTCCGGCAGCACATCCGCAAGGAGGACGAGGTCCTCTTCCAGATGGCGCGCCAGGTGATCCGCGGCGACGATGTGCGGCGGCTCGCGGGCGCTTTCGACGAGGCAGACGGGCACAAGGATCCGCGCGCGGCATACGCCCGGGTGGCGGAGGCGCTGCTGGCGGAGGCGAGGACAGCATGATTCGCACGATCATCGAACCCTTCCGCATCAAGGTCGTCCAGCCGCTCCGTTTCACGACCCGCGAGGAGCGCGAGGATCTCCTGAGGCGGGCCCATTACAACCCCTTCTACCTCCACGCGGGCGACGTCCTGATCGATCTCCTGACCGACTCGGGCACCTCGGCCATGTCGAACGAGCAGTGGGCGGGGATGATGCGGGGCGACGAGTCCTACGCGGGCTCCGAGTCGTTCTTCCGCTTCGAGGCGGAGGTGAAGGACCTGACCGGCTTCCGCCACGTGATCCCGACCCACCAGGGCCGCGCGGCCGAGCGCATCCTCTTCTCGCTGCTCGGCGGCAAGGGGATGACGACGATCGCGAACACGCACTTCGACACGACGCGCGCGAACGTGGAGCAGAGCGGGGCGCGCTGCGTCGACTGCCCTTCGCCCGAGTCGCGCCGCCTCACGGAGGCCGCGCCGTTCAAGGGGAACCTCGACCTCGACGCCGTCGAGCGCGAGATCGCGAACGCCGGCGAGAGGAAGGTCGAGGCGATCATCGTCACGGTCACGAACAACAGCGGCGGCGGCCAGCCCGTCTCGCTGGCGAACCTTCGCGCGGTGAGGCAGGTGTGCGACCGGCACGGGATCCCGCTCGTCCTCGACGCGTGCCGTTTCGCGGAGAACGCGTGGTTCATCCGGGACCGCGAGCCGGGCCAGGAGGGCCGGACGCTCCGCGAGATCGCCCAGGAGATGTTCCGGCTCGCGGACATCTCCACGTTCAGCGCGAAGAAGGACGGCCTCGTGAACATGGGCGGGTTCCTCGCGATGAACGACGACGCGCTCGCGGCGCGCGCGAGGAGCGTCCTCATCCTCACCGAGGGTTTCCCGACCTACGGCGGCCTCGCCGGCCGCGACCTCGAGGCGATCGCGGTCGGGCTCCGCGAGGTGGTGCGCGACGAGTACATGGCCTACCGGATCGCGTCGGTCCGCTACCTCTGCCACGGCCTCAAGGAGCGGGGCGCGCCGGTGATCGAGCCGCCGGGGGGCCACGCCGCCTACGTGGACGCCAAGGCGACCCTGCCGCACATCCCGAAGGAGTTCCTCGCGGGCCAGGCGCTCGTCAACGCGCTCTACCTCGCGGGGGGCGTGCGGGCGGTGGAGATCGGGACGGTCATGTTCGGGGCCGCGGCGCAGCACGAGCTCGTGCGGCTCGCGATGCCGCGGCGCGTCTATACCCAGAGCCATGTAGACTACGTGCTCGAGGTGTTCGCCGACCTCCTGGCCGAGCGGGATCGCGTTCCCGGGTACCGGATCACCTGGGAGCCTCCCTACCTCCGCCACTTCACGGCGCACTTCGAGCCCGTACGATGAGCCGACGCCTCTGGATCCCCCGCGAGCACGGCGCGTGGGCGATGCTCCTCGCCGCGATCGCGCTCGCATGGGCGGTGCCGGGCGTGCGCGGCATCCCGGCGGCGGTGCTGACGATCCTCTTCCTGCTCGGGTTCGCGATCCAGGAGCCGCTCCGCGTGATCGTGGGGGGGCGCGGGGGGGTGGCGGCGGTCCTCTGGGCGCTCGCCTACGCCGCGCCGCTCCTCGGCGGGGCGGCGTGGCTCGTGTACAGCTACGACGTCTACCTCCTCGTGCCGCTTGCCTGCGCGGGGATCCTCCTCACGGCGGGCGACCTCGCGCTCCGCCGCCACGGACGCCACCGGAGCTTCCTCGTGCGCCTCGTGGGCGGCGCCTGCCTCACGCTCGTGCTCCCGGCGACGGTCGCGGTCGCGCACCAGGACATGGTCGCGTACGCGTTCGCGGCGTGGGGGCTCACGCTCGCGTACTTCGCGACGCGGTTCATCGCGATCCGCGCGCGGAACGAGGCGCGCTGGCGCGGCCACGCCGCCGACGCGTGGCGCTCGCTCGTGCTGGCGAGCCAGGCCGCGCTCTACATCGTGCTCGTGCCGTTCGCGGCGGCGGGGTCGGTGAGCCCGTGGCTCCTGCTCGCCTTCGTGCCGGGGAGCATCGAGGCGCTGCGGCAGCGGCCCCTTCGGAGCATCCGCGCGACGGGGTGGATGGAGGTGCCGCACCTCGCGTGGTTCGTGGTCGCGGTGATCGTCACGTACCACCTCCGGTAGGGGCGGCCGCCGGCCTGCCCCCCGAGCCCCCCTCCTTCATCTGCCGGTGGCCGTCGATCACGTACCGGACGCCCGAGACCAGGACGAACGGCGCCCCGGCGACGCAGAGGACCCTGACGGCCCATGGCGGCGCCCCGAGGCACGCGACGAGGAGGAGGAGGAAGATGGCGCCCGTGCTCACCTTGCCCTCGAGGCGCGGCTTCACGTGGACGGAGCCGCGGCTCAGCCGGACGCGCAAGGCGCCGTAGACGAGGAGCATCTCGCGCATGAGGACGAGCGAGAGGAAGGATCCCGGGATCTGCGTGAAGACCGGGTGCGGCGCCCACGCGAGCGTGAAGAGGCCCGTGAGCTGGGCGAGCTTGTCGGCCACGGGGTCGAGGAGCGTCCCGAGCCGGCTCTCGACGCGGTAGCGGCGGGCGAGGAA